>SKON01000284.1 GCA_007120035.1 Myxococcales bacterium
CCACGTCGAAGACGGGGCGGCCAAAGAGCATCTCCAAGAGGATCAGCCCGCAGGCATAGATGTCGGACTGCTTGGAGACCTGTCCGTCCTCGAAGATCTCGGGGGCCGTGTACTGGGCGGTGCCGAAGAAGGCCCCGGGCTCGGTGATCGAGGTGCGGCTGGCGTCCAGGGACCGGGCGATCCCGAAGTCGAGAATCTTCACCCCCACCCGACCGCGGCGCCCCTTGGACAGGAGGATGTTGCCGGGCTTCAGATCTCGATGGACCACATTCATGGCGTGGGCCTCGGCGAGTCCATCGAGGAGCTGGGTGCCCAGGCCGACGACCCGGCGTAGGGTCATGGGACCTTTGTCGATCTCCTCGCGAAAACTGGTCCCCTCCAGGTACTCCATGACCAGAAATCGGACCCCCGCCTCGGTGCTCCCGTAGTCGTAGATCCGGACCGTGTTGTTGTGTTCCAGATCCTTGGCGATGGCTACTTCTCGCTCGAACCGTCGGGCGAAGTCCTCGTCATCGCCCAGGTGGGCGTGAAGGAGCTTGATGGCGACCTTGCGCTCCAGGCGCCGGTCCCAGGCCTCCACGACCGTACCCATGCCGCCCTCGCCGATCTTGCGGCGGATCTCGTAGCGATTGACCAGGACGTCGCCCACGTCGGGGAGACGAACTCGGCGGGGAGCCTCGGAGGCGTTGTCGGAGCGAGATGCCATCTGCCAGGGTCTCAGACGAAGGAGAGTCGAGAACGAAGAGCCTAAGCATACACCAGAATACATCTAGTTGTAGTCCGCCCGCAAAATGATCGCAACGGGCGTGAGGTCTGGGTCTTCGATCACACTGGGGGTTCGCGGCGGAATTGATCGTGGGGTCCGGGTTGGCGACGGATCAATTCCCCACCGAGTTCAGGGCCCCCACGGTCTACCCCGGGACAAGCCCCGGGGCTATTAAGTAGTGGGGCTTCACAGGGGCCAAGGCCCCGTTCCGCCGGGGGCATTGGAACGACGGGTTGCCCCGTTGAAGGATCGCCATCACGGCTCCGGGGCCTGTGGCGGGACTCTCCCACGCGGCACTAACAACCTGACGACCTCGGGCTCGCACTACCAGGTCCCGAGTCAGCACGACGGTTCAAAACATCGCGGCGGAGCGGCCCCTTGGGGCCTGCGTAGCCCCACTACTTTATAGCCCCGGGGCTTGTCCCGGGGTGGACCGTGGGGGCCCTGTACTATGCTTGGAAATGACCCGTCGCGAACCCCGACCTTCCGATGTCCTTCGTCGCCAACCCGGACGCCACGAACGATTCCGCCGCCGACCCTGAGGTTCCAAGGTTCGAACTTCCTTCGCCGCCAACCACGGAGGTATCGAACGGGTTGCCAACCCGTGGCGAATCTCTACAATTGCGCCCCACAACGGAGAATCCCCTGGACTGTAGAGACGTCGATGAGGTGCTGAATCATGAGCGAGACAGAGGAAACAAGAGCGTTTGAGGCCGAAGTCAGCCAGCTTCTGCGGCTGATGATCCATTCCATGTACTCCCATCGCGAGGTGTTCTTGCGGGAGTTGATCTCCAACGCGTCGGACGCCATCGACAAGCTTCGGTTCGAGGCCCTCTCGGACGAGTCTCTCTTCGAGGGGCAGACGGAGCTGAAGATCGAGGTCGAGATCGACGAGGATGAGCGCACCATCACCGTACGGGACACGGGGATCGGGATGAGCCGTGAGGAGATCGTGTCCAATATCGGGACCATCGCCCACAGCGGGACCCGGCAGTTTCTGGAGGCCCTGACGGGGGACCAGAAGAAGGACGCTGCGTTGATCGGGCAGTTTGGGGTCGGGTTCTACTCGGCCTTCATCGTGGCCGAGCGAGTGGTGTTGACCACCCGGCGGGCCGGCGTCGAGGAGGCCGTCCGATGGGAGTCCCGCGGCGAAGGGGAGTACACCCTGTCGACGGCCGAGAAGGAGACCCGGGGCACGGAGATCGTCTTGCACCTGCGAGACGACGGCGACGAGTTTTTGCAGCCCCACCGACTGGAAGAGATCGCTCGCCGGTACTCGGATCATATCTCCTTTCCGATTCACTTCGGGGAGCACGACGAGGAGTCCGGGGAGACGACCTGGCGAAAGGTCAACCAGGCCGCAGCCCTGTGGACCCGACCGGAGTCGGAGATCACCGAAGAGGAGTACCAGGGGTTCTACAAGCACGTGGCCCGGGCCTTTGACGAGCCCCTGACGTGGGTGCATAGCACCGTGGAGGGGCTGCTGCGGTTTACTCTCTTGCTCTACGTACCGACGGAGAAGCCCTTTGAGCTGAAGGTGCCCGGGCAGGAGACCACCGGAGGGGTGAAGCTCTACGTCAAGCGGGTGTTCATCCTGGACGACGCCGAGATGTTTCTGCCCCGGTACCTGCGGTTCATCCGAGGGGTGGTGGACTCCGACGATCTACCTCTGAACGTCTCTCGGGAGCTGCTCCAGGACCACCGGGTGGTGGACACCATCCGCAAGTCGGCGACGAAGCGGGTGCTGCGGATGTTGGAGGAACTCTCCGAAGACGCCGAGAAGTACGCCACCTTCTGGGAAGCCTTCGGGCCGATCCTTAAGGAAGGGATCGTCGAAGATCCCAGTCGCCAGGAGGAGGTCGCCTCCCTGCTGCGGTTCGCCTCCACCGCCCAGGACGACGGGGCCGAGACGGTGACGCTGAAGGAGTACCGGGATCGGATGAAGCCCGGCCAGGAGGCGATCTACTTTGTGACCGCCGACTCCTATGAGGCCGCCCTGGCCAGCCCGCACCTGGAGATCTTTCTCGATCGGGGGGTGGAGGTCCTGGTGCTCACCGACCCCGTGGACGAGTGGGTCGCGGCCCACCTGGCGGAGTTCGACGGCGTGAAGGTCCGTTCCGTGGATCGGGGAGCCCTGGATCTGG
>SKON01000113.1 GCA_007120035.1 Myxococcales bacterium
CCGGTCTGCAGATGGTAGTGGAGCATCCGGGCCAGGGAGGAGTCGGAGAGCTCCGAGGCTGCCAGGGCGTCGTCGATCAGAGAGAGGACCGCGTCGGTGTGGGCCTTTCGGAGGTTCTCGAAGCGCTGGAGGGTGTCGCTCATGAGGAGGCTTTCTCTTGGGAGAGGGAGTACTCGAAGGCCCGAGAGCGGACGGTAAACCCCTGGTGGTCTCGTAACCAGGTGGTGATCGGGAGGAAGGACGGGGCGGAGACCGGGAGGTCGGCGCCGAGAAGATCCAGGAGCTGGAGGAGATCCTCGCTGGCGACGTTTCCGGCGGCGCCGGGGGCGTAGGGGCAGCCGCCCATGCCGCCGACGGCGCCGTCGAAGAGGCGGACGCCGACCTCAAAGGCGGCGAAGGCGTTGACCAGGGCGAGGCCTCGGGTGTCATGGAGGTGGAGGGCGACGCGATCGGCGCCGAAGGCTTCGACGGCTCGGCGACAGCCGTCGGCGACGGAGCGGGGATCTCCTGCGCCGATGGTGTCGCCCAGGGAGATATGCTCGGCGCCGAAGTCCAGGAGCTGCTCGCCGAGCTTCAGGACCTGATCGAAGTCGACGTCGCCCTCGAAGGGGCAGCCGAAGACGGTGGAGATGTAGGTGCGGATCGTCAGGCCCTCGGCCAAGGCGTTTCGGGAGACCTCTTCGACGGCCCGGAGGCTGTCCTGAAGCGATCGGTTGAGGTTGCTCTGGTTGTGGGACTCCGTGGCGGACATCACGAGGGCCACGTGGGTGAGGCCAGAGTCGAGGGCGCGCTGGAGGCCCCGTTGGTTGGGGACGAGACCCCAGTACCGGACCCCGGGGCGGGGCTCGAGGGCCGAGGCGACCTGGTCGGTGCCGGCCATCTGAGGGACCCACTTGGGGTGGACGAAGGAGCCGATCTCGATGTCCTCGACGCCAGCGTCGACGAGGCGCTCGATGAGCGCGACCCGGTCGGAAGGATCGACGACGCGGGACTCGTTCTGGAGTCCGTCGCGGGGGCCCACCTCAAAGAAGCGAATCGAGTCGCCCATCGTCTCCTCGCCAGGTTGCCGAAGGAATGTGACGGGGCAAGCTATCGTCAGGGCTGAGAGAATGTCAACGGGGTCAGCCCTGAGTATCTCGGTGGAGGCTGTCGTGGAGGTCGTCGATGGCGTCGGCCACGGCCTGTCGGCGAGGGTTGAGGGGGTGAAGGTCGACGAGGCGGCGCATCTCTCGGAGGCGCCCGGGAAGGCGCATTTCCGGGGAGTTCGGAGTGTTGATATAGGTCCGGAGGCGGCGCATATACTCTTCCAGGCGAGCCGGGTCGTGATCGATATGGGCCAGGAGGGCGGAGCCGATGAGGGCGAACATGTTGCAGTAGGCGTGGCCGAGGATCTGAGCCTGTTGGAGAGCGATAGGGAGCTCCTGGCGAGCGGTCTCGACGTCGCCCATGGTGAGCTGGAGGCGGACAAGGTTGATGGCGGTCAGGCTCGTGAGTTCCCGGTGGCCCATGCGCTGGGCCATGGCGAGGGACTCGCCGAAGCTCTCCAGGGCGTCTTCGATCTGGTGATCGGCGGCGTAGGTCAGGCCCAGGTAAAAGAGGCCCAGGGGTTCGTAGAGGCCCAGCCCATCCTCGCTCTCCATCTTCAGGACGTCGTGGATCAGCTCCCGGGCCTCTGAGGGCCGCCTGAGCTCGATGGTGAAGAGGGCCTGAAAGAGGGTGGAGAGGGCCCAGCCGTGGCGATCCCCGAGCTCGGTGTGGAGGCGGGTGGTGTCTTCGGCGAGGAGGAGAGCTTTCCGGACGTCGCCGTGGAGCCAGGCCAACTCGGCCTGAAGGAGGACGCTCTTGAGGACGCCGTAGATATGGCCGAGAGACTCGTGAAGTTCCCGAGCCCGGGAGGCGTGGAAGGCGGCCCGGTCCATATGGGTAGAGCGGCGGAGGGTGAGGCCCAGAGCCAGGTGAGCGTTGGCTTCGGCGAGGCGGTCTTCCTCGCGACGGGCCAGGGTGAGGGCCTGGTGGGCGAGGCTCTCGGCGGCCTCGATGCCTTCGGTGAAGAGGGCGGCGTGGGCGGCTTCGATCAAGGCGGACGCGGCGGCGCGGAAGTCATGGGTCTGGTCGGCGAGGACCAGGGCCTCGTCGGCGAAATCGCGGCTCTGAAGGAGGTCGCCGCCGGCGTAGGCGCAGCGGGCGAGGCCGAGGAGACAGCGGACGTCGGCGGGGGTGTTGCCGGTCTCCCGGAGGTCTGTGCGGAGCCCCTGGAAGAGGCGGCGGGCCTGTCCGTACTGGCCGCGGTAGGTGGCGAGGTCGGCCCGGGCCAGGCGGATCCTGCGCTTTCCCTCCACGTCGAGGAGGACGTGGTAGATGCTGCCGACTTCCTCGAGGAGGTCGGCGGCCTCGTCGAGGCGGCCCTGTTTGAGGACGACGTCGGCGAGGATTTCGAGGCTATGGGCGCGGACCTCGGTGTCGTCGGAGCGATGGGAGTGGTCGATGGCTTCTCGGAGGGCGTCTTCGGCGGGGCCGAACTCACCGACGCGGCGGCAGAGGCGGCCCTGCTGGAGGCGAAGGGCGCCGGCGAGATGGGGGTCGACCTCTCGGGAGGCGTGGAGGTGGGTCTCGGCGCGACGGAGGAACTGCAGGGCTTGTCGAAACCGGAGCTCTGTCTCGGCGCGGTCGGCGGCCTTCAGCCACCAGGTCATGGTCTCCGTGGTGCGTTGGGCCCGCTCCAGGTGCTCGGCGATCATCGCCGGGGTGGCCAGGGGGTGGCCCTGTTGGAAGCGTGCGATCTGTTCGTCGGCGACCCAGCCGTGGAAGGCCCGCCAGTCGTCGATGCTCTCCACCATTCGGACCAGGGAGGCCCGGTGAAGGGGGCGAGCAAAGGCGTAGGTGCGAGTGTTGGGGTCGAGGCAACGGATCAGGCCCGAGGTGGCGAGCTTCTTGAGGAGCTCGTCGGCGTTGCGCTCCAGGTCGGTCATGCGCTCCTGGCGCAGGCAGGTCTTCAGCAGGGAGGCGTCGAAGCGATCGCCGAGGAGGACGACCCGGTGGAGGATGGATCGAAGGGCGGTCTCGTCGGGAGAGCTCCGGAGGTATCTGTCGGCCCGTTGGATCACCAGTTGTTGGAGGTCGAGAGGGACGAGCTCCTCGATCGGCGTGGAGGGGTCTTCGAGGTACCAGATCCCGTTCTCCTCATCGAGGCTGACCCGTTTGCTCTCCAGGAGGAATCGGCAGAGGTGGATCAAGAGGGCCGGGTTGCCGGAGGCCAGCTTGAGCAGGCCCGTGGAGAGGGCGGTGGAGCAAGGGAAGATCCGGTGGAGGAGCTCGCCGGCGTGGGCCTCCGAGAGAGGGGGGAGCTTCCAATGGGTGAAGAGGTTGGCCGCGGGGCTGTCCTGGAAAGGTTTGAGGGTGCGGGACTGACGGGCGGTGACGACCATCGCCAGGGGTCCCGGTGAGGTGGCGAGCCCGGTGAGGAGGTGCTCCACGAGGCGAATCGTGACGGGGTCGGCGTGTTGGAGGTCTTCGAGGATCAGGAGGATCGGCTCGGAGCGGGCCAGGTCTTTGAGGGCCTCGGAGAGGGCGATGGCCGCCGAGGAGACCTGTTCGGGCTGAGCATCGTGGGACCGGGTCTCGGAGAAGACTCGCCCCAGGAGCTGGACCCGCTCGGCGCTCAAGGGGCTGGTGTCCTCAGTAGGTTGTTTGTTGAGCAGGGGCTCGAAGGCCTCGATGATCCCGGAGAGCATGGGGCTCTTTCGGGTGTGGGAACCGCGGAGGACGGTGATCCCGTGGTGAGTTCGGAGCTGGTCCAGCCAGTGGTCCAAGAGGGTGGTCTTGCCGGATCCGGCGTCGCCGGTGATGGCGAAGAGGCCGCCGGTGCGTTGGGCCGTGGAGAGCCAGGCGTCGAGTTGTGCCAGAGAGGGCCGGCGGCCGAGGAGGGGCATCTGCGCCAGGCGGAGCTCGAAGCGCTCCAGCGCGAAGTGCCGGCTCGTCAAGGTGGGGACCTCGACGGTGGCCTCCACGGCCGGGGTGGGTTCGACCCCGTCGGGAGCCTGGGGGGGCGCGAGGGTCTGGTCTTTGACGGTGTCCAGGGGGGCAGACTTAAGGATCCGGGTCGGCTTCTGGTGAGGGAGCTCGGCGGGACCGTCCGAGGGATGGCGGTAGAGCCACTGGAGGGCAGCGCCGGCGTCCTCGAAGCGGTCCTTGGCGTCCTTTTCGGTGGCCTGTCGGATGAATCGGGCCAGCGAGGTGTTGCGGAGGGGCTCGGGGAACTCCGGCAGGGGGTGCTTGACCTGCTTGAGGAGGATGTCCAGCGGGCTGGGGCCGTCGAAGGCGGGGCGTCCGACGAGGACTTCGTAGAGGACCAGACCCAGGGAGTAGAGGTCACCCGGGGGGTTGACGTCTTCGCCGTAGGCGTGCTCGGGGGACATGTACTGGGGGGTGCCGCAGATCTCGCCCTCGGCGGTCAGGGAGGGGCCGCGATAGAGGGTGGAGTGGGGATCGCCGACGAATTTGCTCAGGCCGAAGTCCAAGATTCGGCTCTCGATCTCACCCCGGTCGACGTTGATGAGGAAGATGTTCTCCGGCTTGAGATCTCGGTGGACCAGTTGGCGGCGGTGGGCTTCGTCGAGGCTGCCCAGGAGCTGTTCGGCGAGGATCCGGGTCTCGACCGGGGAGAAGGCTCCCCGGCGGCCGAGCTCCTGGCGAAGGGTTCGGCCGTCGAGGTACTCCATGACCACGTAGAAGAGGCCCGCCGGGGACTTTCCGTAGTCGTAGAGGGTGATCGTGTGGGGGTGCTCCAGGCCGCTGGCGTTGAAGACCTCCCGTCGAAAACGCTCGACCTCGGTGGGATCGGAGGCGACCTCGGGGAGGAGGAACTTGATGGCCACGTCGCGGTCGATGGCCTCCTGGCGGGCGTGGTAGACCACGCCGTAACCACCGCGGCCGAGCTCCCGAACGATCCGGTATCGGCCGACAGCGAGGTCCCCGATGGCGGGAAGGTCGGGGGTGGTGGTCACTCCGTTACCTCTAGAGGGGGGGAAGTCGAATTCCACGATGAGTATCGGGGAAGCCCGTCGGGTTCTCAAGAGGCGGGAGAAAAAAAACGGGTTTGATCGATGGGCGTTTCCCTGTAGATACGTGGGGACGACGTTTTTGCTGATGATGATAGTTGAATCGGGAGTACTCGATGACCCAGTTCGTATTGAGAAGGATCCTGCTGGCGCTGGTGGTGGGTGGGATCAGTGGTATGGGAGCGACGGCCTTCGCGGAAGAAGCGGAGACCGAGGAAGAGGCCGACGACGAAGAGATCGCCGAGCTTTTGGGAGAAGACGAGGCCGATGAGGCCCCGGGGTTCGAGCCGACCTTTGGGTTCGGGTTGGAGACGGGGGTGTTCTTCACGGAGCTGGCCCGGTTCAACGATTACGTCCTGGCGCCAAACGGGGCCGATCCCTTCGACATCTGGGGCGTGCAGCATATCGACCTGGCGTTGGAGTCGGTGGTGATCGAGAACATCCGGCTGTCGTTGTTGGGGGGAGTGGCGTTTCCGTGGCACTCCGATCCGTCGGCAATGGCCTGGTACGTCGGGTTGGAGCCGGCGTTTGTGGCCGGCGATGACGTGTGGGAGCTCGGCGTCGGGGTGTCGGCGGCCGTGGGGGCCCTGACGGTGACCACCGGGGAAGAGGATCGGTTGCAGACGTCGCTGACGATGTTGCGGCCCTTCGTGGAGGCTCGTCGGCACCTGTCGGATTCGTCGGCGGCCTACGTGCGGTTCGGGTTCAACCAGTGGTATCCGCGCAATCCTCGGTCGGAGACCTTGGACCTTCCGTCGCCGACGGGGAACCGACCGCTGTCGACGGTGGATATCTCAACGGGAGGGGTCTACGTGGCCCTGGGGTTCCGGTTCGGATCCCTGAAGTGGCAGGTCGAGGAGATCGAGGAAGAAGAGGAAGAGCCGGAGTGCACCCGGGAGACCGTGGAGGAAGCCTGCACGGAGATCCCCGACGCGGTGTGTGAAGAGGGCGTCCTTCGGACCTACCAGCCGATCTGCTCCGACGGGGAGTGCGAGTACCAGTCCACAGAGACCCGGTGCGCCCGGGGAACGGAGTGCGGCGAAGAGGATGGCGAGGCGGCCTGCGTGCCCGAGCCGGAGTGTCGGGAAGACGGAGACTGCGACAACCCGCCGGCGCCGGTGTGCGAGGATCGGATCCTGCGGACCTTCGGTGGTGTCTGTGAAGATGGGGAGTGCTCCTACGAGCCGAGCGAGCAGGAGTGCCCCGAGGGCTACGAGTGTGGTCTCGTCGATGGGGCACCGGCCTGCGTGGATGAGCCCGAAGAGGTGGTCGTCGAGGTGGACGAAGAGGCCGGCCGGATCGAGCTGCGGGAGATGATCTTCTTTGAGACCGGGTCCGATGAGATCGACTCGGTGTCGTTCCCGCTCTTGAACCAGCTCGCCAGGGTGCTCAACGAGAACCCCCAGGTGGAGCGGGTCCGGATCGAGGGCCACACGGACAACCGCGGTGGCGCTGAGTTCAACATGGACCTCTCGGAGCGCCGGGCGGCGTCGGTGAAGGAAGCCCTGATCGGTCGAGGGGTGGAGGAAGGCCGTCTGACTTCTCAAGGGTTCGGGTTGACCCGTCCCATCGCCGACAACAACACCGAAGAAGGTCGGGCGGAGAACCGCCGGGTGGAGTTCCACATCACCGACGCCGAGGAAGAGGGCGGCGACGAAGAAGAGGCGGAGTGAGCCTCTTGGGGACACAGAGGCAGTGGGCCGCCCTTGTGGCGGCCGCTGTCGCTCTGGGGTGCCTGTCGGGATGCCAGCGGGGTGGGGAGCTCGACGACGGGGCCGAGGTGGCCCAGGTGGGTGTGGGGACCTCCGGGGGGGATCGAGAGGTCGGACCGCGAGGGATGGTGCAGCGGGCCGACACCCGGGAAGATGGGGTGATCGACGGGGACACGATCCGGGTGGTGGGCTTTGATCAGTCCATTCGGCTCCTGTGCATCGACACCGAGGAGAGCCTGGAGGGGGCGAAGCTTCGGGCCGCCGAGGAGGATTGGGAGGCCTATCGGGCGGGGAAGACCGAGGGGGCGACGAGCCCGGTGAGCTACGGGACCTTTCTGGGGAACGAAGCCACGGAGTTTGCCCGTGAGTTCTTTGCCGGGGTGGACGAGGTGTATGTGGAGTACCAGGCCCCGGATCGGACCCGAGACTACTTCGGGCGCCACCTGGGGTTTGTGTGGATTCGCGATGGGGAAGAGGGGCCCTGGATCAACTACAACGTGGAGGCCGTGCGGGCGGGGGTGACTCCTTACTTTACGTCCTACGGGTGGTGTGATGACCACCACGAGGAGTTCGTGGCCGCGCAACGAGAGGCCCGGGAAGCGGGGCGAGGGATCTGGGCCGAGGGGGCCCGGGCCTATGATGACTACGACGTGCGGATGGCGAGATGGGAGCGTCGGGCTCAGGCGATCGCCTTGTTTCGAGAGCACTTCGAGGATCGGCCCGGGGCCGTGAAGCTGGGCAAGGACACGACGACGTCGTCGTTGCGGGGGCAGATGGGGCAGCGAGTCCTGGTGTTCGGGGCGCTCTCCCGGGTGGTGCCCCGGGGGGATCCGCCGCGGCTGGAGTTCTTTCACCGGTATCGGGAGCCCCTGGCGGTGGTGCTCGACGAAGGGGTGTCCGTGGAGTCCCTTGGGGATCTGGAGGCAGGGCAGTACTACTACGTCGAGGGGGTGGTAGAGATGTTTCGGGGCGATCCCAGGGTCCGGTTGGATCAACGAGGGTTCTTGAGGGCCGGCGATCGGCCTCCCCGATGAGAGGAATCAGAAGAGAAGAGAAGAGGAGCGGCGATGAGCGGTGGTTGGAAGGCGACGGTGGTTCTGGGATGTGTGTGGGTGGCCGGGTGCGCGGCGGCGCCGACGACGACGGAGGAGGCCGTGACGGAGCGGCCGGGAGAAGTCATGGCGGAGGAGCCAGTGGAAGAGATCGAGTGGTTGGAGGCGGGGATCTGGGACGTCCGGACGGGAGAGCGGCTGGACGAGGCAGCGCTTTTTGAAGCGGCGGCGGCGGCCCGGTTCGTGGTGGTCGGAGAATCCCACGGGGCGGCCTGGCACCATGAGGTGCAGGAGTCGGTGCTGGTGGGGATGGTGGAGCTTGGCGGGGAGCCCGCGGTGGGGCTGGAGATGGTAGAGGCCCGGTTCCAGGAGACCCTGGACGCCTACGTGGCCGGGGAGATCGGGGAGCAGGCGCTGCTCCATGGGGTGGAGTGGGAGACCCGGTGGGGGGTGGACCACGAGTACTACGCGCCCTTGTGGCGGCGGGCCCGGGTGGCGGGGCTCTCGGTGGTGGGGTTGAACGTACCCCGGGAGGTGGTGCGGGCTGTGGGCCGGGGTGGGCTGGACTCCCTGGAGGGTGAAGACGCCGAACTGGTGCCCGACATGGACCTCGATGATCGGGAGTACCGGGATCACCTGCGGGCGATCTTCGAGGCCCACGGGATGGGCGACGACGAGGAGGCTCTGGATCGGTTCTTCCAGGCCCAGGTGCTCTGGGATGAGGCAATGGCCCAGCGGGCGTTCGAGGCCGCCGGGGACGACGGACAGGTGCTCCTGATCGTCGGTCGGGGGCACATGGAGCGTGGGTTCGGGATCCCACCTCGGCTGGTCCGACGGGGCGCGGCGGCCGACGAGGTGCTCACCGTGGTGCCCGTGTCTACGGAGGGGGAGATCGGGGAGGCCATGGAGGAGTATCGGGATCTGCGGTTCTTGCAGTCCCAGGGGATCGCCGACGTGGTGTGGGTGCAGTGAAGGTGTAGAAACGGTGGTGATGCCCGAGTTGTCAGTGGGGGGTGGGATCATTATAGTCCGCGGCATGTCCCCGGTCCTCGAGCCAGAAGCGGAGAGTCGATGATGGAGCAGCGCAGCACGAAGTACGTCTTTATCACCGGTGGAGTGCTCTCCAGTCTGGGCAAGGGGATCACAGCGGCAGCGATCGCATCGCTGATGGAGAGCCGGGGGCTGCGGGTCTCGTTCATCAAGCTCGATCCCTACATCAACGTGGATCCGGGGACGATGAACCCCTTTCAGCACGGGGAGGTCTTCGTCACCGACGACGGGGCCGAGACCGATCTGGACCTGGGGCATTACGAGCGGTTTACGACGGCCCGGATGACGCAGTTGAACAACGTGACCACGGGCCGTGTGTACGACGCGGTGCTGACCAAGGAGCGGCGGGGCGAATACCTGGGGGCAACCGTGCAGGTGATCCCCCATGTGACCAACGAGATCAAAGAGCGGGTGTATCGGGCCGCCGAGGGGGTGGACCTGATGTTCGTGGAGATCGGGGGCACCGTCGGGGATATCGAGTCTCTGCCGTTTTTGGAGGCGATCCGTCAGATGGGAAATGAGCTGGGGCGAGAGAACGCGGTGTTCTTGCACGTGACCCTGGTGCCCTATCTGCCGGCCGCCGATGAGGTGAAGACCAAGCCCACCCAGCACTCGGTAAAGGCCCTGCGGGAGATCGGGATCCAGCCGGACTTCTTGGTGTGTCGGGCCGACCGGGATCTGGCGCCGGAGATCAAGCGCAAGATCGCGCTCTTCTGCAACGTGGCCGAGCAGCGAGTGATCACCGCGCGAGACGCGAGCTCCATCTACGAGGTACCGCTCTTGATGGCCCAGCAGGGCGCGGACCATGAGCTGGCCCAGGCGTTGAACATCTGGTCCCGGCCGGCGGACGTGAGCTACTGGGAGAAGATCATCGACCGGATGCAAAACCCCGAGCATGAGGTCCAGATCGCGATCGTGGGCAAGTACGTGGATCTTACGGATAGCTACAAGTCGTTGAACGAGGCGCTCCTCCACGGGGGGATCGCCAACCACGCCCGGGTGAACCTGAAGTTCGTGGACTCCGAGGAGCTGGAGCAGTTGGAGCCGGAGACCCTCCTGTCGGACTGTGACGGAGTGCTCGTGCCCGGGGGGTTCGGCCAGCGGGGGACGGAGGGCAAGATCCGGGCGATCCGGTTTGCCCGGGAGGAGAAGATCCCCTTCTTCGGGATCTGCCTGGGGATGCAGCTGGCGACGGTGGAGTTCGCCCGTCGCGTGGGGGGGATGCGGGGGGCCAACAGCACGGAGTTCGACGCCAAGACCCCGGCGCCGGTGATCGATCTGATGGCTGAGCAGCGAGACGTGGAGGACATGGGGGCGACCATGCGGCTCGGGAGCTACGACTGTGAGCTCAAGGAGGGGAGCCGGGCGGCCAGGATCTACGGGACCACCCAGATCAGCGAGCGCCATCGGCACCGGTTTGAGGTGAACAACGCCTACCGGGAGGAGCTGGAGGAGAAGGGGCTGGTGATCAGCGGGACCTCCCCCGACGGGGTGCTGGTGGAGATGATCGAGCTCGAGGATCATCCGTGGTTTGTGGGGTGTCAGGCCCATCCGGAGTTCAAGAGTCGCCCCGGGCAGGCGCACCCGCTCTTCGCGAGTTTTGTGTCGGCTTGTTTGAGTCAGCAGAAGTAGGTGGCGGCTCTCGGCGTCAGAACCGGCGGTGTGCGGTGTGGGGAGGCTAGCGCGGGGCGTGGGGAGTGGGGATGTGGTGGCGGCTCTCGGCGTGAGAACGGGTGGTTTGCGAGGGAGGGAGGAGCACCGGAGCCCTGCCGCCTCCGGCGCAGGTGTTCGCCGAGTGTGCAAGTGAGCGGTGGAGGTGGAGCCGGCCTCGAAGGTGGCGGCTCTCGGCGTCAGAACGGTCAGCAGAAGTAGGTGGTGTGCGCTGCCGTCCATTCGGTCGGGTTGCCGATGCGAACCACCCCCGGCGCTACGCGCCAGCCCCCTGAAACCCACTTGATACGGATCAGCTCACCTCCGCATCTAGTGCCGACGATCCGGAGTTTTGGGGCAGAAACGTGAGGTAGCGTTGTAGCTCGGGACTGGCCACCAGCGTCACGG
>SKON01000339.1 GCA_007120035.1 Myxococcales bacterium
CCCCGCCGTCAGGGCGTCATCCCAG
The DNA here is from genome assembly GCA_007120035.1 of Myxococcales bacterium. Taxonomy (GTDB): domain Bacteria; phylum Myxococcota_A; class Bradymonadia; order Bradymonadales; family Bradymonadaceae; genus SKON01. The sequence continues at coordinate 26 of SKON01000339.1, forward strand.
AAGAGGACCGCCGCGGCCCGGGCGGCCTTCTGGTAGACCGGCTCGTTGGCCACCTCCCAGGGATCGACCCGATCGTCCTGGCCGTAGATGTCGGCTTTACCCCCGCCGCCCTGGGGATCGACGCAGCCTGGACCTTCGCACTCGTTGGAGAGCTCTGGATCGTCGCAGGCCAGGGGAATCGCCAGAAGGGACAGGGAGAGGAGAGCCAGAGGGCGTCGCAGAATCATCAGGTGCCACCAAGAAGTGAAATACCATCGGTCCGGGCCCCTGAGACGAAGGGGTCACGCCGGATATTCAAACCTTAGCAAGAACTACACCCTGTTGGACATCGGATTCTTGGGCTCGGCGGGGAGGCCTGGGCCGTTGCGCTCACGGCGATGGAGGGTACGATGGGCTCGCGACACCGAAGGCCGAAGCGACGAGACCGTTCATGGGCGACACCGGTACAATGGGGGAAAAGACAGGGAGCCAACGGCGCCTGTCCTTCCTCATGGGCACGGTGACGAGCTTCAAGCTGATGGGGATCGTGGACTTCGGGTTCGCCGCCGCCGACGCCACGGGAATGACCCTCTGGGGAGGGTTCGTCGGGTTGGTCACTTTCGCGACCAGTTGGGTCCTCCTGGGGCTCGTAGCGGCCCTGATCGTCGGGCTCCTCTGGTGGATCCCCACGGGATCGAGCTCGATCACAAACGCCCTGGTGAGCACCTGCCGAAGATGGTGGCGAGAGCGGGGCACCGACGCCGACGGCCAGCGCCTCGTAGCGGTGTTTTGTGTGGTCCTGGGGTTGTCGCTCTTCGCCGTCGGCTCCGTCTTGTCCACGGCTCATCTGATCGAGACCCGCAACGGGCCCCTGGTGATCGCCGCGGTGGCCTTCGCGATCCAGGTGGCCCTTGCGACAGGTCTGACCCTGGGGTGTCGGGGGCTCTTTAGAGCGCTCTCACCATGGGTCTCTCGGCGCCCGAGACTCCTCAGCGCCCCCGTGTTCGTCGCCGGCCTGGCCACCCTGGGAGTCACCGCCGCCATCGCCGCCATCCTTCACCAGTGGGAGCTCTTCCTGGCCGTCGAGGGCCCGTCGTTCCTCCTGGTGGGGCTCGCCATCTGCCTGATCCCAGTCTGCGATCTGGCGGCCCGCCGGTTTACGGACCCCCTGGCGGCCTACCGAGCCACCATCGTCGCCGTGATCGTGGCCCCCTTTCTCTTCATCGCTCTCGTGGGGGTGGCCAGCCAACAACCCCAGGCCCGTCGCCTGGTGGTGATCCACGCCCAGACGGCGGCGTTCATCTTCTCCACCCTCCAACAAGAGCTGCACCTGGACCGGCTCTTCTACCGGGCCGACTGCCCGCCCCTGGGGCCCGACGGGCTACCCATCGACGGCATGAGCTTCCAGAAGTACGAGGCGGAGTGTATGGACCCGGCCTACGACCGGCCCTTCCACCGCCCCGTGGCGCCCGAGGTGGAGCGCCCGGAGTTCGACCAACCCCCGAGCTTCGTCTTCATCACCTGGGACTCCGTGCGGGTCGATCGCCTGGGCTTCATGGGCCACGACCGAGACACCACCCCATACCTGGACGCCTTCGCCGCTGAGAACCTGGTCTTCGACCGAGCCTTCGCCGCCGACTCCGGCACGGGCCCCAGCTTCTGGTCCCTGATGACCGGGCAGACCCCTTTCCAGGTCCAGCTCGAGGAGGCCCACCGGTTCCCCCCCCTGGTCTCCGAGGAGGAGACCCTCCTTGGCGAAGCCCTCTCCGAGGCGGGCTACCGCACGGAGGCCGTGATGTGCGGCGCCGTCTTCGACAGCCCCCGGTGGACGATCCGGCGAGGATTCGACCGGTTTCGAAATGTCTGCGGCCGGGACTTGAACTTCCTGGCCCCCCGGGTGCTGGCCCAGGCCACGGAGACCCTGGAGCGGCTGGCCACCCGGCACGAGCCTTTCTTTTTATGGGTCCACTTCTACGACCCTCATCACCCCTACACGAACCACGAGGAGATCGGCTTCGGCACCTCCCGGCTGGACCGGTACGACGAGGAACTCCGGTACACCGACGAACACACAGGCCGGCTCCTGGAGCAGATCGCCGAGGTCGCAGAAGATCGCCCCCTCTTCACCATCCTCAGCGCCGACCACGGGGAGAACTTCGACGAGCACGGCTCCGACCCCCACGCCCGCAACCTCTACCGGATCGTCACCCAGGTCCCCAAGATCGTCTCCGGCCCCGGGATCGTCCCCCGCCGGGTCGACGCGCCGGTGGCCCTGAACGACCTCTACCCCACGGTCCTCGATCTGGCGGGCATCGACATCCCGGAGAATACCACCATGGTCAGCCAGGTCCCGGTGTTCTTCGGCGCCGACCCCGACCCGGGCCGCATGGTCTTCCAGGAAAACTCCTACTCCCGTCCTCGCCGACACACCCGCGCCGTGGTCTACGACCGGTACCACTACATCATGGACCTGACCACGGGCACCCAGGAGCTCTACGACTACGTGGACGACCCCATGGAGCGAAACAACCTGATCGGCACGGGGCTCATCGAGGAGCGGATCCTGCGCCAGGCTCTGGCGCGATTCCTCCAGACCAGCCGAGTCCCAGAAGGCTTAGACTAAACCCATTACAGGCCAACCCATGAAGACTCGTCATGCCCTTGTAATCGCCGCCCTCGTGGTCCTGACCGGCTGTGACCAAGGGGAGCCAGAGAACCCCGAGATGGACTCACCGGCCGCGGTCACGCCACCACTGGAGCCGAGCCCACCACCGGAGCCCGAACCCCCTTCGTCCTGTGACTCCGACATGGAGCTCTCCGAGCAGAATCTGGAGCTCTTCTACGCTCATCCCACCTGCCGCCTCACGGCCGAGGGCGTGACCTTTTCGGAGCTTCGATACGTTCCCGGTGCGACGCTCCACCTCACAGACGTGACGATCACAGGAGAGCTCGTCGCCGACCGCTCCGAACACGACCGCTCCGAGATCGTCCTGAACAACGTGGAGGCAGAAGGTTTCGCTTTTCGACGAAGTGACATCAGAGCTCAATCCCTGAGAGCGGACACGATCAACGCGGTCCACTCGTCGGTGCAAATCGAGGGGGTCGTCGGCCGGAGGCTCCACTTCCAGGTCGCGACTGTGACCGTCTCCCAGGCCGAGTTGGACCTGCTCGAGGTGTACCCGGGCGGTAAGCTCATCGCCGACGAGCCCCGCCTGAACACGCTTGTGGTCGTCGGAGCCCCGGAACGGGATTGGACTCCAGGTCAACCGGCACGGGCCGACGTCACTGGCGGAACCGTTCAGCGCCTGCATGTCGGCGGGGAGTCCGAGGCGTCCCTCCACGGCACCTCCGTGGAAGACGCCCTGACCATAGAGGGAACACTGATCATCGAAGAAGCCCATATCTCCGCTGAAGACATCACTATGCGTCAAGGTGGAGCAGTGATTAGCCGGGCCTCAGACATCAGCCACGTCGAACAATTCGATGGTGCTCTCAGAATCATCGACGATCCCGACGTGGTCCTTCGCGACGTGGACCCAAGCAGCCTCGAGTAACGAGCCTGCTCGAGGCCCCTACTCGACGACCCCATCTTGTCGGAGGGTCACGGCGCTCAAGATCTCTCGGTCACGAATCTGCACCCCCGGTTGGAGTTCGATCACCGCACCCGGTGTCCCCGTGAACTCCTCGATGAAGAGGCCGGAGCCCCGCTGAAGGATCAATGTTGCGCCATCATCCAGATTCAGCCTCTCCTGAATACTTCCGCCCAGAGCCAGCGAGGAGTGAGCACCCAGGTCCGCCCGCTGGATCACGGAGGTCTCGAGAGTCGCCCGAGCCTGGTTGGCAGCCTCTCCCTCCATCACCACCTCGTCAAAGGTACCTCCCCGTCCGGACATCATCGTCACAGACCCACCGGGACCGATGTCGACGACGCCGATCATGGCCTGAGTGAAGGTGGTCTCACCATCGCGGATGCTCAACCGACGGGCGTTGACCTGATTGATCCAACCGTCCGTGGTCTCCATCTCGATCACCGGGGATTGAAGGTCCTCGGCACGAAGTTTGGTGTTTCGAAACCGCACCCCCCGGCTGACCTGCACACCGATCATGTTGATCTCCGCCAGGGACGCCCCCGAGCCCACGCCCTGGATCTCTCCGAACCTCGTGTTATGAATCGTCAGCTTGGTTCCCGGCTCGTACTCCAAGATATCGATCGTCCCCCCACGGAGGTTGAGATCGCACCCGTCGCGGGCCACCAGCCGAGGAATGTCCATGGCGTCATCGGTCAGCGACAATCCGCTCGAGCAGGTCACCGTGCCCGCGGTATCCACGCTCTCCGGCGGCGGAGGGGTCCCGTGCTCATCAGCACCGACCACAAAGAACATCACGCCAGCCATCCCCATCACCACGACCATCCCCAACACGGCGAGCATTGCGGGCAACGCCTGGCTCCCCCCGCTGGTTCGATTCGGTCCCGGGGTCAACTCCACAGGCACCTGGTCCCCATGGCTCAAGGCCGGGCCGCCCGCGCCCAGCCGCTGCAGGTCCCGGCGGACCTCCTGGGCCGACCGATACCGCCGTTCTACGTCGGGCTCCACCATCCGCTCCAGGATCCTCATCAGCCCCGGTGAGATCTGGACCCGATCCCGGAACTGCATCCGCATGTTCCGCACGGGGAGATCCATGGGGCGAACCCGGCTCAAGAGATGCACCGCCGTCGCCCCCAGGGCGTAGAGATCCGTGGACGCCACGGTCCGGCCCATGAGCTGCTCCGGCGGCATGTACCCCGTGGTCCCCACGATGGTGGATCCCCCCCGCTCGTCGGGGAGGGCCTCCTGGACAGCCCCGAAGTCGATCAGCGCCGGCGACCCGTCCGGGCGTCGGATGATATTCGACGGCTTGATATCCCGGTGAATCACCGGCGGGCTCCGCCCGTGGAGGTACTCCAAGATCTCCAGTATGGCGTCCAAAAACCCCCGGGCCTCCTCATCGGTGAACGAAAGCCCGCGCTCCATGAGCTCCTGGAAGTTCTCCCCCTCCACAAACTCCTGGACCAGGAAGAACCGCTGAACCGGCCCGTCGTCGATATGAAAGGCGTCTACGTAGGCCGGAATCCCGGGGTGCCGAAGGTTCTGCAGGACTCGACCTTCCCGACGAAAGAGATCGATGGCCTTCCAGTCCACGGCGAAGTCGAGATCGAGCTCCTTGATCGCGACCCTGGCACCGGAGACCCGATCCTCGCCGAGGAACGTGGTGGCCTGGGAGCCTCGCCCCAGCTCCTCGACGATTCGAAACCGGCCCTGCAGCACCTCGTCCATCCTCTCCTCCTACAGCCCCTCAGGTCTCTCGGATCGCGCCGATCTTGGCGTTGTCCCGAGCGATCACCTCTCGGTCCGTGATCTTGCGATACCAGAGACAGATCACCGTGGAGGTCATCACGATGAACATGGAGTAGAGGATCGGGATCAGGAGCACCAACTGCTGTCGCTCGTCGGTGAACACCATGGCCACGATCAGGATCGCCAGAGGTCCGTTCTGAATCCCCGTCTCCATCGAGATCGTCCGGGCCCGAATCGGATCGAGCCACAGGTTCTTGGCCAGGAAGTACCCCAGCCCAAACCCGATCAGCCCAAGACCGATAGAGCAGGCATAGATGATCGGGCCCGTCGCCATCAGGAGATCCCAGTTGCGGGGAATCCAGGAGGCCAAAAGGAAGATGATCACGATCACCCCGATCACCCCGCCCATCAGCTCCAGCACGGCCCCGACGTTGGCGTTGAACTTCCGCAGGGCGATCCCGATCACCGTCGGCACCAGGAGCACGAAGAGAAGGCTGATGATCTGGTCCGGCGGAATCGCCCACTCCCCTTCGAGCCCCCGGCTGTAGAGGCTCATCGTCACGGGCACCATCACGATCGCCATCAACGTGGAGCACACGGTCATCAGGATCGACAGGCTCAGCCGGCCCTTACTGAAGTACACGAAGATATTGCTCGTCGTGCCGCCCGGCATACAGCCCATCAGGATCAGCCCGATGGTGTACTCCGGCCGCAGCCCGAAGGCCGTGGCCAGGAGGAACGCCGTCAGGGGCATCAGCCCATACTGACACACCATCCCCACGATGATCGCCTGGGGTTTGCGCAGAGCGATGGCGAAGTCTTTGAACGTCAGCGACGAGCCCATACCGAGCATGATGATGATCATCATCACGCCCAGGAGCGTGGTTTCCAGTTCCGTTAACATCGTCGGTTAGCCTCCGAGCACTTCATCGCGGAGCTCGCGACGAAGGATCTTTCCGATCGGGGTCTTGGGGAGATCCTCGCGGAACTCGATCTTCTTGGGTCGTTTGTAGCCCGTCAGCGATTCCCGGCAGTGTGTGACGAGCTCCTCCTTGGAGAGGGTCTCATCGCGTTTGACCACGAAGGCCCACACCTCTTCGCCGCTCTTCTCGCTGGGGACGCCGATCACGGCGGCCTCCAGGACCTTACCGTGTCGGGACAGGACGTCTTCGATCTCGTTGGGGTACACGTTGAACCCGGATACCAGGATCATGTCTTTCTTCCGATCCACGATCCGGAAGGTCCCGTCGGGATCCATCTCGGCCACGTCCCCGGTGTGGAGCCACCCATCCTTGATGGTCTTGGCCGTCTCCTCGGGCCGGTTCCAGTACCCCTGCATGATCTGGGGGCCCTTCACGCACAATTCGCCGGCCTCCCCGTCGGCCACGATGTTATTGTCGTCGTCGACGAGCTTGATGTCCGTCATGGGCACGGGGATCCCGATGGTCCCGCTCTTTCGCTCCCCCTGGAGGGGCTGAAAGCAGACCACCGGCGACGCCTCGGTCAAGCCGTAGCCCTCCACCAGAGGCGCCCCGACCATCTCTTCCCAGGCCTCCACCACAGCGTGGTGCATGGCGGCACCGCCGCCGGCGGCGGCCTTGATATGCTTGGGCGGAAAGGCGACGAACCACTCCTCGTTCAGCAGGGCGTTGTACAGGGTGTTCACCCCGGTCAGCCAGGTGATCTTGTAGTTCTCCATGGCCCGCTGCACCCGCTGGATGGGCCGGGGGCTGGGCACCAGGATGTTGCGGGCCCCCGCCAGGAACATGGTCATGAAGTTCACGGAGCAGGCGAAGATGTGATAGAGCGGCAGCGCCGTCAGCACCACCTCCTCCCCGGGGTTCATCCGGGCCGCCGTCATGGCTCGGATCTGGGCCAGGTTCCACAACAGGTTGCCGTGGCTGAGCATCCCCCCCTTGGCCACCCCCGTGGTGCCTCCGGTGTACTGCAAGAGCGCCAGGTCGTCGTGCCCCAACTCACTGTAGTAGTCGGGACGACCGCTGCCGGCTTTTCGGCCCTGCTCCAGGGCCGTCGGAAGACGGGTGGCCTGGACGTTATGGGCCGGAATCGCCCGGTTCCAGTACTTCATCACCCCGTAGGTGATCTGCTTCACCACGGCCGGGAAGAACTCCGGCACCCGGGTGATCACCACATGCTCCACGGGGGTCTCACCGAGGACCTCTTCGAGCTTATCGGCGAAGAGATCGACGATCACCAACGCCTTAGCCCCGCTGTCCGAGAACTGGTGCCGCATCTCCTCCGGGGTGTAGAGGGGGTTGGTGTTCACCACCACGCACCCAGCCTTCAAGATCCCGAGCATGCACACCGGATAGCTCAGGCAGTTCGGCATCTGGAGGGCGACTCGGTCGCCGGACTCCAGCCCCAGCACCTCCCGCAGGTAATACGCGAAGGCGTCGCTCATCTCGTCGACCTCGCGATACCGCAGCGAGCCGTACATGCCGTTGGGCATCACCGTGGTGAACGCGATCTGGTCGGCATACTCCTCGGCGGCCTCGATCATCGCCGCCGGCAGGCTCGGATGAGACGGGGTAGAGAGCATCTCGTCGATATGGTCGCCGTACTGGCTGAGCCATGGCTTGACGGCCTGGCCACGCTCGGGATTTTCCATGGTGAACTCGCAGCGTTAGAGCGGGTCTCGTTGTTGAAATCAGCGGGCAGTCTGGCCCGAAACGCCGCCGTTGGCAAGCCGCGTCATGGTTCGGGTGTGATCGATTCCCGTCCGTCCGCAGAGGCGTCGCCATTCCGCAGCGGGCCTTGGCCCGCGATGAAATTCGGGCCGCTGTTTCAGGCCCGACTCGCCCAGCCTCGTGGCCTTGGCCCTTCTCCATTCCGCAGCGGGCCTTGGCCCGCGAGGACCTTCGGGCCGCTGTTTCGGGCCCGACTCGCCAAGCCTCGTGGCCTTGGCCCGAGGAGAGGTGCCAGATTCGCCTCCTCGGGTCGCTAAAAAGTTGACCTCCCCCACGAAGGATCCCAAGGTAGGAGGCCAGCGATCCCTCGTTCGGGACCTTGATGAATGGATGATACGACGACCAGCCCGGCGCCCGCCGGGGCGCCCCAGAGCTTCGGGACCTTCGCCGGGGTGTATGTCCCGACGCTCCTGACGATCCTGGGCGTGATCATGTACCTGCGCCTGGGGTGGGTCGTGGGCAACGCCGGCCTCTTCGGGGGGCTGATCATCGTCACCCTGGCCTTCGTGATCACCGCGGCGACGGGCCTGGCGATGTCGTCGTTCACCACGAATATCCGGATCGGCGCTGGCGGGGCCTACTCGATCATCTCCCAATCCCTGGGGGTCGAGGTCGGGGGGAGCGTGGCGATCCCCCTCTACCTGGCCCAGGCTCTGGCGATCACGCTCTACATCTTTGGTTTCCGCGAGGGCTGGCTCTTCCTCTTCCCGAACCACCCGGCCCTCCTGGTGGACCTGGGGGCCTTCGTCCTGATCCTGGGGATCGCCTACAAGAGCGCCAAGACGGCCTTTCGGATCCAGTACGTGATCCTGGGAATCGTGGCCCTCTCGCTGATCTCCGTGGCCGTGGCGGCCGCCACGGGCTCCATGGAGAAGGGCCTGGCCGACGTGCAGTGGTGGGGGACCTTCCCGGGAGAACCCCCGGACTTCGGGGGCATCTCCTTCTGGGTGGTCTTCGCCGTGTTCTTCCCGGCCGCCACGGGCATCATGGCGGGGCTGAACATGTCGGGGGACCTGAAAAACCCCCGAGAGAGCATCCCTCGGGGGACCCTGGCAGCCATCGGCACAGCCTACGTGGTCTACGTCGCGCTGGCGCTCTGGATCGCTCTCTCGGCCTCCCCCGAAGAGCTCGCCGAGAACTACCTGATCATGGTGGAGAAGGCCTGGTTCGGGGAGTACCTGGTGCTGGCCGGGCTCCTGGGCGCCACCTTCTCGTCGGGGCTTGCCTCCATGGTCGGGGCCCCGCGGATCTTGCAGGCCCTGGGAATGCACAACGTGTTGCCCAGGGGCAAGTGGCTGGCGATCCGCCGGGGTGACGGGGAGCCCCGAAACGCCCTCCTCGTCACGGGCGCCATCGCGCTGATGGCCATCATGCTTCGGGACCTCAACGTGATCGCCCCCCTGATCACCATGTTCTTTTTGATCACCTACATGATGATCAACGTGGTGGTCTTCTTCGAGCAGAGCCTGGGCCTGGTCAGCTTCCGGCCCCTCTTCCGGATCCCCCGGCTCGTCTCCTTCGTGGGGCTCGTGGGCTGCCTCTTCGCGATGTTCATCGTCAACCCCGTGTTCAGTCTTTTGGCCCTGGCCCTGGTGGGGGCTTCCTACGTGCTGATGGCCCGGCGGTCTCTGGACTCCCCGTACAACGACGTCCGCAGCGGCATGTTCATCTCCATCGCCGAGTGGGCCGCCAAGCGAGTCTGGGATCTCCCCAGCCGCCAGGAGCGGGCCTGGAAGCCCAACTTCCTGGTCTCCGTGAAAGATCCCGAGGAGCTCCGGGGGGCGTTCACGATCCTCCAGGATCTGGCCTACCCCAAGGGTTCGGTGCAGCTCGTCGGCATCCATGAGCCCGGAGGCTCGGCGGACATGCAGACCTCCCTGGACGCTCTGAGCCACGACTTCCGAGACCGCGGGGTCTTCGCCAACTGGATCGCCATCGAAGGAGAGTCCGCGAGCCAGGGCCTGGTCGCCGGGATCCAGACCGCCCGTGGGGCCTTCCCCCGACCGAATATCGTCTTCCTCCGGATGCCCGAGGAGGGCTCGGAGTCGCTGGACTACGAGCGGATCGTCAAGAAGGCCGAAGAAGAGGAGCTCGGCAGTCTCCTCTTCGCCCCCCACCCCACCGCCGGCCTGGGCCGTCGCCGGTACGTCAACGTATTCATTCGAGATCGAAGCCCGGACTGGAGCATCTCCATGGACATCGGGAACCTCGATCTCAGCCTCCTCCTCGCCATCAAGCTGCGAAGGAATTGGGGCGCTACGGTTCGTCTGATCATGGCCGTCGAGGATCCGGAGAACATGGATCGCGCCCAGCAGTTCCTCACGGATCTCGCCAACCTCGCCCGCCTCCCCTACGTGGATATTCACCTGAAACAGGGGCCCCTGACCGAGGCCCTCCCGTCGGTCCCCCAGGCCGATCTGAACGTCTTCGGGATGGACCGCACCCCGAACATCGTCTTCGTGCGCCAGATGGTCTTTCAGACCGGCGCTTCCTGTCTCTTCGTGCGGGACTCCGGGTTTGAGAGCGCCCTGGCGTGATGTCGGGCCTCCGTAGATCGTCGCGTTGGCATAGATCGTGGCGTCGGGGTTGGCGGCGGCATGGATTGTCGCGTCGGGGTTCGCGGCGCCATGGATCGTGGCGTCGGGGTTCGCGGCGGCATGGATCGTGGCGTCGGGGTTCGCGGCGGATCATTTCCGAGCATAGTACAGGACTCCCACGGTCCACCCCCGGCTAAAGCCAGGGGCTGGAGTGGGCAGGGCTCCGCTGGGGTCATGACCCCGCTCCGCCTGAGATGTTCTCCACATAGTCGACCACTCGAGAACCAACCGGTGCGGAGTTCGACGGTGCCGGAGTGACTTCGGGCCTGGTTCGGA
>SKON01000298.1 GCA_007120035.1 Myxococcales bacterium
CGACAGGGAGGTGGCCCACTTGGTGATGGGGCGCATCAAGCTGAGCTGGTCAATGTCCTGAAGGGAGCCCCGGCCTTTGAGGACCGTCGCCGTGGCACCGCCGAGGACCAGGAGCGGGGATTGGGCCATCTGGGCGTTCTTCACAGCCGTGACCGTGTTGGTGACCCCCGGGCCGGCGGTGACGGCGGCGACACCGCAGACTCCGGTCATGCGGGCGACGGCGTCGGCGGCGAAGACAGCGCTGACCTCGTCGCGGACATCACAGACGTTGATTCCCAGCGAGGCCGCCCCGGTCAGGATCGGCGAGATATGGCCGCCGCAGAGGGTGAAGATGTGCCGTACGCCGTGGCTCGCCAGTACTTCCGCGATGAGGTCGCCGCCGTGTGGTTCTACCGTCATGAGGGTCTCCTGAGGTCGAAGGTCCAAACAAGATCGTCTGATCGTGGGCACAGATTGACCAGAAGTGGGGATCTTGTCCAGCAGCGTAAATCGGCTACATTGTCGTCGGCGAGTGGCGCCTGTGTTCGAATTACCGTTTCAGAAGGAGTCGGCCCCTATGAGTGATCTCTTTAACCCCACGGAAGAACATCAGGTGTTGCGCGAGATGGTACGGAGTTTCGTGGAGAAGGAGGTGGCTCCCCAGGCCGAGGAGTTCGATAAGACCGAGCAGTTCAATCGCCCCCTCTTCAACAAGCTCGGCGAATTGGGCCTCCTGGGGGTGACGGCTCAGCCGGAGTTCGGCGGGTCCGGGATGGACGCCGTGGCGGCCGTGATCGTCCATGAGGAGCTCTCCGCTGCCGACCCGGGTTTTTGCCTGGCCTACCTGGCCCACTCGATGCTCTTCGTGAACAACCTGGCCGTGAACGGCACCGATGAGCAGCGGGCGCGTTTCTTGCCCGGGACGTGCTCCGGCGAGCTCGTCGGCGGGATGTGCATGAGCGAACCCGACGCCGGTACGGATGTGCTCGGGATGGGGACCGTCGCCGTCGAGGACGGCGACGAGTACGTCCTGACGGGCCGCAAGATGTGGATCACCAACGGGGCTGTTAGCGACACCGAGATGGGCGACATCTTTCTGGTGTACGCCAAGACCGGGAGCCGAGACACCCGGGAGATCTCGCTCTTTCTGGTCGAGAAGGGCCGTGAGGGGTTCTCCCTGGGTCAGAAGCTCCACGGGAAGCTCGGGATGCGGGCCTCCACGACGGCGGAGCTCGTCCTCGAAGAGGTGCGGGTGCCCCGGGAGAACCTGGTTGGGACCCCCGGGAAGGCCGTGAAGAGCATGATGCGGAACCTGGCCATCGAGCGGGTCACCCTGGCGGCGATGAGCCTCGGAATCGCCCGGCGAAGCGTGGAGATCATGAACGACTACGCCCGGGAGCGGACCTCGTTTGGGCGGCCCATCAACGTCTACGGTCAGATCCAGCGCCATATCGCCGAGAGCTACGCCGAGTTCATGGCGGGCCGAAGCTACGTGTATCACGTGGCCGGTCAGTTGGAGCTCGACGCCTTCGGGCATCGGGTGGACTCCGACGGGGTGAAGCTCTACTGCTCCACGATGGCCAAGAACGTCGCCGACCGGGCCATCCAGGTCCTTGGCGGCTACGGCTACGTCAGCGAGTACAACGTGGAGCGCCTCTGGCGAGACGCGAAGCTTCTGGAGATCGGCGGCGGCACCATTGAGGCCCACCAGAAGAACATGACCCGCGACCTCGCCCAGCTCGACAAGATCCGATGACCGACGAGAAGGACCACCCGATCCTGCTCTTCGACGGGGTCTGCAACCTCTGCCAGGGCACGGTACAGTGGGTGATCAAACGGGACCAGGACGCCCGGTTCCGGTTCGCGTCCCTCCAATCCGACGTGGGGTCTCGACTCCTCGAGGAAGCCGGCGAGGAGAACGACCTGGACACGGTGATCCTCATCGTCGGAGACCGGGTTTATCGAAAGAGCGGGGCGGCTCTGAAGGTCCTGGGCCTGATCGGCGGGATCTACCTGCCGCTTTTGGTCTTCTGGGCGGTGCCTCGGTTTCTGCGGGACTGGGCCTACGATCAGGTGGCACGCCGGCGGTACCGGCTCTTCGGGAAGGAGGAGACCTGTATGATTCCGACGCCGGAGCTTCGCGAGCGGTTTCTGGAGTAGGCGCCTCAGGTTCGCCTCGAGTAGCCGACCGCACAGGTTAGCCCCGAGTGGCCGGCCGTCGACGGAGCCCTGGGCCTCTGGCCCAGGTTCGCACCAAGTGGCCGGTCGCCCCGAGGAATGCTTACGTCTACCCACGATCGAAACATCGAGGTTCGCGGCGGCCACCGGAGCCCTGGGCCTCCGGCCCAGGTTCGCACCAAGTGGCCGGTCGCCCCGAGGGATGCGTACGTCTACCCACGATCGAAACATCGAGGTTCGCGACGAAACTGTTCGCGCCGTCCGGGTTCGCGACGGGTCCGTTTCCAGACAGAGTACAGGGCTCCCACGGTCCACCCCCGACTAAAGCCGGGAGCTGTAGATAGTGGGGCTACGCAGGCCCCAAGGGGCCGCTCCGCCGAGATATTTCGAAGTTGTTTGCGAACTAGGACAGAGCGTTGGTTGCGATCTCCAGGCCAATCGGGTTGTCCGTTGAATCGACCCATCGGCGATGCCCATCGTCGCCAACCCGGCCGTCTCGATTGGTACCGCCGCGAACCTCGATGTGTTGATCCTTGGGAGACCTACGCATTCCTCGGGGCGACCGGCCACTCGGAGCGAACCCGGGCCGGAGGCCCAGGGCTCCGGTGGGGAATGATGGCTCAGCCGTCACCCCGGTCCTGCCGGACGTTGTTCCCGACGGCCCGGATACGCTTGCGGATGACGGGCTCGACCCGTTCGGCGGCCGGGGTGAAGCCCACGGCCGCCGA
>SKON01000301.1 GCA_007120035.1 Myxococcales bacterium
CAGGAGGTCTGCGACGCCGCGGGAGCGCAGTGTGGCGAGGTAGCCGACGGGTGCGGGGATCTGCGGACCTGCGAGGACACCTGTACGCCGCCCGATGAGTGCGGCGGGATCTTCTGCGGATGCGAGGACGACCGGCTGGATCAGGAGGTCTGCGACTTCCTGGGGGCCCAGTGCGGGACTGTGCTGGACGACTGCGACGCGGTGCGGACCTGCGACGATCAGTGCGAGGCCTTTGAGGACTGCGTGGGCAACCTGTGCAGCTGCGAGGATCCCCGGGATGACGCGACGGTCTGCGACGACGCCGACGCGCAGTGTGGAGAGGTGCTCGATAATTGCGAGGTGGAGCGGAACTGTCCCGGGGTGTGTGAGCCCTTTGAGGACTGCGAGGACAACCTCTGCGTGTGCGAGGATACTCGGGATGACCAGACCGTGTGCGACGACGAGGGTGCGTTCTGCGGGACCGTGGTGGACGACTGCAACGAGGAGAGGACCTGCGACGATCAGTGCGAGGCCTTTGAGGACTGCGTGGGTAACCTGTGCAGCTGCGAGGATCCCCGGGATGACGCGACGGTCTGCGACGACGCCGACGCCGAGTGTGGAGAGGTGCTCGATGATTGCGAGGTGGAGCGGATCTGTCCCGGGGTGTGTGAGCCCTTCCAGGACTGTGAGGACAACCTCTGCGTGTGCGAGGACGACCGGCTGGACCAGGAGGTGTGCGACGCTCAGGGGGCCCAGTGCGGGACCGTAGTGGATGACTGCAACCAGGAGCGGACCTGTGAGGACCAGTGCGAGCCCTTCGAGGACTGCGAGAACAACCTCTGTGGGTGCGAAGACATCCGGGACGACCAGACCGTGTGTGACGACGCCGACGCCGAGTGTGGGGAGGTGCGGGATAGCTGCAACGTGGCCCGGACCTGTGACGATCAGTGCGGGGCCTTTGAGGCCTGCGACGTGATCGAGTGTGTCTGTAGTGACACCCGGTTGGACCAGGAAGTCTGCGATGCCGCCGGAGCGGAGTGTGGCGAGGTGGCCGACGAGTGTGGAGCGATGCGGATCTGCGCGGATACCTGCACGCCGCCGCAAGAGTGCGGAGGGATCATCTGCGGATGTGAGGACACCCGTGACGACCAGGAGGTCTGTGACGACGAGGGAGCGCAGTGTGGGACCGTGTTGGACGACTGCGACGGTGTACGGACCTGTGCCGACCAATGCGAGGTGTTTGAGGACTGCGAGAGCAACCTCTGCGTATGCGAGGACGCCCGGAGTGACGCCGTGGTCTGTGACGACGCGGACGCCGAGTGTGGCGAGGTGCTCGATGACTGTGAGGTGGCGCGGACCTGCCCCGGAGTGTGTGAGCCCTTCCAGGACTGCGAGAACAACCAGTGTGTATGCGAGGATACCCGGGCCGACCAGGTGGTGTGCGACGCGCTGGGAGCGCAGTGCGGGACCGTGGTGGACGATTGCAACGAGGAGCGGACCTGCGCGGACACCTGTGAGTTCTTTGAGGATTGTGAGAACAACCTCTGCGTGTGCGAAGAGATTCGATCCTTGGCGGTGATCTGCGCTGACGCCGACGCCGACTGTGGAACCGTGCTGGACGCCTGCCAGGTGGAGCGGACCTGCCCGGACACCTGCGAATTGCCCGATGTGTGCGTGGGGAACTCCTGTGAGTGTGAGGAGACCCGGGGACCGGCGCAAATCTGCGCCGACGCCGAGGCTGAGTGTGGCACGGTCGAGGACGCCTGCGGAGACAACGTGAGTTGCCCCAACACCTGCGAGCTCTTTGAGAGCTGCGTGGACAACGCCTGCTTCTGTGAGGACGACCGCACGGATCAGGAGGTCTGTGACGCCGAGGGTGCCGCCTGTGGCGAGGTGGTCGATGACTGCAATGTGGCGCGGACCTGCGCCGACACCTGCTCAGGATGCCTGGACTGCTTTGGGAACAGCTGCTTCCCGCAGGACTCCAATTGCACGGGATGCCAGAATTGCCTGAGCAGCGGACTCTGCATCGATAACGACGACAACTGCGGTGGGGACGATATTTGCTCCGGTGGTGCCTGTGTGGAGTGCGTTGGCGCTGGCGATTGCGGAGCTGACGAGATCTGCCAGGACAACGAGTGTGTGTGCCCGACGCCGGTCTGCGGAACGGCCTGTGGGACGCTCGAGAATGCCTGCGGATCGCAGGCCTTCTGTGGGGGGTGTGATGGATGCCTGGGCTGCGAGAGCAACCTGTGTGTGCCTCAGGACGATAGCTGCACGGGATGTCAGAGCTGTGACGGTGACGGGGGGTGCTTTGACGATAACAGCAACTGTCTGGGTACGGATCTCTGCCTGGCTGGCACCTGCGTGGAGTGCATAGATACGCCGGATTGTACGGAGCCCAACGATATCTGCGTGGATAATGAATGCGTTTGCGAAGAGCCCCGCAGTATTGACGATGTCTGCGGCGACGCGGAGGCCGAGTGCGGCCAAGTGTTCGACGTCTGTGACAACCTGGTGACCTGTCCCGACAACTGCTCTGAGAACGACGGATGGGTGACGGTGGGCACCACGAACTGCTGCAACGGAGAGCAGATTTGTAGCAGCTGCGAGGTCCAAGACTTCCGGGAGTACTCCTGTAGCGGGACGACCTGTACGTTTACCGTGACCGATGACCGGGTACTGCCTGGAGGGTGTGGGGGATGCCAGCCCGATCTCTGCGAGGACTTTGGGGAGTGTGACATCACCCTCTCGTGTCCTGAGAGTCTCCGGTTCCGTGACTGTGTAAGCTTCGCCTGTGAGGGTGATCCAGGGGCGGCGAGCTGTGAGGGAACGCCGTATCAGGACAGCGAGCCGTGCACCCACGGTTGCGTCGACGCGTTCGGTAGAGAAGGTGTGTGTTGCGATGAATGTCCCGGAAACTTCGGAAACGCGTGTATCTGGAATACGGACTGCGTGGTCACGGAATGTCCGGCAGATCCTTGTAACCCTCAATTCGGCTCCTGCGAGGCGGGAGCTCCGTTGGGGCCGGGAGAACCGAGTTTGGCCTGCGCATGTTGAGAGCGCGGCGGGAGAGACGATGAGAGCGTGGCAACGAGCGGTGGTTCTGGGAGGGGTGGTGTGGATCTTTGGATGTCAGGCACCCATGGATGGGGAGACGGAACGAGAGCCCCCGTCAGAGCCTGGAGTGGAGCTGGAGCCAGGAGAGATGTTGGAGGGCTCGTTGGAGGCTCCGGGCACGGAGCTATCGGAGTCCCTGGCGTCGTCGGGCTGCGACCCGGTGGTGTTGCCACCGATGGAGAAGGGCCCCCTGGCGGGCCAGGTGGAGGCCTCGGAGCTGCGGTTAGACCTCCGAGGGGGGCGAGCCATGGCTCGGGGAGAGTGTCAGGAGCTGTGGGTGGGGATGAAGGATAGGGCCGGACAGCCCCTGGCGATGGAGCGGCCTCTAACCGTGGAATGGCAGGCCCCGGAGGGTTGGGTAGTGGAGGGGGAGGGTAGACAGGTCTACCTGCCGGCCGAAGAGGGCGCCGAGGACGGAGACCTCCTGGTGACGCTTGCCGACGCGTCAGGCGCCCGGATCCGAGGTGGGATGCTGCTGCGGGTCCGGTGAGCGGGTCCGGTGATCAGCGCCAGACGTCGGGGTACTTCAGCTCTCCCGGCGCCGGCCGCCGATAGACGCTGACCAGGGGGACGCCCTGGATTTCGACGACATGAACGGGGGCCATGGTGCCGTACTCTTCCCAGAGGGGGAGGAGCACGAAGACGAAAGCCTTCTGCTGGTGGTAGAGGGCGTAGTCGCTGGCCCGTTGGCTCGTGGCCCGGAGGTCGGGCCTGGCGAGCTCCTCCTCCTGGTAGACCTGCCAGGCGGTGCGGAGGATCTTGTGGATCCAGACCGAGGCGCCCTCGGGGGCGTCTTCGTTCAAGAAGGGCAGGGCCTGGCGGGAGGAGTGGCCCCAGAACTTGCGGACCATCCGGTGGTCGGCGGCGCCCCGGTAGGAGCCGATGAGCTCGTTGTAGTAGGCCGTGCCGAAGGGGTGGTTCTGGTGGGTGGCGACGCCGGCCGGGACGGCGACCGCCAGGGTGAGCACGAGGGGTAGGGCGGCGATAGCCAGGCGATGCCATCGGGGAAGGAGCTGCACGATCACGGGGGCGATGGCCCCGGCGGCGGCGGCCACGGCGAATCCGGCGAAGAGGGCCAAGAAGGGCATCGCCGGCATCCAGTGCTTGGTGCCCCCGAAGATCGGGGTGTTGGGCATGGCGATCAGGGCGATGGGGAAGATCAGGTTGATCACCAGGAGCCACCCCGTGCCCCGAGGGTCGGCGTTCTCTGTGGGCAGGGGCAGGCGGCGAGCCCGCAGATCGCGGATCACCGACTGGATTCGCCGGTGCTGCCCGGTGTCGAAGAAGTACCACAGGCTCCCCAGGAGTCCCGCCAGGAGGATCGTGGCCGGCACGGTGAAGAGGGTCATGCCGAAGGGGTAGGAGATCGGGAAGGGCGGGACCTGAAGGTTCTGGCCGAAGTAGTTCACGAAGTAGTGTTCGTGCTCCAGGTGGAAGTTCATGTACCACCGGATCCGCTGAAAGGTCTCAAACCAATGGCGAGGCCAGAGGGCGTAGAAAAGCAGGGGGCCGAGGATCGCCATGGACCAGAAGGCCAGAGGGATGGGGGGGATCTCAAAGGACGGGCCCCGGCGGTCGTCGGGGCCGCCGAGCGTCTTGGGGCGGAGATGGAGGCGGAACTCTCGCCAGTTCAGGATCACCCAGTGGCCCACCAGGATCAGGGGTAGGAAGAAGGCGTTGAGCTTGATGGAGAGGGCCAGACCAAAGAAGACCCCCGTGGCGACGGCCCATCGGCGGGAGTCGAAGCTCTTCCAGTAGGCGTAGATCACCCAGAAGGAGGCCGCCGTGATGGCCACGTCGAAGCAGGCCATGTGGGCGTGGAAGAAGAACCTGGGCTGCAGGAGGAGGGCGAAGACGGCGACGATTCCGGCCCAGGCGCCGGCGAGCTGGCGGCCGAAGAGGTAGAGCCCGGAGAGGAGGAAGGAGGCGGTGATCATGGTGGGGAACCGCCAGGCCGTCGACGGGCTCATCCATCCCAGGATTTCGTGAAAGAACTTGTGGGAGAGGGCGAAGCTGGCCTTCATCACCACAGGGTGTTCCGGGTTGTAGGACCAGTGCTGGTCGATGTTTTCCCGGGTGAAGCTCTCGCCGAGGTTGCCCGCGAAGAGGTTTCGCCAGAGGTCTTCGAACCAGCCGATGTAGAGGGAGGCGGCGTGGAAGTAGAAGCCCTCGTCGCGGGTGAAGCCCATGCCTGTGGTGCGCAGGAAGAGGGCCAGGGAGCCCACGAAGACCACTGCTGCGATGACGTAGTCGGCGCGGCGAAGGGGCTTCATCGAGGCTCACCAATGAGCGGAGAGGTAGGCACGCAGGAGGGCCGTGGGGGCGTCGGAGCCGAAGGTGGCGTCTTCGAAGACCTCGCCGGGGACCAGGAAGGCCCCTTCGGCGCGGGCTGCGAGGGTCAGGGAGTTCCACACCTGGTACTGGTACCGGACGCCGGCCTGGGCCTCCCAGCCGAGCCACCGGCCGGCGCGGGGGCGGCCGGCGACGCCGACGGGATCGCCGCCGGCCTCGAAGGTGGCCCGGAGATCCCGCAGGGACCGGTGGGTCACGCCGGTGAGGAATCCCGTGGCGAAGGTGAGGTCGTCGGTGGCGCCCCAGAGGATCAAGGGATGAATGAAGAGGGCGTTGGAGATGGAGCCGGACTCCACGAGGTTGTCGATGCCTCGAGGGGTGTCGCGAAGGGTGAGCTCGTCGGCGGCGCCGTCGACACTGTGCTGGGTCCAGGCGGGGATGTGGTGGTCGAAGAGGAGCAGGCCTGCCCGGTAGTTGGGGTCGAACCGGAACCGGTGGAGGTTCTGGTTGCGGGGGTTGCTGTCTCCCGAGGCGAATCCGGCCCGGAGCTGGGTGGCGATGCCCGAGGTGTTGTGGCGGATCTCGCCATGGGTGGCCAGCCCCAGGGCCTCCACGTGAATCGGTTGGGTGAGGTCGGGCCCGTCGGCGCGGGTGGTCTCGCCGAGGAGATAGGCCCCCTCGGCGGCGAGGGAGAAGGACCAGATATCGTCATCGGTGGTCCAGCGGCCCTGCGCGGCGAGGTCCATGGCGAGGATTCGGAGCGTAGAACCGTCTCGATCGGTCTGGTCTCGGTAGGCGGCGTACCCGCCCAAGAGGCCCTGGTCACCTTGCCAGAAGAGGGAGGTGATGGCCTGGTAGGCTTCGTCGCCGGCGAGCCAGTCGGCGTTCTCGTCGCGGAACACCCGGTCGGCGCCGACAACAAGAAAGATATCGTCGAGGAAGTCCGGTCCGGGGGCCGGACGAAGAGGCGCAGTAACGAAGAGGACCCGGAGGGCTCGGTCGCCGCCGAAGGGCATGCCGAAGAAGTAGTCGTCCTGGGCGCCGTCGTTGGCGACAAGTCCCAGGCCCCACTGGCTGGTCTGGAGGCCCGCCTGGAGCTGCCCGACGGGGCTCTCCCACTGGAGGTAGAGCTGGCGAGGATCGATGCTCTGGGGCAGGGCGTCGAAGGCGGGATGAAAAGGTCGCGCCCCGTGGTCGCCGACGGGGGGCGGTGTGGGGATGCCGGCGCCGGCGAAGCGGCCGGCGGCGAGGTCGGCCTCGGCGTGGAGCGAGAGGCTATGGAAGCGGCCAAAGCCCCCGGCCCGTGTCCGATGGTAGAGGCCGCCTCCCCGGCCCTGATCGGCGGGGCGCTCGAAGGTGTCGGCCCAGAGGGTGAGGTCGCCGTGGAGTCCGATCTCGAAGGGGCCGACCGCGGAGGGCTCGAGAGGCACCATCAGGGGATCGGCGAAGGGGATCTCCTCGGTGTCTTCACCGAAGGCGGTGGCGGAGGAGGCGGTGATCGCCAGAACGAGCGATGTGGAGAGCGCCAGAGCGCGAGGGGGCAGGGCTTTCATGATCCTGTGTCTCCCGGCAGGGACGTCGAGGTGGGGCATGGTGACACGAGGTGTGTTGGGGCGCAATCAGGGATCGTCGTCCCTGTGGGCTGGCGGCAGGAGGTCGGGGCGACGTCGGCGGGTGCGCTCCAGGGCCTGTTCGTGGCGCCACTGGGCGATCCTGCCGTGGTCGCCGCTGAGGAGGACTTCCGGGACTTCGTGACCCCGGAAGGATCGAGGCCGGGTGAAGTGGGGATACTCCAAGAGAGGGCGGGAGAAGCTCTCCTCCTCGATGGAGTCCTGGTTGCCCAGGACACCGGGTAGGAGACGAGTGACGGCGTCGATGATCGCCATGGCGGCCACTTCGCCGCCGGTGAGGACGAAGTCTCCCAGGGAGAGCTCTCGATCGATCCAGTGTTCGCGGACCCGCTCGTCGACGCCTTCGTAGCGACCACAGGTCAGGATCAGGCCTGGCTCTTCGCTGAGCTCGGCGGCGATCTGCTGGGTGAAGGGCTCGCCCTGAGGGGTCAGGAGGATCCGGGGGGCTCCAGGGAGGGCTTCGCGGGCGTCCTCCAACGCGGCGACGAGGGGCTCGGGCTTCATGACCATCCCGGCGCCGCCGCCGTAGGGGAGGTCGTCGCAGGTGCGGTGCTTGTCGGTGGTGAAGGCCCGAATGTCTGTGAGCTCCACGGAGAAGTGGCCGCGGTCGATGGCCTTGCCGGTGAGGCTGGTGGCGAGGGGGCTCTCGAAGAACTCGGGGAAGAGGGTGAGGACGCGGATCGGGAACGGGGTGGTCACTGAGGGGTCCAGAGTTCCAGAGGTTGGAGGACGACGATCCGGTCGTCGAGATCCACAAAGGAGATGGCCTCGGGGATGAAGGGGACCATCAGGGGTTTGCCGTCGGGGATGTGGACCACCAGGACGTCGTTGGCGCCGGTCTCGAAGAAGCGGTCGACCGTTCCGATAGGGTCTGTGTCGGGGAGCTCACCGTCTTCTTCGGCGGCGACGAAGACCGGGGCGCCCAGGAGATCGCGGTGGTAGAACTCGTCGTCGTCGAGCTCCGGGAGGTCGGCGGCGTCGATCTCGACGATGCGATGCTTGAACGCGTCGATCTGATCGCGGTGGTTCAGCCCCTGAAAGCGAACGAGGATGAACTTATTGGCGTGGCGAGCGGACTCGACGGTCAGCGCCTGCTCGGGGCCGTCTCCGGTGAGGTACACCGTAAGGCCCGGTCGGAGGGTGTCGGAGTCGGGGTTGAAGGGGAAGATCCGGACTTCGCCATGGACGCCATGAGGGCGTCCGATCTTCCCCAGAGGGACTCGCTGCGAGTCGTCGGCCATCGGCGCTAGTCGACGATGTCGAGGGCGACGGGCTGGTGGTTGGGGAGAGCGGCGTTGGTGAGGATGGTGCGCATCGCTCGGGCGATGCGCCCTCCCTTGCCGATCACCCGGCCCCGATGGGCTTCGGGGACGAGGAGGTCGATCTGGAGCTGGTCGGCGGCAGCGCTCCCCTTGACCTCCACGGCGACGTCATCGGGGAGCAGGGCGGTCGCCATGAAACGGACGAGCTCGACGTACTCGGTGAGGACTTCTTCTTGCTGGTCGGTCATGGTTCGGGCCTTGCAGATCGAAACGAGGGGGAGGGGGGTGAGCGGCCCGGTTCGGAGGGCCGCTCACGGGAAGAGAGGACTTACTCGTCGTCTTTCTTCTCTTCTTCCTCGGTGCTCTCGGCGGCTTCTTCAGAGGCGGCCTCTTCGGAAGCAGCTTCTTCAGTTGCAGCTTCTTCGGAAGCAGTCTCTTCGGAAGCCTCGGCAGCTTTAGCGGCTTCTTCAGCGGCCTTGGCCTCTTCTTCGGCCTTCTTCTTGGCTTCTTCCTCGGCCTTTTTGGCTTCTTCGGCCTTGGCGGCGGCGTCGGCGGCCTTCTGGCGAGCGGCCTCAGTGGCGGCTTTCCGGGCGG
Organism: Myxococcales bacterium; assembly: GCA_007120035.1. Taxonomy (GTDB): domain Bacteria; phylum Myxococcota_A; class Bradymonadia; order Bradymonadales; family Bradymonadaceae; genus SKON01. The sequence goes on from SKON01000301.1 coordinate 8,879, forward strand.
CAGCGCGGGCGGCCTTGGCTTCTTCTTCGGCGCCTTCCTTGCTGAGGTCGATCACCCCTTCGCCGCGATTGAGCTTGCGGATCAGGGATCGGACCGTGTCCGAGGGCTGGGCGCCGACGTCGAGCCAGTAGCCGATGCGCTCGCCATTGATGCGAATGGCGGGAGGCTCGGACATGGGATCGTAGGTGCCGAGCATCTCGATGAATCGGCCGTCCCGGGGAGCGCGTTGGTCCGCGGCGACGACGCGGTAGAAGGGGCGCTTGCGGGCGCCGTGACGTTGAAGTCGAAGTCGAACAGTCATGAGAAATCTGTCTCCACGTGCCTTTGGTATAGGCGGTTAATAAAACGACAGAGGACCCTCGGGGAGGGCCTCTGGTGAGCCTCGGTTTCCGGGCCGGGGGACCTTAGAGCGAGGCGGGGGCTGTGTCAAGAGGGCTCTGCGGCGGCGGACTCAGAGCTCCCCGATGATCTCGCCGAGCTCGCCGTTCTCGTGCATCTGCATGAGGATGTCGGAGCCGCCGAGGAACTCGCCGCCGATATAGACCTGGGGGATGGTGGGCCAGTTGGAGAATTCCTTGATGCCCTGCCGCTTCTCGGGATCCTGGAGGATGTCCACGGCGTGGAAGGGTTTTCCATAGCTTGCGAGGATGGCGACGGCCCGGGCGGAGAAGCCACACATGGGCTGCTGGGGGACGCCCTTCATGTAGAGCAGGATGGAGTGATCCTGGACTTCGCGGGCGATCTCGCTCTGGATATCGCCGCCCTCGGCGCGGGTCGCCGGTGGCGTCGCGGAGGCTTCGGGGTTGGCCAGAGGGAGAGAGATCTTCTTGTCATTGGACATGGCGAATACCTCGTGAGGTGAAAGGAGTATCAGATCCGGCGAGGGAACCATCGGAGCCCGGGGAGGATTCCCGATTCAGGGCTGGTTGTCCCACTCCTGGGGCGTGAAGACCTCCAGGGTGAGAGCGTGGATGGGGCCCTTCATTTCATCTTCCAGGGCGGCGTAGACCATCCGATGGCGGGCGATCAGGCGTTTGCCCTCGAAGGCCTCGGAGATCACGCAGGCTCGGTAGTGGTCCATGGTGCCCGTGAGGTCTTGCACGTCGACGCGTGCGTCGGGGAGGGCGGTCTGAATCTTTTGGACGATGGCGTCGGGTTCGATCATGGGTGACTCCAAGAGTAACGGTGGTCCACGGCGAGATTCTTAGTCCGGCGGAAGGGGGAAATCAAGGTGTGTCCCCATTGATTCTCAGGAATCCTCAGTAGCACAGGTGGAGATGGCGAGGGAAGATGTTCGGCAGGTTCCCACACGTGGACTCCGCCCAGGCAGCGGGCAGTCCGGACTGGTCCCTGTGGAGCGAGGTGGTCGCGAGGTCTCCGGGGGCGACCCTCCGCGATCAATGAAACTCTAAAAGTAGACTTCTTCGAGATCGAGCTCATGAGATTTGATATGACCCTTCGTGCCGTCGGTGTGATCCTTGGGCTGTGGCTGGTGCTGGCCCTGGCAGGTTGTTTTAAGGATATCGGTCTCGACGACCGACAATTCCAGTGCACCGTTCAGAGCGACTGTCTGGAGGGGTATCGGTGTGATGGCTCGGTGTGTGTCCCCGACGATCTGGACGTGGACGTGCCGGAGACCCGGGTGCCGGGGAGCTGCGACGACGTGGACTGCGGGGAGGGGGAGGTCTGTCACCTGGGGGTCTGCTTTGAGACGTGCAACGCCCAGGGGGATTGCGACGACGAGTTCCGGTGCTTCGATGGTCGGTGCACGGCGATCGACTGCTCCGTGGTGGAGTGCGGGGCCGGGGAGGCCTGCTATCTGGGGGTCTGTTATGAAGCCTGCGACTCCGACGCGGAGTGTACGGCGGAGACCTCCTGCGTGGAGTCCACGGCCTGCGTGGACCGCTGTGAGCTGGTGGACTGTGAGGAGCAGGAGGTCTGCTATCGGGGGGCCTGCTATGAGAC
>SKON01000018.1 GCA_007120035.1 Myxococcales bacterium
GGTGTGGAGAACATCTCAGGCGGAGCGGGGTCATGACCCCAGCGGAGCCCTGCCCACTCCAGCCCCTGGCTTTAGCCGGGGGTGGACCGTGGGAGTCCTGAACTATGCTCGGAAACGAACCGCCGCAAACCCCCAACGTTCCGGTGTCCTTCGCCGCAAACCCCCAACGTTCCGGTGTCCTTCGCCACCAACCCCAACGTTCCGGTGTCCTTCGCCGCGAACCCCCAACGTTCCGGTGTCCTTCGCCACCAACCCCGACGTTCCGGTGTCCTTCGCCACCAACCCCGACGTCCCGACGTCCTTCGCCGCAAACCCCGACGTCCCGAGTTTCAGAGCCGGGCCCATCCCAACCTCACGCGAGGGCCCACACCGCCCGAAGCACGGCCTCCACGTCGTCGTGATCGTTGAGTAAGCCCGGCGCCAGCCGAGGGATCGACTCGCTCGGCGTGGTGGACGCGATGATCCGTTCCTCTCGCAGGGCCTCAATCACCGGCCAGGTCCCCATCCCCTGGACCTCGAAGGTCACGATCCCGGAGCGCAGCTCCGGATCCCGGGGGGTTCGAACCGACACATGGTCCATCGCCTCGAGCCCCTCCATCAGATGATCCGCCAACTCGTGAATTCGGGCCTCGATCCGAGCCCGCCCGATCTCCTCCTGGAACGCGAAAGCCTCGGCAAGGGCGAACCGATTCTCGAACGCATGGAACCCACCCGGGGAGAACCGGCGGCCCGAACGGCCTGCTCGTGAGCGCAGTCCTCCCTCGATCCGGGGGGCATCCCCCAGTACGAGAGCAAATGCCCCGTGGGATCCTCGTCCAGGCCCCGGCGATGGTAGTCGATGGCGGCCCGCACCGCCCGCGGGTGGGCGGCGATCAGCATGCCCGCCATGTGAATCACCTCATCGGTGGCGTCGAACTCCTCCCGCACCGCGGCCCACCCCGAGGGCTCGGGCTCCTCCGAGGCCGGCACCGACGCGTCGGGCTCGGCCGGCTGGGCAGCGGTCCTCGACGTACACCCCGACCCCACCAGGAGGGAGGCCGCCAGAGTCCCTTTGATCCACTGCCGTCGCGTGATGTGGCCATCCCCGTCCATACCTCAAATCTCTGCTCCGTCCCGGACAAAGCAAGACGACGGAACACCAGTTGAGCTCTCCCGTCCACTCCGATATCGTCTGCCCATCGTTGACAGAATCTCATGTGTCCGACCAAGAGCCTCCCGTGAAACCCATCCTTCCGCTTCTTCTCCTCTGCTCTCTACTCCTCCCCCTCGCCTGCGACCGCGATAGGCCCGCCGACCCATCCCCGACGGTGGCCACCGTCGATGAGCCCTCCGGCGTCGATCCGGCCGCCGCTCAGCCACCCTCGCCGGAGACCGACGAGGCCCACGCTGACGACGCCGTCGATGAAGCCGACGAGGCGCGACGGGCCGCGGCCGAAACGTGCTTCCAAGAGGAGACCCCTGGCGCCCGAAGTGATTGCCTCGCCGAAGCCGGCGTCTGCGACGACGCCCCCCACCTGCTCCGATGTGAGTTCCTCCTCGCCATGCGCGATGACGACGCTCGCCTCTGCGACCCCGATCGATTTCACGGGGCCTTCGAGTTCAGCAGGGAGTGCGACTTCCTGCTCGTCGTCATCGGTGAGCGCCAGCGATGCCGCGATCTGGCCCAGGCCTACGAACCACGGGAGGACGCCTGTCCCATTCCCATCCCCGACGAACCGCCCACGACGGGCGAAGAGGTCGATCAGCTCTTGGTCCGATTCTTGGTCGCCTCCGCCGAAGAGGCCATCACCACAGGCTCCGACTGTCCGACGATCTTACGCGACAAAGCTCTGGAACAGATGAGGCGGGCCGTCGAACTCGATGACAGCATCCGAGACGAGCTCCGAGCCTCTCCCTTCACCGATCGCCTCGCCACGAGGGTCGCCTACCACGTGGTGACCGGAGACTTTGACCCCGAGACCTGGGAAGGGCTCGAGGAGGTGCTCGTACAGAGCCCGATGCACGCGCCCGGCATCACCGCTCATGTGACGCCCACAGACCGCCTGGAGTTCCGCCCCGACGGCACCTACCACCTGCGGAGAAACCTCCGCGTGTCTCCCGAGGATCCCAACGAATTCGTTGAGTCCGAAGGTGAGTGGAGCATCCAGTCCCGAGAGGTCGGGGAGGTCGCGATCATCGCGATCGACGGCGAGGAGTACGTCTTCGGCATCGCTGATCAGTGGTCGTCCTACTTCCTACATCCCCTCGAAACCATTGAGGAACAGGGCATCGCCTACGAGTACTACGATGAGGTCTACGACGGTGAGGCATGCTGAGCCGGAAAGGGGATCGCCGGCACGTCGTTCACCAAGATTCCACACCCCATCCCATGTAGTCCCTGGGCCATCACGTCGAAGACGAGTCCGTTCGCCAGGGGCATCGCCTGCAACCGCACCAGGGACCGCGACAGGCCCAGGGTCGCGTCATCGCTCTCGGCGGCCCACCGAGGGGCGTTGGCGGCGGCGAACCCCAACGACTCCACGAGGTGGACGACCATCGCGAAGTGGGCCCCCAGGCGCTCCTCCCGGGCGCTAAGCATCGCCAGCGCCCGCGCGCAGTCCTCCCCAACGGCGGCGTAGTTATGGGTTCGGGCGTGCCTGCGCACCGACCGGCGCAACCCCTTCAGGTCTCGCCGGACGTCCTCGATCTCCTCTTGAGGCGCGCGCTCGCTATACACCGGCGGGGTCGTCGCCGCCGGCAGGCCCTCCATCGGCACGAAGTCTCCGGCCACCACCGCTATCCCTTGACGATTGAACCGAGCCGCCCGGGCGTCATAAAACATCGCCGTCGGCAACAACAGCCGTTCCGACGCGATCAACAGGCCCGACAGCCGCCGGGACTTCCCTTCGGTGATCTCGGAATACACGGAGCGACGCTCGCCGTTGACCTTCATCGCCTCTCGCAGATGATGAGCAAACCCATCCATCACGTGCCTCTCGTCCGGCCGTCCAAGGTATTCCATGATCATGCCCGATCAGTGCCGATTCTCCAATCTCAGCTCACGGCTCATCCCGCTCTTTGGTGCGCTCTTCCTCGCGACGGCTCCCCTGGGCTGCCAGAGCCAAGACGACGCCTGGGATGATGACCTGGCGGAATGCCAATCCCAACAGGTGTTCCTGGGGACCCCGGCGGGCCGAACCTTTCGATAGCCGTGCCGAGTGCCGGCTCACCTGCTCCGGCGGTGGTTGCACCGACGCGTGATTCGGCTACACTAGACACTCACAAGGTGCTCTAACCCTGGCGCTACCTTCCGTCCGAGGAACTCCCGATGGCCCGCAATGACCGTTGCACCTACGCTATAGCCCTCTGCCCGGAGTGTGTCCAACACGTCCGGTACTGCGCAAAGCACGAAGAGGTCTCCTGCCCCTTCTGCAGCCACGCTTTCGTCCCCGAAGCGATCGCCGGAACACCACCGACGGCCCGGGCCGTTCGCCGATCTTCCAAGGGCAAGCTGGCGGCTTCCTTCGTCGGGGGGACCCTGATCGCCGCCACCGCCACGGGCTGCCCCATGGTGGCCGAATACGGAATGCCTGACCCCGAGTACAACTGGGAAGAACCGGACGTCGAGGACGACACCGACAACGGCGACGCCCATCACGACGTCGGCGACGACGACACCGGCGACGACGACACCGGCACCGATGAGTAGTGTCGGGACAGCTCATCGACGGGAGAACCTCGACGGCACCGACGAGATTCGCCCCCTCTACTGCGTGTGGGAGATCACCCTGGCCTGTGACCTGGGCTGCGGGCACTGCGGCTCTCGAGCCGGCACGGCCCGCCCCGACGAGCTCTCCACATCGGAAGCCCTCGACGTCGTCGCCCAGCTCGCCGACCTCGGCCTCCAGGAGGTGACCCTCATCGGCGGCGAAGCCTACCTCCGCGACGATTGGGCCCAGATCGCCGCCGAGATCGTCCGTCGAGGCATGATCTGCTCCATGACCACCGGGGGGCGCAACCTCGACGCCGACCGCGTCGCCGCCGCCGTCGACGCCGGGATCAGCGGTATCTCCGTCTCCATCGATGGGCTCCAGCGGACCCACGACGCCCTCCGCGGCGCCCGCGGCGCCTGGGAGTCCGCCGTCGAGACCGCCCGCCGCATCGGCGACTCTCCCATCTCCCTCGCCACGAACACCCAGATCAATCGCCTGAGCATGGTCGAACTCCCCGCTCTGGCGAACCTTCTGGTCGAGCTCGGCAGCCACGCCTGGCAGGTCCAGCTCACGGTCCCCATGGGCCGGGCCACCGACCGGCCCCAGCTCCTCCTTCAGCCCTACGAACTCCTGGATCTCTTCCCCCTCCTCCTGTGGATCAAGGAGAGCATCCTCACCCCCCAGGGCATCAAGCTCTACCCGGGCAACAACATCGGCTACTTCGGACCCTACGAGCACCTCTTACGGCCCGGCGGCGAGGCGGGGTACATCTGGGATGGCTGTCAGGCCGGCACCCGGGTCCTCGGCCTGGAGGCCGACGGCAAGGTCAAAGGCTGCCCCTCACTCCCCTCGGCGAAGTTCACCGGTGGAAACCTCCGAGACCTGACCATTGCCGAGATCGTCGAGGGCACCGAAGAGCTCCTCCACCTCGGGGAACGCACCGTCGACGACCTCTGGGGCTACTGCCGAAGCTGTTACTACAACGACATCTGCATGGGCGGGTGCTCCTGGACCGCCGACGCCTGGCTCGGCCGACCCGGCAACAACCCCTTCTGCATCCACCGGGCGCTGGACCTCGACCGCCAGGGGCTTCGAGAGCGCATGGAGCAGGTCGAGACCGCCCCGGGAGTCCCCTTCGACACGGGCCGCTTCGAGATCCGCCGAGAGCCGGCCCCCCACCCCCACCAGGAAGAGATCAACGAGATTCTGGGCCTCCCCACAGATCACGTCACGGCCCTGCCTCACACCGACGAGAGCGCCTGGGACCTCGACACCATTCGACGAATGATGAAGAGGTCCCGCTAAACTCCTCAGATACAGCTATTGATCCCGTTCAGATTGAACGCCCGGGCAATGAAGATCGCCGCATGAATTCGGGAGAGCGCTCGATCGGGACAGTATCGATCCTCGGAACATCCCTGAGACACACAGCGCTCCACGACGCCCTCGATCGCCTCGTAATGCGTCGAGCCCGGATCGACATCGTCGAAAGTCGGCGTCGCCGGCGACGAGGTCCAACCCTGAATCCTCGAGATCAGCGACGCCGCCTGGGCTCGGGTCACAGGGTCATCGGGGCAGAAATTCCCGTCCCCACACCCGAAAATCACGTGGTTCGCCACGCCGGCTTCGATCTCGGCGTACCACGTCGAACCGGGCTGCACGTCGGCGAACGTGGGCGTCGCCGGCGGCTGCGAGGTGTCCAACCCCATGGCCCGCACCAACAGAACCGCCATCTGGCGCCGGCTCGTCGGGCAATTCGGGCAGAAGAGCCGCGGCGACTCCGAACACCCCTCGGTGATCCCGTAGTCGTAGAGAAGTTCCACCTCTTCCTTTCCGATCGTCCCCGCCGGCAGATCCTGGAACACCTCGTTTTCGGCACCGAACACAGGCATCGGTGTACATCCACCGGGCTCGGCGCAGGCGTTGATCTCTTCCAGGTTGAACGCCCGGGCGATGAACACCGCGGCCTGTCCCCGGGTCAATGAGTCCTCGGGGCAGAACTCCCCGGGTCGACAGCCGTTCGTAGAACATCGGGTCTTCAGGGTCTCAATGGCGCCGAAATGAGTGCTCGACGACGATACATCCGAGAACCTCGGAGCTTCGGCCGGGACTTCGTCGGGCCATCCAGCGGCCCGCTGAATCATCGACGCCGCCTGGGCCCGAGTCACCTCATCGGAGGGGCAGAACTTGCCGCCTCCACATCCCTGGGTGATCCCCGCGGCGGCGGCGGCTTCGATGTACCGGAACGCCCAGTGGGTCCGCGGCACGTCGGAGAAGGTCGGCTCCGTCACAGACAGCAGGGGCGTTCCTGAGGCCCGGACCAAGAAGACCACCAGTTGGGTCCGGCTCAAGGGGCAGTTCGGGCAAAACATCCGCGGCGACGACGAACACCCTTGGGTGATCCCCGCGTTGTAGAGCATCACCGCCTCTTCATGCCCCGTCGCCGACGGAGCGAAGTCCGCGAAGAGCCCCGACGCGTTCGGATCTTCCGTGGGTACACATCCACCCGGCGGCAGGGGCTCCGGCTCCGGCTCCGGCTCCGCTCCCGGCACAGGGGGCCGGTTGCCGTTAAAGAAGGGGGTGTTCCGGTTGGCCCCATCGCGATTGATCTCCACGTGGAGGTGATCGTGATGAGGGTGGGCCCCGCCGTAGGACCGATCCTTGCGACCTCCCACAGAGCCGTTCCAGAGGGTCCGATCCCAGATGATCAACTGCACTCCAATGTTCTCCGAGTTCTCCACCAGCCAGTTCGCGATCGGATCTCCCAATTAGATTCGCCGCCAACCCGCCGGGGATGGGCATCATGATGTCGATGGCCCGCCCTGTCGCGTGCATCGACAGGTTGCTGCTACCCCGGATGTTTCGGCAGTTGTACCCCTGAATGGCCCGCACCCCCTCGAAATGGTCGGCGATGAACCTCCCCAACTCCGTGGCCCCCGCGGTCATGCTTCCTGAGCAATGGGTCGCTCGATCATAGCGAACGTGCTGCCGCTCTCCGGCCTGCCGGACACTCGCCGGCAGCGCCCATCTCCCGGGAACGTTCAGTTGCTGCTTCAACTGACCGAGCTCCTCCTCAAGGTGCTCGTGGGGCCCCATCTCGGCGTCTGTGTAGAAATCGATCTGCAGAAACGTCGCCGGCCCGAAGCCTCGCAGATGAAGCACCTCTGCATGCTCAGAGAGCACCACCTGAGCGTTGTGAAATCGACCGGCCTCAAAGGTGATCTCCGCCGGCCGCCAGGTCGGATCGTCGTCCACCCGGTATTCCAGGGTCCCCAGAGTCTCGGAGGTGACGATGATCGTGGCGTCGACGAAGGGCGACTCCGCGTGGGCTCGGAACACACCGTCCTGAAGCTGCTCGTGGATGTCCGCCGCCGTCTCCACCCGAACCGTAGAACCCAGTTGGTAGACGTGCTCGTGCAAGGCGTCCGGCGCCGGATTGACCTCGACGATCTCATCGTCGGGCTCGCCACCATGGATCACGATCTGTTGCTCTCCGCAACCGACCACCCACCAAACCATCGCCATCGTGATCAGTACTCGCAGTGACTTGGTAACCATTGTGTCTACCTCCTCATTCGGATTTTGGTCGAACCAACACCGTCACTACGCCAGTGATGCAATGGTCGTTCCATGGCGCAACGCATCATCACTCCCCCACGCCAGTTCCCCGGCTTGTAGCGCCTTTATGGATAAATCAAGACGACAGAACAACCGAACCCGGAGCGCTGCCCGATGATTCACAGGTATCACTTCGGGTACTATTGTACTCATATTGTCGGGGCATGTAGGACACTATGACACACCCGCCCACTGGAACCAGGTACGTCACGGTGGTTCCATGGAGGCGGGGCGACCCGGGCCCTCCATCACAGGCACTACCCCGACGTTTCAGAACCGCGCCTACTCGGGGCCTCCCGGGTAGCGGTCAGGTGCCACAGAAGGTGGCCGCGACCCGCTGCTCGGGAGCCGGCGGGGTGGCCAGATGGGCGCGGTCCTGCCGGTACGTAAAGGGGTCGGTCACGGCGTCCCAGAGCTCACCGAAGGCGTCCCAGGAGCCTTCCGAGGCCCCCTCCAGGGCTTCCTCTACCCGATGATTGCGGGGAATAAACACAGGGCTCACCGCCGCCATGGCCTCCTGCCTCGCCGCCGGCTCCCGCGGATCCTCGGCGACCCGCTCCTCCCAACGATTCAACCAGGTCCCGAACGCCTCAGGCCACTCGAAGTGCGGTAGAAGCCCCTCGGCCGGCCCGGCTCGCTCGGCGAGCGCACGGAACATGAGGGTGTGGTCCACCCCGGACTCGGCCATCTGGGCCAGGAGATCCGCCGTCAACTCCTCGTCCCCCTCTCGCACCTCCGAGAGCCCCAGACGAGCAGCCAGTCGATCCCGAAACGCCTCGGCGTATCGGTCTGGGAACTCGTCGATCACCCCCTGAGCCCCTTTGAGGTACTCCTCCCGATCGCCACCAGGATCGAAAGCCGGGATCAACGCCTGGGCCAACCGCGCCAGGTTCCAATGGGCGATGGCCGGCTGGTTCCCGTAGGCATACCTCCCCCGATGGTCGATGGAGCTGAACACCGTCGCCGGATCGTGCTCGTTCATAAACGCACAGGGCCCGTAGTCGATGGTCTCCCCACAGAGCAGCATATTGTCGGTGTTCATCACCCCGTGAATGAACCCCAGGGACTGCCAGACCGCGACCAACTCGGCGATGGCCTGCCCCACCTCGTCCAAAAGCGCCAGGGGGTGGCGCTCCTCTCGCTCCGGGTAGTGCCTGGAGAGGGTGTACTCCACCAGAGTCTTCAGGGCGTCCCCATCCTCACGGCTCGCGAAGTACTCCATCGTTCCGATCCGAAGATGGCTGGAGGCCACCCGGATCAACACCGCTCCCGGTAGCGCCGTCTGTCGCAAGACCCGGTCCCCCGTGGCCGCCGTCGCCAGCACTCGGGTCGTCGGAACTCCGAGGGAATGCATCGCCTCCGACACCAGGAGCTCCCGCAAGATCGGCCCCAGGGGAGCACGCCCGTCCCCCCGTCGCGAGTAGGGAGTCCTCCCGGACCCCTTCCACTGAAGGTCCAGCCGCCGCCCCTGGTGGTCGTGCACTTCGCCGATCAACAGGGCTCGTCCGTCTCCCAGCTGGGGCACCCAGGACCCGAACTGATGCCCCGCATAGACCTGGGCCAACGGATCGGCCCCCTCGGGGATCTCGTTGCCCGTGATGAAGAGTGCACCTTCCTCGGAGTGCAGCCACTCGGGATCGACGCCGAGCTCACGGGCCAACCCCTCGTTCACCCACAGGGTCTCCGGCGCTGAGCTGACTTCAGGCATCCGTGGCGAATAAAAGCGGTCGCCTAGCTCGGCGAAGGTGTTGTCGAATTCAAGAACCATCGTCGCTCCTGTCAGGACAAAAGGTCTTCGTGGAGTCAACAGACCCGTCGACCCCGTTCTTCCTCAGAAGAGGTACCCCTTGCCCCGCGGCTTACGTCGTCCACGCCGTCTACCCGAGCCGCCGGGGGGTCCTGCCCGCGGTCCGGACCCCCCTGGACTTCCTGGCAGAGCGATGCCAGAACGGACGCGCCCACGGGGACCCCACCTAGGAGGATCGACCATGCACACCATCACAAGCGAGCTCCACTTCGACGAGATGATCCGGTCCGCCAAGGCCCTGGCCACCGTCGCGGCCTGGTCGAAGGCCGGGCACTTTCGACAGCTCCACGACGAGGGGCCCATTCCGCTGGAGAGCCTCGACGGCGACCCCCGGGCCCTGCGAATCACCGCTCGGCTCCTCGAGTACCTGGGGCTCCTGACCCGCTCCGAAGAACTCTTCGCCCTCACGCCGGCGGGCCGACGCCTCGTGGACAACGGACTCCTCACCACGGACCGACACCTGCGCTCCTTCACCGCCTTGAGCCGCATGGACGCCGTCCTCGACGGCGGCGGCCCCGTGCCCGATGAAGACGGCGAGCGACAGGCCACCGCCGTGGGGGTCAACCCCGACGACGAGGAGTACAACCGGCAGTTCATGGATATGCTCTTCCGCCGCAGCGAAGACACGGCCCGGGCCTGCGCCCGATGGATCGCTCCCCGGTTAGCGCCCGGGGCACGGGTCCTCGACCTCGGCGGCGGCCACGGTCGCTACGCCCGGGAGTTCACCCGAGCCGGACTGCAGGCCACCTTGATGGACCTCCCCGAGGTGCTCCCCTTCGCCAAGGAGCGCCACGGCGACGCGCTGACCTATCGCGAGGGCGACTTCTTCTCCGACGATCTCGGCGGCCCCTACGACGCGATCTTCCTCTCCAACATCGTCCACGGCCTCGGACCCGAAGAGAACCTTCAACTCGCTCGCCGGACCGCGAACGCGCTCGCGCCCGGTGGCCTCCTGATCCTCAAGGACATGTTCCTCGACACCTTCGAACGCTCCCCGGCGCAGCCCGTGTACTTCGCCCTGACCATGCTCTTCTACACCGACCACGGCGACTCCTACTGCATCGACGAAGCCCACCGCTGGTTCACCGACGCCGGCCTCACCCCCGCCGCCCCGGCCCTCCTCGACGGCTTCCAACTCCTCTTCGCCACCAAATGACTAAGCGACGACGACGAAAAAGCGCCGCACACTGTCCCTGCGCAAGCGGCAACCTCTACGCCCGGTGCTGTGGCCCCTACCACACCGGCGACTCCTGGCCCGCGACCCCGCAAGACACGGTCCGATCCAGATACGCCGCCTACGCCCGCGGCGCCGTGGACTATATCGTCGACACCACCTGCCCCGACGGGCAGGCCTGGAAGACCCCCGTCGACGCCTGGCGAAAAGACATCGCCTCCTTCGGCCGCACCATGGACTTCCTCGGTGTCGACATACTCGCCGCCGACGTCCACGACGAGACCGCCACCGTCACCTTCCACGCCCGCCTCCGACACGGCGATCGCGACGCGTCCTTCACCGAAGAGAGCCGATTCATCCGCCGCGACCACCGATGGCTCTATCTCGACGGCACGCCCGAGTAGCCCTCCGCGAACCTCCGAGTGAGAACGAAGACACATGAAGAGCCCCCTTTCACCCACTCGATCCGGTTCAACCGAGGGGCGCATAGAATAAGGGCGTAAGGGATTTCGGAGGATTTTGATCGCAAGAAATGAGTTCCGGGTGA
>SKON01000256.1 GCA_007120035.1 Myxococcales bacterium
CCGCCTCCTCGGCCAGATCTTCCTCGCCACCGAGACCTGGGAGTCCACGCCGGACGCCAAGGAAGCCCTCAGCAAAGCGGGTCTGAACAAGGACCGAATCCAGGCAGGCAAGGACCTCCTGGCCCGTGGGCAGGAGCTGGCGCACCGCCGAATCTACGACGGAGTGGAAGACCGGATCGCCGGTCACGCCACGCACACGGCGGCGGCGGAGCTCCAGATGTGGCAACAGACCGTCCGTTCTGCTCTTCGCCATCGTGGGGTGTCGGCGGACGTGATCGAGACCGCCGTCGACGGGCACCTCCACGCGGAGGATCATACCGTGACGGCGATCGCGTCGGCGCTGCGGACCCTGGGGGTCCTGCGGACGAACGATGAGATCCTGGAGGCCTTCTCGCGGCCTCGGAGCCTTCACGACCTGGTGGTCCGGGGCAACACGCTTTTGGCGAAGGTCCTGGACTGCTCGACCATCCAGTTGGCGCCCCGGGGAGACGACGACAACCCGGTGTACGGGAAGCTCGAGGCCCACGGGGCGGAGATGTTCGGCTGGGTCCAGGAGCTGGGGCGAGCTGCGGAACAGGCCAGCGACAAGCCGGCGGTGCTGGGGCTGGTGGGGTACCTGCCGGACGGAGTGGGTCGCCCCGGGGGTGGTACGTCCTTCGCTGTCCCGCTGCACCAACGGGCTCAGGCCGATGCTCCGGAGCCGGGGTCAACCAACGGCTGCGCAGGGTGGTCTGTGGGCCGCCAGGGGCGCAACCGGGAGAACCTGGGAAAAGGCTTTGTCGAACCCACCTTTGAGTGAGTATGAAGACCGACCTCTACGCCATCCTCGGCGTCGATCGCGACGCCGACCGGGCCGCCGTCAAGAAGGCCTATCGCCGACTGGCTCGGAAATATCACCCTGACGTCAACCCCGACGACCCTCAGGCCGAGGAGGAGTTCAAGAAGGTCTCTGCGGCCTTCGAGGTCCTGGGCGATGAGGAGAAGCGCAAGCTCTACGATGAGTTCGGCCTCGATGGGCTCCGGGAGGGCTTCGATCCCGCCCGGGCCCGGCAGTACCAGAAGTGGCAGCGGGCCGGGGGCCCCGGGGGCCCCGGGGGCGGTCGATACACCCACTTTTCCGGCGGAGGCGCCTCCTTTCAGGACATCTTCGGGGATATTTTCGGTGGTCGCAGCCCCTTCGACACCAGCGACTACACTAACTTCGGCGGGTTCCAGGCTCCCATGAAGGGCCGGGATCTGACGGCCCACCTCGATCTGGACTTCGTTCGAGCCATCGAGGGCGGGCAGATGGACATCACCCTCAGCGACGGCCAGCACCTCAAGGTCCGGGTCCCGGCGGGGGTCCGAGATGGCGAGCGCCTGCGGTTGAAGGGCAAAGGCGGCCCGGCGCCCCAGACCCCCTACGGGCAGGGCCAGCCGGGGGATCTCTACCTGGAGATCTCCGTGCGCCCCCACGAGCATATTCGCCGCGACGACCTCGACCTCTCCATGGAGGTCCCGATCACCATCGCCGAGGCGATCCTCGGCACCCAGATCAACGTCCCCACCCCCTGGGGAGAGTACAAGGTCACCGTCCCGGAAGGGGTCCACTCCGGAGCGAAGCTCCGCCTCAAGGAGAAGGGGGTCCACCGGGGAAAGAAGAAGGGCGACTTCTTCGTGCTCCTGCAGATCCTCACCCCGGACCGGATCGACGATGAGGTCCGGGAGAAGGCCTCGGCGCTGGCCGACGCTTATGAGTCGGACCCCCGGGCGGATCTTCGTTGGGATTGAGGGAATCCAGCCGGCGTCCTAGGGCTCCTCGGGGGCGATGTGGTGAGCCCCGAGGGCCGTGGAGCCCGCCACGGGGAGGTAGTCCTCCTGGGCGTCGGCGTCCCGGGGGGAGCGTCGAAGGGTTTGGATCAGGGCGAAGACGGCGATGATGGCATGCATGGCGGCGATGGCGCAGAAGAAGCCGCCCGGCCCCACAAGGGCCATGGCGGCGGCGACGGCCAGGGGGCCGAGGCTGGCGCCGAGGCCGAAGAGGAGGACCAGGCTGCTGGAGGCGGCCACCATCTGGGAGGGTCGCAGGTCATCGTTGGTGAAGGCCACCCCCAGGGCGTAGACCGGGAGGGTGACGCCGCCGACGCAGAAGATCAGGGCCAGGGTCAGGGCCGTGGAGTGTCCCACCGCGGCCAGGGCGGCCAGGAGGGCGGCACAGGCCACCAGGTTCAGGCCCAGGATCACCCGGCGGCGATCCAGGCGGTCCGAGAGGCGGCCCAGCGGGAATTGAAAGAGGGCGGCGCCGAGGATCAAGGCGGCCATGAAGAAGGAGACCTCCGTGACGGTGAGGTCGACGCCTTCGGCGTAGACGGCGCCCATGCCCAGCAGAGCCCCTGTGGAGAGGCCGGCGCCGACGGAGGCGACGACCCCCAGGGGGGAGAGGGTGAAGAGCTGGCGCAGGCGCAGGGACTCCTGGCGTTCCGTGGGCGGGGTGGCCGAGGTGGTCAGGGAGATGGGGACCAGGGAGAGGGAGATCAGCGCCGAGGTCAACACGAAGAGGACCAGCTCCGAGGGGGCTGAGAGGTTCAAGAGGAGGTGTCCGCCGGCCAGGCCCAGATACTGGACCACCATGTAGGCCGAGAGGATCTGACCCCGGGTCTGGTTGTCGGCCCGGTCGTTGAGCCAGCTCTCGGCAACCACGTAGAGGCCGGCGTAGCAGAAGCCGGTCAAGAGTCGGAAGAGGGTCCAGGGGACGGGGTGGACCCAGAGGCCGTGGAGGAGGATGGCGACGCTGGCCATGGAGGCCCAGGCGGCGAAGACCCGGATGTGGCCGACGGAGGCGACGATCCGTGGGGTGTAGCGGGAGCCCGCCAGGAATCCCACATAGAAGGCGCTCATGATCAGGCCCGTGGCGGCCGTGGCGAAGCCCTCGTCGGCGGCCCGCAGGCCCAAAAGGCTGGTCTGCAGGCCGTTGCCCAACATGATCAGGGCCACCCCCAGAAGGAGGGCCCAGGACAGGAGGATGACGCGAACCACTCACACCTCGGGCAAGAAGCGGAAAACCCGCCGGTCGCGGTGTGCGATCCAGAGGGAGGTGCTTAGGATCGTAAGATAGGACCGAGAGAGGATCCAAGAGAAAAGGAGGGGGGATGATCGAGCGTCGATGGCTCAGGACGGCACGGCTCTGTCTGTGGGTGTGTCTGTGGCTCGGCCTGGGGGGGAGCCTGTGGGGATGTGGGGCGGAGACCCATTGTGGGGAGTTTCCGTTGGATGAGGAGCGGCGGCTCTGTGTGGTGGAGACCGTGGATCAGATGGTGGTCGAGACCTTTCCGTTCGCCGAATACAAGGGGGTGGACCTGAAAGAGTTCTCCCGAGAGCTTCGGATGACGCTGGAGGGAGAGACGCCGGACGTGGCGTTCTTGGAGGAGGTGGCCGCCGTGGTGAGCCGCCTGCGGGACGGGCACACCCGGGTGGAGCGGCGAACCTTAGAGGAGCCCGGGGTGGCTCCCGTGCGGGTCGAGGTGGAGGAGGGGCCCCGGGGGGATCGCCTGGTCGTGGTAGGGGCCGATGAGGGGTTCCAGGAGTGGATCGGGGCGGCGGTGGTAGCCGTCGATGGGGAGCCCGTGTCCGAGGCTGTGGAGCGGCACCGGGGGTGGGTGGAGGCCGGCCGCGACGGGGAGGTCGCCCTGTCGGGGCCGACGCTCTTATTGGCCGGGGAGGCGGGCACAGAGGTGGTGCTTTCCCTGGAGGGCGGTGGAGAGGTGGTGCTGACCCGTCGGCGGGCGCTGCAGCCGCCGGCATCGTCTCGGGTGGGCAAAGGGGGGCAGATCGGGGTGCTGAAGTTGGAGACCTTCGGGCATATCGACGACCTGGAGCGGATCGACGAGATCCTCAACGACCTGATGGACACCCGGGGGCTGATCATCGACCTGCGGGGCAACGGCGGGGGCTATCCGTCGGTGACGGACGGGCTCTTCGGGCGGCTGATCGACCGGCCGGTGCCGCCCTTTGAGTTGGTGGACCGGTACGGAAAGCTCTACCGACAGCTGGAAGCGCCCCCTCGTGGCGAGACCTACGAGGGCCACGTGGTGGTGCTCGTGGACCGGCGGTCGTACTCGGCATCGAACTACCTGGCTCATCGGATCGCGTACTACCACCGGGGCGTGCTGGTGGGGCAGCCCACCGGGGGCGGGGCGGCGTCGCCGAACCGAGGGGTGATGCTCGTGCCAGGGGTGTGGTTTCAGGTGAGCACCTACGTGCTGCGGACCCCGACGGGAGATCACTCCGAGTCGGGGCTGATGCCGGGGATTCTGGTGCCGGCCCCGACGGCGAAGGAGCAGTACGCCGGAGAGGATCGAACGCTTCAACGGGCTATCGAATATCTGGAGGCGTTGCGATGAGAAAGACACGATGGCTGGTGATCTTCGTGGTTGTCGGGATGCTCGCCTGGAGCGGGAGCGCCGAGGCCTCGGAGGTAGAGGCCGAGAACCGATGGTCTGGGCTGGGGTTCGGGGTGGCCGTGAAGTCCGGGGCGGGGTGGCAGCGATCCGTGCCCTGCGGATGCGTGGATCGGGGGCTCTTCACCACGGAGTTCGCCGGGCGATTGCGGTACAGGCGGGTAGGGCTGGAGGCGGACCTCCGGTTTGGTTCGATGCTTTTGGGGGGGAGCTTCCCCGCTGAAGGATGGGCCGTGGGGGGGCGGGTGGAGGTGGTGCGGGCCCGGGAGTCCCCCTGGGGAGCCCTCCACGTTCGGGGGGGCTACCGGCACTGGCGAGTGATGTCCATGCGGGAGGACTCTCCGGGGATCTTCGGTGGGGTGAGCTGGGAGATCCCCATCGTGGGTCCCCTGGGCCTGGAGGTGGACGCCGTGGGAGGCCGGACGTTCCGGGCCCTGGAGCATTGGTTTTTGATGGGAACTCTGGGGGTGGGGGTGCGGTACTGACAAGAACCGGCGAGGCCCTGCAAGACCGGGTGGTCTGCAGGGCCTCGTGGTGATCTCGTGGTGAACAACTGGTGTTCAAGAGAGAGGATCAGTCAAAGCACACATCGTCGGGGACGTTGGTGAAGAAGACGTCGGCTTCGGCGATGTCGTGGGTGGTGAGCCCATCGCAGTCGGTGAGGTGGCTGCTGAGGACGGTGACCGCGTAGCCGGCGCTGTCGGCGATGGTGACATCGCTGACGGCCAGGCGGCTGGTCTGATCCACGAGGAGAGCCGTGTCGGAACCGTCGGTGGTGGAGTGCCACCGCTGGCCACCGGCGTGATGGATCTCCACATGGGCCAACTCGTTGGTCGAGGAGTCGGACGCTCGAACCCTGAGACCTCTCCAGGCACCGGCGGTGGATTCATGCCCGTCGAAGACGATGGGAGCGTCGGCAGTGCCCACGGCCGAGATGGTCCCCGAGAAGACCTCGATGCCTTGATCAGAGGTGCCGACGAAATGGGCTCCCGGAGCGATGGTGAGCGCCCCTTGAATCACGGGGGTGGTGGCCAGGCGGTAAGGAATCTCCAGGGCTTGCCAGGTGACGTCAGCGTCGAAGGTTCGCTGCGCTGTGCTCGTGCCGACGACGTTGACGAACTGGTTGTCGTTGTCGACGAACTGGTTGTCGGCATCGATGCTGTGGAGGTACCTGGGAGTGGCTTGGATGGGGTACTGGTTGTTCTCGAAGACGGAGCCGGAGATCGTGATCTGAGAGTCATTGCGGTAGGTCGAGATCCCGGCGAATCGGTTGTTTCGGAAGACGCTGTCCTCGACGTTGACTCGGGATCGAGAGCGCACGACCAGGCCGCCCTCGTCGAAGTCGGTGGTGGAATGCCACTTATCGCTGCCGGCGTCCTCGAGAATCAGGTGTTGAATCTGGTTGGCTGACGAGTTGGTGTCGCGGAAGGCCAGACCCCGCCAGAAACCGCGGTCCGACTCGGCGCCGTAGAAATGGACGGGAGCGTCGGCCGTGCCGTTGATGGCAAGGGTTCCTCCGGAGACCTGAAGGCCTCGTTCGGAACCAAACATCGCCCGGACACCTGCTTCGACGTCGACGTGGACCTCGTCGGGGATGTTGACCACGATGGTGAATCGATAGGGCACGTCCTGGGCCACCCAGGTGATGTCTTCACCGATGTCGGTCGACGTGCCACTTCCGGAGACATTGATGTAGGCGTTGTCATTGTCCTCGAAGGTCAGGTCCGAGCTCAGATAGCCGATGGCCACGGGGAGGATCTCCAGAGGAGTGTCGTTGTCCTCGAAGTGAGACGAGGAGATCGAGACGTTCGATCCCGCGGCGGCGATGGAGATTCCCGCTTTGGCGTTGGTACGGAACGTAGAGTTCGAGACGGAGAGCCGGGTCGCGGAGTCCCTCAGGACCAGAGCGCCTCGGCTGCGATCCGTGGTGGTGTGCCACCGCTCGCTACCGGCGTGAGCGATCTCCACGTGGGCCAGCTCGTTGCTGGGGGATCCGGCGTTTCGGAAGGCGATGCCTTTCCAGTAACCTCGAACGGACTCGCGGCCCAAAAACCGAATGGGCTCGTCGGCGGTGCCGACAGCGACGAGGCTGGCCTCGTTGCGAATCTCGATCCCTTCGTTCTGACCGAAGTAGATCGTGGTGCCCGGGGGGATCACCAGGCTGCCGCTGTCGATCGAAAGGCTCCCCTGAAGGTTGATGCACTGGCCGTCGAGAGTGATCTGAGCCAGCTCGTTTCCAGCGACGTCCAGGCAGGTGTCGGGATCGGGCTGGTTCTGGTTCTGATTCTGGTTCTGATTCTGGTTTTGATTCTGGTTCTGGTTCTGGTTCTGGTTTTCTTCATCTTCACCAGGACCACAGGCGACCAGATAGCCGGCAGCCGCGATGAGGACACCCCACTTTTTCAACGACAGAACACTCATGATAAATCTCCCTGAAAGGCGTAACGGAACCGAGGGACTTATAGCGGAGTTCCGGGGGTGAATCAAATAAAAGTGGGAATGACGATCACGGTGGGAGGAGGCGGTCGATCTCGGCGGCCCGGTCCTGGCGGCCCATGCTGAGCCACTGGGATCGGGCGATGAGGAGGGCGTGGCGAGCACGGCCCGGTTGGCCGGCGATCATGGCCCGCTCTCCGGCGTCGCGGGCCAGGCGAGCGACGTCGGCGTCGACGAAGCTGGTGGCGGCCAGGTGGTGGCGACCCTGGTGGATATGGTGGTCCCAGGACTGCCAGTCCTCCCGGTGGGCGGCCAGAGGGAGGTTGGCGATGTGGGCGAAGGCGAGGTAGCCGCGGCGCTCGGAGTCCTCGGTGAGCTTTAGGATGGTCCGGAACCGCTCCCCGGCTTTCTCGACGTCGTTCTTGGTGAGGTAGACCATGCCGAGGTTAAGCTGGATGACGATATCGTCGTGGACGCCGATCCTGTGGGAGATGGCCTGGGACTCCAGATAGGCAGCCTCGGCGCGATCGAGGTCACCCTGCGTTCGGAAGAGCTCGCCAAGGTTGTTGGCGCAGTTGGCGACCTCGTTGAGGTCGCCGATTTCTTCGAAGACGTCGCGGGCGTGTTCCAGGAGTTCTTGGCCTTTCTCCATGTCTCCGAGGACGGTGTAGAGGGAGCCGAGGGCCATCTCGACCCGGGCGGCGTCCAGGGTGTTGCCGATGCGTTGGTTGAGCTGTAGGGCTTTCTGGTAGGCCCGCTCCGCGTCGTAGTGTTCGCCGGCCCAGTAGTGGAGGTCCGCCAGGGTGATCATGGCCCGGGCTCGTCCGGTGGTGTTCTTGTTGGCCCGGTAGAGGCGGAGGGCCTCTTTGATCAGGGGCATTCCCTGAGGGATCTTTCCGCGGCGGTTGGCGACGGCGGCGCGCTGGACCAGGGTGCTGGCCAGAAGATCCTCGCGGGCGTGGACCCGAGCAAGGGCTTCGGCGCGGCTCAGGAGCTCATCGGCGGTGGTGAGGTCGGTCTGTCGGATCAGGGTCTCGGCGCGCTGGATCCAGATACGGGCCCGGCGAGGGTCATCTTCGTCGGCCTGAAGGTGCCGGAGGCACTCCTCGGCCTGGTCATAGTAGGCGTAGGCGACGTCGAACTCGCACTTGATGCGGGCATCCTCTGCGGCGGCCAGGAGGGGTTCGAGGGCCTCGTCCCAGTGCCGTGCGGCCAGGTAATGCCGGGCCAGGCGGGCGGCCAGGCCGGGGTGATCCGGGGGGTAGAGGTGGCGCAGCGAGGTGGCGCATCGGAAGTGGTGGGTGGCCAGGCGGCCGCCGTTGTCGGCGGTGTGGAGGAGGGTCTCGCGGAACGCCTGGTGTTGGAAGTTCCAGCCCTGGGGGTGGAGCTGGACGAGGTCGTTGGAGGCCATGGCGTCGATGACCAGGAGTGGGAGACGGAGGCCGGATCGGGTGCAGGTGGAGGACCACTCCCGACGCTGGACCTCGGTGCCCAGGACGGCGGCGAGCTCCAGGGCCAGCAAGGCGTTGGAGGGGGGACCGTCGAGGTCATGGCGGACGAGCTTCGCAAGGCGGTCGCGGAAGACCTCCTGGAGGTTCGCCGGCAGGGGCGCCGCGTCGCCGGGGCGGAGGCGGAAGCCGGCGAGGCTGAGTTCGAGGACGCCTCGCTCCACCCAATCGCCGACGAGCTGGACGGCGTAGAGGGGGTTGCCAGCGGTCCGCTGGGCGACCTCGTCGACGAGGGGGGCGTCCAGGGTGAGGAGGCGCTTGATCAGCTCCCGGTGCTCCTCTTCGGGGAGAGGGCCCACGGGGAGGGTGGTGACCTCTCGGTGGTGCTCCAGCTCTTGGAGTCGCTGGCGAGCGACGGGGCGGTCGACGAGGGCGTCGGTCTGGACGGTGCCGAGGATCAACACGGAGAGGGAGGACTGGCGGGCCGAGGCCAGGAGGTACTCTACGGCGGAGATTGTCTCCGTGCCCCACTGCAGGTCGTCGACGATGAGGATCAGGGGCCGGTTGCGGCTAAAGCGCTGCAAGAACCGGAGCATGACGGCGTGGCGCTCCTCGGGGTTCCGGAACCGGATCCGGGCGTCCTCCTCGCTGTAGTCGGGGACGACCATGGGGGCGATGATCTCCGTGAGCGCCAGGCAGTCGTGGAGGATGTCGGGGTCGAGATCGTCGACGATGGTGCCACGGACGCGCTCCAGGATGCCCTCTCGGTCCAGGCCGGTGCATCGGAGGTGGTCGGCGAACATGGCGGCCAGGCCGTCGTGGGAGCCGGCCATGGGGCCGTGGTTGACGTGGAGCGGAGTGGCGGCGCCCAGCTCATGAGCTCGCTCGCCGATCCACCGGGAGAGGCGAGTCTTTCCGGTGCCCGTGGGGCCTCGCAGGAGGATCACTTCCGGGAGGGACCGGCGGGCGACCTGCTGGAGGGCTTCCCAGATGCGGTCCCGCTCCTGATGACGACCGACGAAGGGGATCTCCCGGAGGCCGAAGAGGCCCAGGCCGACACCGACGAGATCGGCGGAGATGGGCGGCGGCTCTTTGCGGTGCCAGGTCAGGGGGATCGGGGTCTTCTCCCGGGGTTGGCGGAGTCGGGGGCGGGAGCCGGGGCGCTCCAGGGCTCGGAGCTCGGGCATGGAGGGCGCCATGACCTCGCTGATGATCTCGGTCATCCCCATGTCGGAGGCGTCGCCGAGGTCGGCGACGGAGGCGTCCAGGGCGGACTGGAACTGCAGGGGCGGCTGGTTCGAGGGTCGGACGGCGTCGGGGGGATCGCCCATGGCGAAAAGGGCCCGGGCGGCGTCGGCGGCTCGCTCGTATCGATCGGAGGGGCTCTTCGCCAAGAGGCGGCCCAGCCAGATCCCGAAGTCCAGGGGGACGTCGAAGGGGGCGTGCAGGGGCGGCAAGGGGGCGGTGAGGTGGCTCTCGAGGATCTCGTCGGTGTTCTCCCCTGAGAAGGGAGGTTCGCCGTCGACGAGCCAGTAGGCCATGCAGCCCAGGGCGTAGAGATCGGTCCAGGGGCCATGATCTCGCCACTGACCGGTGATCTGCTCCGGGGACATGAACCGAGGGGTGCCGGAGATCTTGCGGGCCAGGAAGTCCTGCTCCGGGGGCTCGTCGAGGGCGTGGGCCAGGCCGTAGTCGGTGAGGCGGATCTGGCGGCCGTCGCGGCCCTCGACGAAGAGGACGTTGGCCGGTTTGAGGTCCCGGTGGATCACGCCTCGGGCGTGGGAGTGGGAGAGGGCGTCGAGGATCCGGACCAGGATGTTGCGGACGTGCCACCAGTCCAGGGCGGCTCGATCGACGTCCTGGAGGCTGTAGGAGGCCAACTCCATGGCCAGCCAGGAGGAGCCCTCGATGAACCGCTGGTGGGTCTTCTCCTCGATCTCTGCGGGGACGTCGCCGCAGTCGAAGACCATGATCACGCCGGGGTGGTGGAGGCGAGCGACGGCCCGGATCTCCTGGCGGAGGGCGGTCCTGAACTCGGGGTCCCGCGCCCGGCGAGCGTTGAGGATCTTGATGGCTACCGGGAGGTTTCGCTCCAGGTGGACGGCGTGGAACACCTCACCCATGCCCCCTTTTCCTAAGGGTGCGATCAGGCGAAAGGGCCCGAAATCAAGGGGTAGAAATGCAGTAGCCACGATGTCTTCGGTGGTCTGAGAGCCGGCACGATGCAACTGATTGTAGATCAGAGGACCCGGGATGGGAAACTCCCGGGTGTCACCAATCAGAGGTGGGCGCTCAGGGCTTGAAGTCGTCCAGGAAGTCGCGGCCGGAGAACCGCATGGGGAGAAGCTCGTCGAGGGTGGTGTGGCGACGGTCGCCGGCGGGGTTAATGAGTAGGATCGGGAGGTGATCGCAGAACTCGGCCAGGACCTGGCGGCAGATCCCGCAGGGGGCGCCGGGAGGATCGATGTCGGTGATCACGCAGAGAGCTTTGAACGACCGGTGACCGGCACCGACGGCC
>SKON01000193.1 GCA_007120035.1 Myxococcales bacterium
CCCTCGGGCGTAGCCCGACTCGCCGAGCCTCGTGGCCTTGGCCCGCAGCCCGCAGCGGGCCTTGGCCCGCGAGGACCCTCGGGCGTAGCCCGACTCGCCGAGCCTCGTGGCCTTGGCCCGAGGGGAGGTTCCGCGCCGCCCATTATCTCCGTCACAAAATCGGTCCTCCTCGGCGGTTCATCCACCAGCGACCCCCGGGAGGCGAAGTTGGCACTTCGGCGGGGTACGCCAATCGGTCCTCCTCGGCGGTTCGTCCACCAGCGAACCCAGGAGGCGAAACTGGCACCTCTCCTCGGGCCAAGGCCACGAGGCTCGGCAAGTCGGGCCTGAAACAGCGGCCCGAACGTCCTCGCGGGCCAAGGCCCGCTGCGGAATGGAGACATCCCACCGACGGAAACCGATCACACCCGGTAGAGGCCAGGATCTTTCATTCACTGGGGCGGTGTGTTAGGACAACCGCCTCATCTTGTGGTGCCCCCTCTCGTACAGGAGTGCTGCCGTGGCGAAGGACTACAAAGACACCCTCTGCTTGCCCCGAACGGGCTTCCCGATGCGCGCCAACCTGGCCAACCGGGAAAAAGACCGGATTCAGTGGTGGACCGAGCAGGGGATCTACGAGCGAATGGTCAAGAAGGGCGCCGACGCCGGGGCCCCTCGGTTCGTGCTTCACGACGGCCCGCCCTACGCCAATGGGAACCTCCACCACGGGCATATCCTGAACAAGACCTTGAAGGACTTCGTGGTGAAGTTCCGCAATATGTCCGGGGAGATCTGTGAGTACGTGCCGGGGTGGGACTGCCACGGGCTGCCCATCGAGCACCAGGTGGACGCCCAGCTGGGGGACAAGAAGGCGGAGATGACGAAGGCGGAGATCCGAAAAGCCTGCCGGGAGTACGCGCTGAAGTTCGTGGATATCCAGCGAGAGGAGTTCCGGCGGGTGATGGTGTTTGGGGATTGGGATAACCCTTACCTGACGATGTCCTATGAGTATGAGGCGGCCACGGTTCGGGAGCTGGGGGCGTTCTTCGATCGGGGGATCGTGTACCGGGGGTTCAAGCCGGTCCACTGGGATTGGGCGTCGCAGACGGCGCTGGCCGAGGCGGAGGTGGAGTACGACTCCTTCCGAACGGATCATGTGTACGTGAAGTTCCCGTTCCCCGAGGCCCCCGAGGAGGTGTCGGCGGCGGCCGGCGACCGGCCGGTGTTCGTGGTGATCTGGACGACCACGCCCTGGACGTTGCCGGCGAACCTGGCGATCGCCTTCAACCCGGAGCTGACCTACGAGGTGGTCGACGTCGACGGGGAGGCTCTGATCATGGCGCAGGGGCTACGGGATCAGGTGATGGAGGAGTGCGGGATCGAGTGCTCCGAGGTGCTGACGTCTTTTGAGGGGCGAGCCCTGGTGGGTGAGCTGGGTGAAGGTAAGGGGCTGTCGGCGGAGCATCCCTGGTTGGGGCGCAAGTCGGTGCTCTTGCCGGCGGACTACGTGACCCTGGACCAGGGGACGGGGTGCGTGCATACGGCGCCCGGCCACGGTCAGGAGGATTTCCAGTTGGGGTTGCAGTTCGGCCTGGACGTGGTGAACCCCGTGGACGAAGAGGGGCGATTCCGCCCCGGTCAGCTGCCGGAGTTTGGCGGGATGCACGTGTTCAAGGCGAACCGCAAGATCGCCGAGAAGCTCGATGGGCTGGGGCTCTTGCTGAACGAGCCCGGGGATCGGGTGACCATCGACCGGTATCCCCACGGGTGGCGGAGCAAGAAGCCTGTGATCTTTCGGGCTACCGAGCAGTGGTTCGTGGCCATGGAGCCCGAGACCGTGGGGGATCCCGACGGGTTTCGGCTTCGAGAAGAGGCCCTCAAAGAGATCGAGAAGGTCAACTGGGTCCCGGGGTGGGGACGAGACCGGATCGAGGGGATGGTGTCGCAGCGGCCTGATTGGTGTATCAGCCGGCAGCGATCCTGGGGGGTGCCGATCACGGTGATGTTCTGCAAGAATTGCGATGAGGCGCTGGCGACGAAGGCGATCGCCGACCACGTGGCCGATCTGGTGGCCCAGGAGGGCGCGGACGTGTGGTTTGACCGGGACGCCTCAGAGCTGGTCCCCGAGGGGACGGTGTGCCCCCAGTGCGGATCCGGGGAGTTTCGCAAGGAGGAGGATATCCTGGATGTGTGGTTTGACTCCGGGGTGTCCTGGGCGGCCGTGCTGGAAGCCATGCTGGGGTGGGGTGATAGGGCCGATCTCTACCTGGAGGGCAGCGATCAGCACCGGGGGTGGTTCCAGTCCAGCCTGATGTGCGGGGTGATCTCCCGGGGCCACAGTCCGTACAAGACGTGCCTGACCCACGGGTTCGTGACCGACGAAGAGGGGCATAAGTACTCGAAGTCGAGTAAGAATTTCGAGCCTCCGGAGAAGATGCTCAACGAGTACGGGGCGGAGATCTTGCGGCTCTGGGTGTCCGCCGTGGACTATCGGGGTGATATCGCGCTCTCCACGGAGATCTTGAAGCGGATGTCCGACTCCTACCGGAAGATCCGAAACACCTTCCGGTTCCTTCTGGGAGGGCTGCAGGACTTTGATCCCGCCCAGGCGATGGCCGTGGAGGATCTGGAAGAGATCGACCGATGGATCCTCCACCGGGCCGCCGACATGGTGGAGCGGGTGCGGAAGGGATACGAGACCTACGAGTTTCACATGATCTATCACCGGGTGGTGCAGTTCTGCACGGTGGAGCTGTCCAACGTGTACATGGATGTGACCAAGGATCGGATGTACTGCGAGGATCCCACCGGCGACCTGCGCCGAAGCGGACAGACGGCCTACTGGTTGGTCCTGCGAGCGTTGGTCCGGGCCATGGCGCCGATCCTCTCGTTCACCTGCGAGGAGGCCTGGGAGCACTGCCCGAAAGCCGAAGGCGACGAGGAGAGCGTGTTCCTCCAGGACTTCCCCGTGGAGGCCTTGAGCTGGAAGGACGACGCCCTGGACCAGCGGTGGGAGCGGCTCCTCCTGGTCCGTCAGGACGTGCAGCGAGAGCTGGAGAAGGCTCGAAAGGGGTCGAAAGAAGAGCGGCTGATCGGGAGCAGTCAGGAGGCCCAGCTGGTGGTGCGGGCCCAGGGGTCGGTCTTGGAGCTGCTTCGGGACTACGAAGAGGCGCTGGCCACGTTGTTCATCGTCAGCGAAGTGAACGTGGAGGAAGGTGCTCCCACAGAAGAGGAGGCCCTGGTGGCGACGACGGTGAAGGTGGCGTCGGGAGGGAAGTGCCCCCGTTGCTGGAACTACTGGGTGGAAGAGGGGAGCTCGTCGGAGGTCTGTCCCCGGTGTGAAGCCGTGCTGAAGAGGCTCTCATGAATCCGGCGGTGGTGAAATACGGGGGGTTTGTGCTGGCCGTGTTGATCCTGGTGGGGCTGGATCAGTGGACCAAGCAGCTCGCCGAGGATCGGCTGGCCACCCAGCGCCCGGGGATCTTCAGCCATAATATGGTGCTCGAGGTGCCGCCGGAGCACGACGGGTCGACCCTGAAGGAGTACCTGGTCGACGAGCTGCGGTTCAGCTCCGAGGAAGAGATCGACGAGATCGCCTCCCGGTTTACGGTGACCGAGGAGGGGCGAGCGTTGACGGGGGCGACGGAGTTGGAGGCCGGGGAGGTGATCGAGATCCGGCACCGAGAGGTGGTGGTGATCGAAGGGTACTGGGACTTTCAGTACACGCGAAATCCCGGGGCGGCCTTTGGTCTCTTCGCCGACGCCGACGAGTCCTTTCGACGACCCTTCTTGCTGACCGTGAGCCTGATCGCGGTGTTCGTGATCCTCTGGATGCTCTTCACGATGCAGCGAGGACAGTGGATCTTGTACTGGGGGCTGACGACGATCGCCGCCGGGGCGCTGGGCAATGTGATCGACCGGATCCGGTTCGGGTACGTGATCGATTTTGTGGTGTGGAAGCTGGGAGACGACTATCGTTGGCCCACGTTCAACGTGGCCGACGTGCTGATCTGTATCGGGGTGGGGTTGATCATCCTGGAGATGATCCGAGAAGGGGTGGCGGAGCACAGGGCGAAGAAGGAAGCGAAGGCCGAGAGCTGATCGAATCGGGAGATGGAATGAGACGTAGTACAGCCATGATGGTCGCCCTGATGATGGGAGCCGGGCTCGTGATGATCGGCCCTGAGGCGAAGGCTCAAGAGTCGGTCCCCCAGTTGTTTGAGGGGCTGAGGTCGGCCGGGGCAGGAGGATCCCACACGGCGGTGGCCTCGGGCACGGACTCGCTCTATAAGAACCCGGCCGGGGCGGCCCGAGGTACGATGTATGTGGTGGACGGCGCGTTTTCCTACACCCCTCAGGGAGCGCTGTTGACGGCGGGGATCTCGGACAGCAGGACGAATCCGGCCTTCTCGGGCGCCGTGGGGTACACCTACTTTCTGGGGCAGGGAGAGAACTCCGAGCAATCCGGTCATGACGCCCGGGCAGCCATCGCGATCCCCGTGGTGCCTGAGCGGGTCTCCGTCGGGGTGGGGGTGCGGTATCTGCGGATCACTGACGAGGGGATCCCGATGGTGGAGGAGGACGACGATCAGATCCTGGTGTCGGGGTTCACCATCGACGCCGGGCTGATCGTGCGTGCCGCCGAGTTCTTGCACCTGGGGCTGGTGGCCCAGAACTTGATCGATCGTTGTCCCGACGATCCCGCTTGTCGGGGCACGATGCCGACCCGGATCGGTGGAGGGTTCGCGATCGGAGAAGAGACGGGATTCTTGGGGAGTGGGCAGGCGGCCATCGATCTGACGTCGTCGCCGGATGGACCGAACGTGGATTTCGGTGTGGGCCTGGAGTACATGGCCGCTCAAATGGTCCCGATCCGGGTGGGGTTCCAGCGGCGGGGGTTTCTGGATCGGAACCTGGTGACCGGGGGAGTGGGGTGGCGGTCGGAGCAGGCCGGGGTGGACTTCGCCTATCAGCATGACCTGCAGCGCTCCGATCGGTTCGGGTACATCGCCGGTGGGGTATCGGTGTACTTCTGAACCCGGTGACGTGCTTAGGTTTATACCTCACTTGCTTTTGAATAGTTCTCGAGTCCGAGATGTTGTGGACAGAGAAGAGGTATCGAATTGCAAGTTCGCCCTGGTAGTGGCGGACATCTCGTCGCACCCCGGTCTCAACGGACCGGGAAGAGGTGCGAAAGCCAGCAGGGGGTCAACGATATGACCGCACAACAACAGAAGTCGTCAGGTGAAGAGAAGGCCGAGGTGCTGACCGGAGACGAGGAGATGGCGCTGGACGCCGAGAGTCTGGACGGCGCCAGCGAGCTCTTTGGAGACTTGAGCCTGCCCATGATGCGGGGGTCCAACCTGAACCTGCCAGCCAACGCCGATCCGCTGACGGCGTATCTGGCCCGGTTGAACTACATCGAGCCCCTGCCGGCCGACGAGCAGCAGGCTCTGGCCGAGCGGTATGTGAACGACGGCGATCGAAACGCCGGCAAGATGCTGATCCTGACCAACCTGCGGTTGGTGGTGAAGCTGGCCCGGGAGTACCAGCGGCGGTGGACGAACCTCCTGGATCTGATCCAGGAGGGCAACGTGGGCCTGGCCGAGGCGGTGACCCGGTACGATCCCTATCGTGGGGTGAAGTTTACCAGCTACGCCCAGTACTGGATCCGGGCGATGATCCTGAACTACCTGATGAATCACCTCCATCCGGTGAAGATCGGGAGCTCCCGGGCGGGGCGTAAGCTCTTCTACAACCTCAAGAAGGCCCGACGGGAGCTGATGAGGCAGGGGCACGCCAACCCGACGCCGGCGTTGATCGCCGACTACCTGGACGTGGACGAGAAAGAGGTGGTGCGGGTGGCAGCGCAGCTCGACGCGCCGCCGGTGTATCTCGACGCCCAGGCCCCGGGGCATGAGAAGACGACGATCGGGGAGCTGATGCAGTCCGAGAGTATCGATCCCGAGGAGGCGGCCTCCGATCTGGATCTGGCGACCCGGTTGCGGCAGACCATCGACGCCTTCACCGAGGAGATCGACGACGATCGGGAGCTGGCGATCTGGACGGAGCGGATGATCGCCGAGGATCCGAAGAGCCTGGTGGATCTCGGGGAGGAGTGGGGGGTGTCCAAGGAGAGAATCCGGCAGGTGGAGGTCCAGATCCGAGAGGACTTCCGGCGGTATCTGATCAGCGAGCTGGGGGAGGAGGTGAAGATGGACTTCTTGGAGCGAATGACCTGAGGATCTCCGGGGGCTCGCCGGAGTCGATCCAGGAGGCCAGCTCGTAGGCCGTGGTGGGAGCCAGGAGGATCCCGTTACGGCCGTGGCCCACTGAGAGGTAGAGGCCTTCGATGTCGGTGGGGCCCAGGGTGGGGTGATTGCTCAGGGTGATGGGGCGAAATCCGACCCAGGTGTCAAGCACCGGGGCGTCGTATACCCCGGGGAGGGCCTCCCAGGCGCCGACGAGGAGGTCCATGAAGCCCCCGGCGGTGGGGTGGGGATCAAAGCCCCGCTCTTCCATGGTGGCGCCGACGAGGAGGCGACCGTCGGATTTGGGGATCAGGTAGGCGTCGGGGGCCCGCAGGACGTGGCGCAGCAGGGGGGGATCGCCCAGTCCGAGGCAGAGCATCTGGCCCCGAACGGGTCGGACATGGGGCAAGACGCCCTCGGGGATCCCCCCGATCTGTGGAGTCCAGGCGCCGGTGGCGAGGAGGACGTGGTCGAAGGGAAGGCGGCGGCCGTCTTTGAGGATCAGGCCGCGAAGAGCGTCATCGATGTCCAGGGCCTCCACGGGGCATTCTTCGTGGATGGTCCCCCCTTGCCGGGTCACGGCGACGGCCAGGGCGTTGAGCATGGCCGCCGGGTCGACCTGGACGTCGGAGGTGACCCGAAGAGCCCGATGGATTCGGGGGGAGAGGCCGGGCTCGAGCTCCAATGCCTGGGAGCGATCGAGACGTTCGGCGGTGAGCCCGAGGCGTTGGTGGTAGTCATGGAGTCGATCGAGGGCCTCGGCGTCATCCCGGTCGATGGCCACGATCAGGGTGCCCTCGGTGCGGTAGTCCACGTCGACGTCGGCGGCGGATTGGAGCTCGTCGATCCATCGGGGGTAGGCGTGGAGACTCTCGAGCTCCAGGGCCAGGAGCTCCTCCTCTTCGTAGGTGGCCTCGGCGGTGGGGGCGAGCATCCCGCCGGCTTTGGAGGTGGCCCCGGCGCCGAGAGTCCCGGCCTCAAAGACCTCCACGTCCCATCCTCGTCGGGCGAGCTGCCAGGCCGGGCCCAGGCCGGCGATGCCGGCGCCGATTACTGCGATTCGGCGGTTTTTCGTCATCGTCGGAACATCACGTCGCCGAGGGAACGAGAAAACTCTCGGAAGGCCTCCAGGATCAGGGGCCACTCCAGGTAGAGATCGGTGCAGGCCAGGATGAAGGCCGCCAGGATCGGCACGGCGAACGGCAGGTACCCCCGCTCATCCTCTTCCATGGGCTGCATCATGTTGGATCGGGTGGCGGCGGTCATCACGATGCCTTTGAAGAATCCACCGACGCGCTTCAGGAGGGTGCCCAGGTACCCATTCACCAGGGAGAGGGAGAGGGCCATGACCAGGCCTGCCAGGAGGCTGTAGAAGAAGATATGAAAGAGGGGGCTCGCGCCGAGGACAGCGCCGATCACGCCAAAGAGTTTGATGTCTCCTGCCCCCAGCCATCGGGGAATCATCAGGGGGATCCCCAGGAGGAGGACTACCAGGACGGTCAAGAATCCCCACAAGAGCCCGCTCCAGCCGAAGACAATGGTCTGAAGGACGAGTCCCACGGCGGCCGAAGGATAAGTGAGCTTGTTGTAGATCTTGCGGTGCTTCCAGTCCGTGATGGCGGCGGCGATCAGGACGCAGCCAAGGGGGGCCAGGAGGAGAAGCTGCCCCCAGAGGGCGATGTCGTCGAGCTTGTTCATCGGGTTCCGTGAGAGCAGGCGAAGACGATTCCGGTACAGGCAAGAGGGAGGATAGGCCAGACGAGGGCATAAAAAAAGCGCCCGGAAGAATCCGGGCGCTTTTTCATCAGGCTACACAATAGCCATCAACCCATCAGTCGACGCTACCGGTAAAGGTGCCGGAGCCACCGTGCTGAATCTTCACCTTCATGACCTCTTGCTGGGCCTCGACGAAGAGCTTCTGAATCTCTTCACCGAAGAGGGCGACGATGGCGATGACGAAGCAAGCCACGAGGACGAGGAGAATGATGTACTCGGTGGCGGTGGCGCCGCTCTCGTCCTTGTGCAGGGTCATAAGCAGGTTCTTCATGATAATACCTCCAGGGTATTCGGGGTCGAGTTTCCTCAACCAAGTTATGTTTGTGTTTCAAGGAGTCGCGTCTCCACGACTCATTCGTTACCAAGAGCAACAACCGTGCCAGCGCGTGTTTCGGGGAGTTTGGGTCGAACTCTGTGCCAACCTGGCACGGTGCTCGGGTCCAGTGACCCCGATCCTCAGACCGCCGGGTGGGCGAGCCACCACACAAGGAAATCTCGATACGCTTTCACGTACGCGGCGGTGGACAGGAGTGCGACCGCAGCCCAGAAGGTGATGAGCGTAAAGATCAGGATGTACTCGGTGCTGGCCACGCCCTCTTCTTCGCGATGGAAGTCTTTCAAACGCGCTGAGAGGTAGGATGTCACTTCATTCATCTTCATCTTTGTCCTCATCTTCCACTGGGCTCTCAGGAGACCGGGGAGGTGTTCTCCCGGGGGTGGTGCATCTCTTGAAGGTCTGGTCCTGATTGCCTTTGGTATTAAGAAGCGTAACGAGTCACCACGAGGTGGTCAAGAGTATCAGAAGAAATTCTGACAGGGGATCAAGTTAGCAAGCATCGTGCCACGGAGGGAAGTCTGATGGGGCCCATTGTGTTTGACAGGCGAATGGGGCGTCGTTACACCCTCGCGACAGCACGATGGGACGCGGCGAAGTATAGGAAGAGAGAGAAGCGGTGAACGAAGCGACGCAGGCAGAGCTCCTGTTTAAGAAGGAGGGAGAAGACCGGGGCGATCGGGGATTTCCCATCGAGAAGGTGGTGGAGACCCTGATCGGGGGCCAGAAGGTCGCCGCTCAGGGAGATCGGGGTGGGGAGCGGGCGGCGGCGCTGGCGGAGCTGAGCCGGGGGGTGGGGCGGCCTCTGGTGGTGTGGACGAGCACGGATCGGGAGGCCGAGGAGCTGGTGGAGGACCTGGGGATCTTCCTGGAGCCCGGGCAGGCCCAGTGGTTTCCTGCGGTGGACGTGGGTCCTTTCTATCAGGCGACGGCGGATCGATCCGTGACGCTGTCCCGGCTAGCGGTGCTCCACCGGTTGACCAGTGATGAGCCGCCGGCGGTGACCGTGGCCTCCGTGCAGGCGGTGATGCGCAAGACCCTGCCAAAGGATCGGTTTGTCGCCCATCGGCACAGGCTGGAGGTGGAGGCGACCCTGACGAACGAGGAGCTGCGGGGATGGATGCGGGACTGCGGGTACTCTGAAGTAGATCTGGTCGAAGATCGGGGCACCTTCGCGGTCCGGGGCGACGTGGTGGATCTCTTCCCCCCGGATCGGGAGACCCCCCTGCGGGTGGAGCGGTGGGGCGATGAGATCGCCGAGATCCGGAGCTTTCATCCCGAGTCTCAGCGGAGCCTGGAGAGCCTGAGCTACTGCGAGATCTATCCCGTCCGGGAGGCGATCCTCGACGAGGTGGGGGTGAAGCTGGCGTTCGGAAAGCTCCGGGAGCGCAACGCCGAGCTGGGGCGGCCCTTCTCGGAGCTTCGGGACACCCTGGCGGATCTGCAGGCCGGGATTCATCGGGTCGGGATCGAGGCGCTGCTGCCGGCGCTCCACGAATCCCTCGGGGATCTCCTGGACTATTGTCCCGAGGAGGCCCTGGTGGTGGCCGTGGAGCCCGAGGCGATCCTGGAGATGGCCCGGGAGCACTGGGATCGGCGAAACGCGGAGTGGGAGGGGGCCCTCGGGGAAGGGGCGCTGCTCTTTGAGGAGGAGGCATATCTTGGGGCGCCGGCGACGGTGGAGGAGATCCTGGACACCGAGGCCCGGATGTCCTGGCGACGTCTGGCGGTGATCGACCCCGATGATCCCCGAGGAGAGGCCGAGGTGGCGGTGCAGTTCCGGTCTCGGGAGAACACCGATGTGGTGCAGCTCCGCAAGCAGTTCCCCGGAGTAGAGGCCACGGTGAAAGCCTGGGCCCAGGCGCTGCCGCAGTGGAAGGAGCGCTACGGACGGGTGGCTGTGGTCTGCCGGACCCGGGCCCAATGCGATCGCCTCGTGGAGATGCTCGAGGCCCTGGGACATCCGGCGATGCAGGTCGACCCGCCCCTGGATCTGGGGGAGATTATTGCCCCGCCGGCCCAGGTGGTGGAGGTCTACCGGGGACACCTGTCCCGGGGGTTCCGATCGGAGTGGCGATCCGTGGCGGTGGTCTCCGGGACGGAGCTCTTCGGGGAGCGGGTGGTGACCTCGGAGCGGCGAAGCTTCGTGGAGCACGCCGCGATCAGCCACTTCAAGGATCTGAGCGAGGGCGATCTGGTGGTCCACGTGGACTTCGGGATCGGTCGATACCTGGGGATCGAGCACCTGGAAGTGGAGGGGATCGGCAACGACTTTCTGCACATCGAGTACGCCCAGGGAGATAAGCTCTTTCTGCCCGTGTATCGACTGGGCCGGGTCCAGAAATACATCGGCGCCGCCGACGGGGTGGCCCTGGATCGGATGGGAGGAACCCGGTGGGAGCGGACCAAGGAGCGGGTCAAGGAGAACCTCCGGGAGATGGCCGGGGAGCTCCTGGCGCTCTACGCCCGGCGAGAGATGGCCAAGGGGATCACCTACAGCCCGCCGGACGAGATCTACCGGGGCTTCGAAGAGGCATTTCCCTTCGAGGAGACCCCGGACCAGGAGCGGGCCATTGAGGACGTGATCGCCGACATGACCCGTCCCCGGCCCATGGACCGCCTGGTCTGTGGGGACGTGGGGTTTGGCAAGACCGAGGTGGCGATCCGGGCGGCCATGAAGGCCGTGGTCGACGGCCGACAGGTGGCCGTGTTGGTGCCCACCACGCTCCTGGCGGAGCAGCACCTGCTCTCGTTCAAAGAGCGTATGGACGAGTTCGGGGTGCGGGTGGAGGCGTTGAGCCGGTTTCGGTCCTCGAAAGAGAGCAAGGAGATCCTGGAGGACACCGCCGCCGGCAAGGTGGACGTGCTGATCGGGACTCACCGGCTCTTGTCGCGGGACGTGGAGTTCTCCCGGCTCGGGCTATTGATCGTCGACGAAGAGCAGCGGTTCGGGGTGAAGCATAAAGAGAAGATCAAGACCATGCGCACCCATATCGACGTGCTGACCCTGACGGCGACGCCGATCCCCCGGACCCTGCAGATGAGCCTGCTGGGGATCCGGGACCTCTCGATCATCGCCACGCCGCCCCACAACCGGCTGGCCGTGCGGACCCACGTCGCCAAGTTCAGCCAGAGCATCATTCGGGAGGCGATCCTGCGGGAGCTCTCCCGGGGCGGTCAGGTGTTCTTCGTCCATAACCGGGTGGCGACCGTCGCCGAGATGGCGGAGCAGCTCAAAGAGATCGTGCCCGAGGCCCGCATCGGCGTCGGCCACGGGCAGATGGCCGAGGGGGCCCTGGAGAAGGTGATGGTCGACTACGTCCGGGGGGAGATCAACGTGCTCTTGTGCACGAGCATCGTGGAGAGCGGGCTCGATATCCCCAACGCCAATACGATCATCGTCAACCGGGCCGATCTCTTCGGGCTCTCCCAGCTCTATCAGCTCCGGGGACGGGTGGGCCGGGGCAATACAAGGGCCTACGCCTATCTTCTGGTGCCCGGGCGGCGGAAGCTCCCCGACGACGCTCAGAAGCGGCTGGAGGTAATCCAGACCTACACGGAGCTGGGGAGCGGCTTTCAGGTGGCGAGCTACGATCTGGAGATCCGGGGGGCAGGCAATCTCTTGAGCGACGATCAGTCGGGGCACGTGGCCGCCGTGGGGCTCGACCTGTACACGGAGCTCCTGGAGGAGGCGATCTACGATCTCCGGGATGAGGAGCCCGAGCAGGCCCTGGAGCCGGAGGTGAACATCGCCGTGGAGGCCTATGTGCCCGACACCTACGTGCCGGCGACGAGCCTGCGGTTGATGTTCTACAAGCGGTTCTCCCTGGCCCGGACCCAGGAGGAGCTGGGGGCGATCTACGAGGAGATGGTGGATCGGTTCGGAGATCCCCCGGAGGGCGTCCGAAACCTGCGGAAGGTGGTGGAGATCAAGGTCGACCTGCGACGGATCCGGGCCCCTCGGTTGGACGTGGGGATGTCGGCGGTGAGCGTGGAGCTCGATCGAAGCACGCCGTTGAACCCGGCGAAGGTGGTCGATATGGTCAATGCCAGCGGCGGCCGGTGGCGGCTGACCTCGGAGATGAAGCTGATCTACCAGTTGAAGGTCGACGAGTCGGCCCGGCCTCTGAAGACGGCCCGGGCGGTGCTGGACCAACTGCTCTCCCTGTAAAGGACGGTGATGAAAGCGGCGGTAGCGGTAGTGACATTCGGGGCGGCGATGATGGTGGTGGCCCTGGGGTGCGCGCCCGAGAAGCCCTCGTCGGGAGACACCCGGCAGTTACAGGTGTCCGAGGGCGCCTCGGAGAGCGCCGAGGGCCAGGCCGTGGTGGCCCGGATCAACGGAGAGGAGCTGACGCTGGAGGAGTTCGAGCGGCGGATCGACGGGCTCGCGCCCTTCGCCCGGGTCCGGCTGCAGTCACCGGAGCGGCGCCGGGAGTACCTGCAGTCCATGGTGCAGTTTGAGGTGATGGCCGACGAGGCCGAGCGGCGGGGCTACGGGGATCGACCGGAGGTCCGCCACGCCATGAAGGAGACCATGGTGCGGTTGATGATCGCTGAGGAGCTGCGGGGCACCGTCGGGATCGACGAGCTCGATGAGGCGGCTGTGGCGGCCTTCTACGACGAGGTTCGCGAGGAGTTCTCTCGTCCCGAGCGACGGCGGATCGCGGCGGTCCGGGTCGATGATGAGGCGGCGGCGACGGCGCTCTTCGAGCGATGGATGGAGGAGTCCTCCAACGGGTCTGTCGAGGACCTCGACCAGCGGACCCGGGAATTTCAGCGGTTCGCGTTTCGTCACTCCCAGGAGAGGGAGACCGGGGATCGGGGGGGGGACCTGGGGTGGGTGGTGGCGCCTGGTGACGACGCAGAGCGGGAGGTCTTCGAGGTGGAGATCGGTGAGGCCCGGGGGCCCGTGGAGATCGAGGGGCGGTGGGAGATCTGGATGGTGGTGGAAGAAGAGATCGCCGTGGACAGGCTCCTGCAGGACGTGGAGGGGGAGCTGCGGACCCGGCTCTACGAGGAGCGCCGGCGACAGGCTCGGGACGCCTTCGTGGAGTCTTTGATGGCCGACGCCGAGATCGAGGTCTTTGAGGACGAGCTCAGCGAGATGAAGCCGCCTTCGGCTCGGGTGCCTCGTCGGTTGGAGGAGCTCCCCCGCCTGCCCTTGCGGTCCCATCGACCGTGAGGGATAAGTATCGCGACGACGAACGAACGAGGACGGAAGGATACATGAAGCGTGTTCAAGCATTCATAGCGGGCCTGGCCTTCGCGGGCCTCTTCTTGGGGGCGACGTCGGCCACGGCCGACGAGGTGGTGATCGACCGGATCGTGGCCCAGATCAACGAGGAGATCATCACGGAGTACGAGCTGGAGCAGGCGGCGTTGTCTTTCCTGATCCAGCAGGGGGTGCACCCTCAGGTGCTGGATAACCCTCGGCAGAGACGGCAGGTGATGGAGGAGACCCTGGAGGATCTGATCAATCGGATCCTGGTGGAGCAGGAGGCGGCTCGACTGGGGATCGAGATCGCTCAGGAGGAGATCGACCTGTGGATCGCCGACACTCGGAGCCAGCAGGGGCTCTCGGAGGAGCAGTTCCGGCAGATGATCGGGCAGTACGGGATCAGCTTTGAGGACTACGAGCAGATCATCGCCGACAACCTCTTGCAGATGCGGTTGATGCAGATGCGTTCCCGGGGAGCGGCGGTGTCGGAGTCCGAGGTGGAGGCGATGTACCGGCGGCGGTATGGAGCTCAGACGACAGAGGTCTTTCGGGAGATCCGGCACATCCTGATCGTGCCCGATCCGGAGACCGGAGGTGTCGAGGGCGCCATGGAGATCGCCACGGACCTCCGGGAGCAGATCCTCGCCGGGGAGGACTTCGGGGCCCTGGCCGACCAATACAGTCAGGGCCCGGGCGCCGGGGCCGGGGGCATGTTGGGTCGGTTTCGGCGAGGCCAGTTAGAGAGCTCCTTTGAGGACATCGCGTTCGCGATCGCTGTGGGAGAGCTCTCGGAGCCCGTGGAGACCTCCTTCGGGATCCACCTGATCGAGGTGTTGAGCGAAGAGGAGTCCGCCGGCGGTGAGAATGTGGAGCGGCGCAAGGCGGAGATCCGCGCCTGGCTGCAGCAGCAGGCCATGGAGCGGCAGCTCACGACACTCTTGTCCACGCTTCGGACCCGGGCGTTCGTCGATGTCCGATACTGAACTCCCCAGGCTGGCGATCACCATGGGCGATCCGGCGGGGATCGGGCCGGAGGTGATCCTGAAAGCCCTGGCCCGGCGACCAGAGCTGTGGGAGCAGGTGGTGATCTTCGGGGCCGAGGAGGTGCTCCGCGAGGAGGACCGGTTCTTGGCGGGGACTCTTGCGGAGTATCGCTCTCCGCTCTCGGCGGTGGAGATCGAGGAGATCAGCGAAGGGGTGCGGTTTGGTGGACGGCCTGCGGGTCGGCCCGATGAGCGGTGCGCGACGATGCAGAGCCGGGCCCTGACCCGGGGGATCGAGGCGATGAAGCGCGGTGACGCCCAGGCGTTGGTCACAGCCCCGATCAACAAGGCCCTCTTCCGACTGATCGGCGAGGCGCCGCAGGGGCACACGGAACGACTGGCCGACGCGTTTGGGGTGGATGATGTGGTGATGATGCTCGCCGGGCCGCGGCTGAGAGTGGCTCTGGTGACGACCCACTGCGCGTTGAGCGAGGTGGCCACCGGGGTGACCCCGGAGCGGGTGCGACGGACGGTGACGATCACGGCGGGGTCGCTGCGGCGGGAGTTTGGGGTGGACCGGCCCCGGGTGGCGCTCTGCGCGTTGAACCCCCACGCCGGGGAGCGGGGGACCATGGGGGAAGAGGAGCAAGAGTGGATCGGGCCTCTGGCCGACGAACTCAGGAGAGAGCTGAGAGGTGTCGAGCTCGTGGGGCCCCTGCCGTCGGATACGCTCTTTTCGGGGTTTCGGACGGGGCAGCCCTACGACGCGGTGGTGGCGCTCTATCACGACCAGGGGTTGATCCCGCTGAAGCTCCTTCACTTCGGGGAATCCGCCAATATCACGTTGGGGCTGCCCGTGGTGCGGACCTCCGTGGATCACGGGACGGCCTATGATATCGCCGGGCAGGGCAGGGCCGATGAGGGATCGATGGTGTTTGCCCTTCAGTCAGCGTGGGACCTGTGGAGTCGTCGCAGCCGAGGTGAGCGATGAGCGTGACCGTGGAGGTCGAAGGGCCGGTGTGGACCGTGGTGCTGAGCCGGCCGTCGCGGAGAAACGCTGTGGATCGAGAGACCGCCGAGGCGCTGGCCGAGGCGTTTCGCCGGTTCGAGGATGATGAGGCGGCGCGGGTCGCCGTCCTCTGGGGCGCCGGCGGTACCTTCTGTGCCGGGGCGGATCTGAAGGCCTTCGCCGAGGGGAGAGGCAACCGGGTGGAGCCCGACGGGGATGGACCCATGGGGCCGACCCGAATGGAGCTGTCCAAGCCAGTGATCGCCGCCGTGGCCGGGCATGCCGTGGCCGGAGGATTGGAGCTGGCCCTCTGGTGTGATCTCCGGGTGGCCGAAGAAGACGCGGTGTTCGGGGTGTTCTGTCGACGGTGGGGGGTTCCGTTGATCGACGGCGGCACCCTGCGATTGGCTCGCCACGTGGGGCAGGGTCGGGCGCTGGATATGGTTCTGACCGGCCGGCCGGTGGAGGCCCAGGAGGCGTTGGGGTGGGGGCTCTGCGATCGGGTGGTACCCCGGGGACAGGCCCGAGAGGCGGCGGAGGAGCTGGCGGCGGCGGTGGCCCACTTTCCTCAAGGCTGCATGAGGGCCGATCGGGCCTCCGTACGAGAGCAGTGGGGTCTGAGCGAAGAAGAGGCGTTAATGAGGGAGTTTTCTCGGGGGGCCCAGGTGTTGGACGAGGCCCGAGAGGGGGCGGCGCGGTTTGCGGCCGGGGCCGGGCGCCACGGAAGTTTCGACGATCTCTGACGGTTCTCCCTCGGAGAGTCCTCCTGTTGACAGCAAGGTAGCCCGAATGGGCGAAGCGATCACAACCTTTGAATTTGAGGATCGGATCCTCAAGAGCCTCCGCGGACGTGACGGGGTGGCCACGGCCGCCGACGTGGCGGCCGACACGGGGCTGCCGTTGCACGAGGTGGAGGGGGCCATGCGACGGATGGTCCAGGACTACAAGAGCCACCTCGACGTCGACGACGAGGGCAACCTCTTGTATCGATTCGACCCCTCGTTGCGGCGGCGGGGAGAGCAGCCCGGGAGGTGGTGGTACGAGTTCAAGCAGAAGGTGTGGCGGGCCTTTGTGTGGACCTTCAAGGTCTGGATCATGGTGATGCTCGTCGGGTACACGGCGACCTTCTTGGTGCTCCTGCTGGCCCTCTCCATCGCCGGGATCGCCGCGGCGGCGTCGTCGGATTCCGACGGGATCGGGGAGGTGCTCTTTCTGCCGTTTTACCTGCTCCTGCGGGTGTTGGAGCTGGTGTTCTGGATCAGCCTCTTTGAGGACCGTCGGTTTTCCCGGGGCCGGCGTTATGGTCGGGGCCGGGGATACGGGCGAGGGCGAGGACGGGGAGGGCGGTTTGGCCGGAGGGAGAAGCCCAAAGAAGCTCTCTACCACAAGATCTTTCGGTATGTGTTTGGGCCTCCCGACAAGAGCGATCCCCTGGCGGGGCAACGGGCGTTCGCGAAGTTCGTGCGGTCTCGCAAGGGGCGAGTGACGGCGGCGGAGTGGGCGTCTCGGACCGGACATAGCCTGCAGGAGGCCGATCAGGCGTTGACCGCGGGGGTGATGCGGTTCGGGGGAGACATCGAGGTGAGCCCCGGCGGGGAGCTGGTGTACCACTTCGACGAGCTGCGGTTGACCGCAGGAGAGGAGACGGGGCGGCCGCCGGCGCCGATCTGGGAGCGGCCTGTGCGGCTGGAGAAGCTCACCGGGGAGAACACGGACAGGGCCAATCGGTGGATCACGGTGCTGAACAGCTTCAACCTGATGATGGGGGCCGGGGTGTTGGGGGCGTCGGCGTCTCTGACGACCCTGGCGGTGGTGGGGTTGGGGTGGATTCCCCTGATCTTCAGCCTCCTCTTCTTCGCCGTTCCCCTGGGGCGGCGGGTGAAGAGGCGCCGTGAGAAGCGTCGTGCGGAGCGGGAGAATGAGCGGCGAAGCCTGGTGGAGGCGATCTACTTGTCCGTGGGAGAAGAAGGGCCCCGGCAGGTGGACGCCCGGATCTTCGACACCTCCGAGCAGGGTGATAGACTGCTCACCGACTTTGAGGCCGAGGTTCGGGTGACCGACGAGGGCATGATGTATTACACCTTTCCGACGGTGACGGCGCAGGTGAACGCCGCCGAGACGGCTCGCCATCGAGCCGCCGAGGAAGTGGTCTTCGGGGAGCGGATCTTCAGCTCCGATGAAGAGGAGATGAGCCTTCACGAGGTGGAGATGAAGGACTTCGAGGAGCGACTCGCCAGGGAGCTCGGCGGGCAGGGACCTCAGGAGTTCGATCTGGAGTGGGAGGTGGAAGAAGCCTATCAGGTGGGAGCCTGAGTATGCAGGACGAGAGAGAGCGTCGACATTTCTCCATGCTCCGTTCCTTCGCGGCCGCTGATTTTCTGACCCTGGCGAACGCTTCGT
This sequence comes from Myxococcales bacterium, assembly GCA_007120035.1. Lineage (GTDB taxonomy): Bacteria > Myxococcota_A > Bradymonadia > Bradymonadales > Bradymonadaceae > SKON01. The sequence continues at coordinate 17,954 of SKON01000193.1, forward strand.
GCGGGATGGCGGCGATCTTCTGCTGCCTGAGGTACGCCGAGACCCAGCAGCCGGTGTTGATCTGGGTGGCCTTCGGGCTCTTTCCCCTGGCGTTGATCTTCGACATCCTGGACGGATGGGTGGCCCGGTGGCGTCGGCGGCACTCGGCGCTGGGGGCAGACCTGGACTCCCTGGCGGACATCGTCTCTTTCGGGGTGGCCCCGGCGGTGTTGGGGTACACCCTGGGGATGACGGGGATCCTCGACGGGGCGGTCCTGACGTTTTTTGTGATCTGCGGGATCGCGAGGTTGGCCCGATTCAACGTGACGGCGTCACAGATGACCGGGGATCAACGGGTGAAGTACTTTGAAGGAGCTCCGGTCCCGACCAGCGTGCTGGTGGTCCTGGTGTTGGTCGTCGCCTATATGACGGGCAACGTCCACGAAGAGCTGTGGGGGGGAACCCTCCACGTCGGGCCCTGGCGACTCCACCCCCTGGTATTGATCTATGGGGTCAGCGGCAGCGCGATGATCAGCGCCACCCTTCGATTCCCCCGGCCCTGATCGACGATCAGGCCGGTCCGAAGAGGAGCTTCACGACCACGATGATCGCCACGAAGCCGAAACAAACAGCCATGGTCATCCCGGGTACCCAGGTCGCCTGGTGAATCGGCCCGTCATGTTCTCCGTGATTGTCGGCCATCGTCGTACTCTTCTTGGAAAGGGGATCTCTTCACCGTCTCGGTCCGGCGGATATCCTGGAAAATAGAAGACCGATTGTAAAGCGGAAAGGGGCAAATTGTCGCGGACGGTTGCTCCCGGGCACCGGGGAGTGTATTGGTTTTGGGCGATGATTTGTGTCCGTTTCGGCGAAACGAGGAAGGGTTGCCAATGGAATTGTTGAAGATTTTGTCCGAGCTGCCAGGGGCGCCCGGTCGAGAAGAGAAGGTGAGGGAGTTCATCGAGTCCAAGGTCAAGGACCTGGCCGATGAGGTCCGCACGGACGTGATGGGGAATCTGATCTGCCGGAAACGGCCGACAAGCGGAAACGACGACGCGCCTGTGGTGATGATCGCCTGCCATATGGATGAGATCGCGTTCTACGTCCGCCAGATCGACGACCAGGGGTTCGTGCGGGTACACAACCTCGGCGGGTTTGACACCCGAAACCTCTTCGCTCGCCGGGTTCGGATTCAGACGCGGGATGGAGAGGAGATCTTCGGGAACCTCAACCCCGGCGGCCGGCCTGTTCATATCGCGTCGGAGAAGGATCGAACGAAGATCCCCAAAGTGCATGAGTTCTTTATCGACACCGGTCTGGATCGAGAGGAGCTGGCCGAGAAGGTGCGTCCCGGGGATCCCGTGACCCTCGTGCAGGAGCTGGTGCAGCTCGGTGACCTGGTCAGTGGCAAATGCCTGGACAACCGGGCGGCCTGCTGGGTGGGGGTCCGGCTCCTGGAGGCGCTGAAGAAGACCCCCTACGATGTGCATGTGGTGTTCACCGTGCAAGAGGAGATCGGTCTGCGGGGGGCGATCACCTCCGGGTATGATATCAACCCCGACATCTCCATCGCCGTGGACACCACGCTGGCCGTGGACACCCCCGGGGTTCCGGAGGAAGAGCAGATCACGGCCCTCGGGGAAGGGGCTGCGATCAAGGTGCTCGATGCCTACATGGTGAGCGATAAGAAGCTCGTCGATGAGTTCATCGCCCTGGCCGAGGAGCGAGAGATCCCCCATCAGTACGAGGTGCTGCCTATGGGCGGCACCGACGGAGGGGCGATGCAACGAGCCCGCAGCGGCAGTCGGGCGATCACCTTGAGTATCCCGACCCGATACATTCATACTGTAACGGAGACGATTCATCGCGGAGATCTGCAGGCCACTGTGGATCTTCTCCAAGCCTACCTGAGTGAGTAGGGCCTATGAGAGGACAAGGTCGAACCAGTGGGAAGTGGGTGGTGTCGCTGAGCGTGGTCGCCCTGATGGCGACGGGATGCGTAGAGGCGGCCTTCGACATCCCGGAAGAAGCCCAGGAGTGGGCGAACAACGAGCTCGTGGATCGGCTCCTGCGGGTGGGAATGACCTTCCATGATGGGACCTCTCCGCCGGAGCTCTCCGGGGTCTATCTCTTAGACGAGGCGGTGATTCTCTACCACGATCGGAGTGAGCTGGAAGGGCGGCGGATCCTGGAGTCCCAGTGGGAGTTTCGGTCCACCGATGACGGCTTGCTGGTGACCGCTGAGGAGGAAGACGGGCCTCTGTCGTTCTACGAGGTACCCGCGGGGATTCGGGGCGACGGGGACTGCTTTACGCTGCTCTTCTTGGATGACGGTGAGTCTGCGCCGCCAGGGGAGGAGGAGGTCGAGGAAGAGGAGGTCGAGGAAGAGGAGGACGACGAGAACGGAGACGACGAGAACGGCGACGACGGCGAAGACCAGGAGCTCGATCTCTCCGACGAGCCCTGTCCCCAGGATCAGTGGTTCATCTTCTCGGCCTGCGTGGAAGACGAGGGGTTGTCGGAGGTGCGAATCGCCGACGAAGTGCGACGATACGCGAGCCCCGACGGGCGATGTGTGACTGAGACCGAGGGGCGGCGGGTGGTGTCCCAAGACTTCGTGGAGCGAATCGATCACGAGGACGAGGAAGACTGAGGACTGAGGACTGAGGTCAGAGGTCAGAGAAAAGACAAAAGCCCCGCCGGTGAGGCGGGGCTTTTGTGTGTGCATTCCCCCGGCCAGCGTTAGAATCGGCTGCTCATGCAGGAGGAGAACTCCGAGGAGAAGTTGGCCAGCAGTCCACAGGATTGCACGGTGGAGGCGGCGCAGGTGTCGTATCCGGCAGCGACGCTGAGGCACTGACGGAAGTCGGAGGAGAAGTCTGTGGAGGCTCCACAGGCGTCAATGGTGGGCACCGGGTAGTAGTCGAAGTCGGCGGCTACGGTCATGCATTGGATGAAGTCCGAGGAGAAGCTCGTGGCGATGCCGCAGGAGGCTACGATGGAGGGCGCCTCGGAGGCGTAGAGACGACCGCCCAGGGAAAGGCATTGGGACCGGGTGGAGCTGAAGCTGGTGTGGGTATCGCAGGCCCGGACCAGCTCGGCGTACCAGTCCACGGCGACCTCCGTGGTGGAGTCGTAGTGGTGGTGGTGGTGGTCGTAGGTGTGTCCGTGGTCGTAGGTGTGTCCGTGGTCGTAGGTGTGTCCGTGGTCGTAGGTGTGGTCGTAGTCGTAGGAGTAGGACCGGCCCGAGCGGCCGTGGCTGCGGCGGTTGGAGGAGCTGGAGGACCTCGAGGAGCGGTTGCTGGAGGAGCGTTGCGAGGAGGTGTAGGTGTCCTGATGGCCGCGGGAAGAGTGGGCCGAGCCGGAGCGGGAAGAGCTGGGCGACCGGGACCGTGAGGACCGATCCTGTCGGGAGCTTCTGGAGGCCTGATCGGAACCACAGGATCCGCAGTCGCTGCCGCCCGAGGTGGACACGTCGACGTGGACGTCGACGTTGACGTTGACGTCCACATGGGCGTCCGTGGAGGACTGGGAGTGGCGCTGTTGGGCCAGCAATTGAGGGCTCGCCAGCAGGAGAAGGCCGGCGATGGCGAGGGCGGATGTGCGAAGGAAGACGGGGGTGTTCATCTCAAGCTCCAGTAGCGATTGTTCTGCTCAACCAATGACCCAACTCGGGTACATGGGAGCAGACGCCGCGCCTGGAGCGTACATTCAAAAAACTATCCGCCCAGTGGAGGATCGAGGGTGAAGACCTGGTTGAGGCAGTCGTAGATGTCGGGGCAGACGTTGTCTTCCAGTCGTTCGACACAGGCGTCGGTCTCGGCCCACACTTCCTCGGAGCGGGTGCGGGCGAAGTACCGGCAGTCGTGGCGGAGGTAGGCGATCTCCTCGGAGCCGTCGCATTCTCGGACGGCGCCGATGAACTCCTGGCACCGGGCCCACCGGTCGTCGGGGAGCTCCAGGCGGTTGTAGCAGATCTGGGGGGCGTTCTCGGCTTCCAAGAGCTCGTCGCAGGTCAGGTCCTCGACGAGGCACGAGCGGAAGGACTCCTTGGCGTCATCGCCCCACTGGCGGACCGTGTTATTACACGCCGGGACACAGGCTTCCTGCACGACACCGCATTGGTCGAACCGGTCGCAGACCTGCTCGCAGAGGACCAGGATCCCGCTGTCCAGAGGCTGACAGATGAAGTTGACGCAGTCGTGGGTCAGGCGGCAGTCGATGTGGTCGTGGCAGACCTCCCCGTCTCCCCCGAGGAGTACGTCTTCATCGGCGGTACATCCGGCGGTGCCGAGGCCAAATGCGACGAATAAGGCGATCAGGGTCGCCGAGGTCAACAGGGAGCGCAGGGAAGTGGGAGCCATCGTCATTCCTCATGGGTTTGAGACACCTTAAGAGGAAGTAGCATAGGTGGCGAGGGAAGACAAATTCGGGTCTACGGTCTGAGGGCCGGGCGGCCCGGGACGACCCCTGGTGCTGGCGCACCACCCCCATTTCGCAAAGTCCCCTCGCACCCCAGTAACTCATTCTTGACGACCGAGTGGCGGGGCGGTAGAAGTTTGGCCGCGTGGAACGCGCCAACGTAGCTCAGTTGGTAGAGCAGCTCACTCGTAATGAGCAGGTCGTCGGTTCGAGTCCGATCGTTGGCTTCTTCAAACCTTCTACAGATTCAGAGGACGCCAACCTCGGTGCACCCTCCTCCATCGCAGGAAAAGGTGCACTCAGCACGGTCCTCACAAGTCATATTGCATCCTCCACCGTCACAAGCGAAGGTGCAGATAGCGCCGGTGTTGCACACGAAGTTGCAGTCTCCCTCCTTGCAGGTGGCTGAGCATCTTGTGTGGTCTGGACAGGTCACATCGCAGGTGTCACAGATCTTGGATTTACGGTCCATTGGTCGGGATGATTCTTCCGATAACGGCGAGGTATCGGTTTCTTCGCAGGCGATCAGAAGCAGAGAGAGGAAGAACACCGGGAGGAGTCGCGATCTCATGGAGTGATCCTCGGGGGATGGGTGGTCACCGGGCTCAAGACACCGCTCAATGCATACCATATAGCCGGGAGGAGGGGGAACCTTACTCGCAGTGCGTCGCCCCGAACTCCGACGTCCCGATCTCCTTTGCCGCCCACCCCGACGTTTCAGAACCGCGCCCTAATTTAGATCCATAGAGGGACAGCTTCGTTGAGGAGTGGTACGATCCGGGGACTACTGTTCAACGAAGAGGTCGACGATGAAGCGGATGTGCTCGAGGGGTTTGCTCTTGATGATGATGGCTACCCTCATGGCCTGCCCGTCGAGGGCGGATCGGGAAGCCGATGAGGTGGGCATCGAGCGGTCGACCCATGAGGAGGCGGTGATCCCCGGGGACGACTGGCAACCGGTCCCGGTGGTCAGCGGGGAGCCCCTGGAGGCTCGGGAGCTGCAGGCCCTCCTGGATCGGTTGCCGCCGTTGCAGGCCGAGGAGGCCGACGAGGTGGCGTTCTTGCGGCGGGCTGAGAGCCTGCCTGTGCCCCTGGCGGGGGAACCCCTGGAGGGGGAATGGCCCCCGGATTTGAGCGCCCTGGCGCCGTCGGCGGAGGTCGAGGGTCCGTTGACGGTGCGGGCTTTTCGACCCGACGGTGAGGTCACCCCGCCCTTTCAGGTGGCTCTTGTGTTCGACCGTCCCATGATCGCCCTGGGGGCCGTCGGGGAGCTGCCGATCCCGGAAGTGGAGATGACGCCCGCCGTGGCCGGACGGTGGCGGTGGCTGGGGACGCAGACCCTGGTGTTTCAGCCGTCGGAGCCCTTCCCGATGGCTACTGAGTTCGCGGTGGAGGTGCCCGTGGGGACTCGAGGACTCCAGGGGGACCCGATGGTCGCAGAAGAGCGTTTCACCTTCAGCACCCCGGCGCCGAAGGTGGTCTCCGTGTTCCCCACCGGGGGGCCTCGTAGCGCCGATGCCGCGGTGCTGGTGGTCTTCGACCAGCCCGTACATCCCGAGACGGCGGGGGCCATCGAGATCAACGATGGGGCTCAAGTGCCGATGACGCCCTTGGCCAGGGACGATCTGCCCGAGGAGCTGGAGCGCTATGAGTCGATCCTGGAGCAGCGGCGAGGGATCCTCTTGAGACCGGAGAGGTCCTATCGCGACGGCGCGACGGTGTCCGTAAACGTCAGGGGGCCGATCCGGTCGATGGAGGGACCGATCCTGGGGACGGAGTCCCATCGGGCGACCTTTCGGGTGCGCGGGGAGTTTCGGATCACCGAGGCGGGCTGTTGGCGGGGGGAGTGCCAGCCCAACCAGGCGATCCCTGTGCGTCTGACGAACCCCGTGGCGTCTGGCGCGGATCTCTCGGGGGTGGAGATGTCTCCCGAGGTCAAAGACCTGAGGGTGTTGAATCATGGGAGCAATCTCTCCTTGCAGGGGGACTTTCAGCCCCGGACGACCTATCAGGTGACCCTGCCGGCGTCTCTGGAGGACGCCTTCGGCCAATCCTTGCAGGGGGCCAGGACGCGGAGTGTTCAGGTCGGGGCGTACCCCAGCCTTGTGGCGGGGCCGAGCCAGCCGATGGTGGTCCAGGCTCTGTCGGCGGAGAAGAGCTTCCCCGTGGCGGTGGCGGAGGTGGCGAGCTTTCGATCCCGGGTGTACCGGGTGACCCCGGACGATTGGGACGCCGCCCAGCGGTATCGGCGCCGGCAGGCGGAGGCGTTCAATCTGAGCCCGGCGAGCAGTCGGATCTGGCGGTTTAGCCAGCAGGAGCGGCAGGAGCGGCGGGAGCTCGCCATCGACCTCTCCGACGCGCTCCCGGAGGGGCGGGGGCATGCCCTGGTGGTGCTGGATCAGGCTGAGGGGTACAGGGGGACCCCGAGGTGGGTCTTCTGGGTGCAGCGCACCGATCTGGCCGCCGACGTGACCGCCGATGGGCGAAGCCTCCTGGTTCGGGTGACCCGTCACTCCGACGGTTCAGCGGTGGCCGGAGCCGAGGTGGTCGACAGCCGGCGGGGGACCGTGCTTGGCGAGACCGACGAGCGGGGAGAGCTCGAGGTCCCCCTGAGGGGCACCGTGGAGCAGCTGATCGTCCGTGACGAGACGGACTCTCTGGTGATCCCGGGCGGCGGAAACGTCCACTGGGACGGGCGGTGGGCTACCTCGCCGACGATCACGGAGCATCTATGGGGGGTGATCGATGATCGGGAGATGTACAAGCCCGGGGAGACGGTGTCCCTGACGGGCTGGATTCGGACCCGGGAGAATACGCCGCGGGCCGACCTGGAGATGTCTGGGAGGGGAGAGCTGACCTATCGAGTCCTCGATCCTCGTGGCGCGGAGATCGGGTCCGGGACGGCCCGGATGGATCGGTTCGGGGGGTTCGACGTGAGCTTTGAGATCCCTGAGGGAGCCAACCTGGGGACAGCCACGGTAGTCCTGACCCAGGGGGGATCCTCCCACCGTCACCGGTTTCAGATCCAGGAGTTCCGTCGGCCCGAGTACGAGGTGACCCTGGAGAGTTCGTCGGGGCCTCATATGGTGGGGGAGAGCACCCGGTGGGAGGGGTTGGCGGAGTACTACACGGGGGGCGCCCTGCCCGGGGCGGACTCCTCGTGGCGGTTTCGGGAGAGCGCCGCGACCTTCCGGCCGCCGGGGTGGTCCCACTTCTCCTTCGGCACCTTCCGCCCCTGGTGGTCCCCCTGGGGCCGAGGCGGGTCGGGGGACACGGAGAGCTTCGAGGTGTTGCCCGAGGAATTTCGCCGGGGGCTTCAGGACCGGCAGACCGATGGGAGCGGGAGAGACGTGGTCTCGGCAGTCTTCGAGTCGCCAGAGCGGGGGATGCCCCGGACGGTGACGGCGACGATCTCCGTGATGGACGTGAACCGTCAGTCCTGGGAAGCGTCGGACGCGGTGTTGGTGCACCCGGGCGAGCTCTACGTGGGGCTCCGATCGGAGCGGAGCTTTGTGCGGGGGCAGGAGCCCTATGTGCTGGAGCTGATCGCCGTCGACGTCGACGGAGAGGTCGTGGAGGGGGCGCCCATCGAGGTGAAGCTCTTTCGGCGGCGAGGGTGGCAGAGAGAGGAGAGCAGCGAGGAGAGCTGTGAGCGGCGCTCTGGCGAGGAGGCCGTGAAATGTCGGTTTGAGGGGCTCTCCCCCGGGGCGTATCAGGTGGTGGCGACCGTGACGGACTCCCGGGGGAGGAGGTCGGAGTCGGAGCGGACCTTCTGGGTGGCCGGTCAAGATCGTCGGGGCGCCCAGACCGCCGAAGAGGGGCAGATCGTGTTGATCCCCGAGAAGGATGAGGTGGCCGTGGGGGAGACGGCGCGGTTGTTCGTGCAGGCGCCGTTCTACCCCATGGACGCCGTGGTGGAGCTGCGGCGCGACGGTCGGTACGACCGGCGGCATGTGCGGATCACCGCCGAGGATCCCGTGGTGGAGGTAGAGATCAAGGAGGAGATGATCCCCAACGTCTATGTGTCCGTGATGGCCCTCTCCGCCGGGGACGCCTACCAGGCCGAGGACTTCGCGTCGGGGACGATCAATCTCCCCGTCGATCGGGACCGGCGGCGGCTGAACGTGGAGGTGAAACCGCGGGAGTCGGCGGTCACTCCGGGGGCTCAGGTCGAGGTGGAGGCCGTCGTACGAGATCATCAGGGGGACCCCGTGGAGGACGCCCGAGTGGTGCTCTTCGCCGTGGACGAGGCGATCCTTGCGATCAGCGGGTATGACCTCCTGGACCTGGCGGAGCTCTTCTATCCGACCCGTCAGGCCGGTGCCCAGGACGTGCGGAGTCGGTCGTGGCTCCTCCTGGAGACCGAGGAGATGTCCGAGCCCTCACCGGATGTGGACGAGGGCCGCCGGAGTCCGCGGACGAGAGCTCCGGCGCGACCGCGGCCGGCCCCGGCGGGGGCGGCGATGAGGGCGGAGTCGGCCCCGAGCATCGACCTGCTCGAAGGTGCGCCGTCCGGCGGGAGAGGGGGTACACCGCCGGCGATTCAGATGCGAGAGGTCTTCGACGCCCTGGCGTTCTTTCGGGCCGACCTGACCACCGACGGCCAGGGCCGCGTCGAGGTGCGGGAGCAGCTCCCGGAGAGCCTGACCCGTTATCGGGTGATGGCCCTGGCCGTGGAGGGGCCCCGGAGGTTTGGGGGTGGGGAGGAGACGATCACGGCCCGGTTACCCTTGATGGTGCGGCCTTCGCAGCCCCGATTCTTGAACGTCGACGATGAGTTCGAGTTCCCCGTGGTGATTCAGAACCAGACCACCGAGGAGATGGTCGTGGACGTGGCCTTGCGGTCGACGACGACCCTGGAGTGGTCCGAGCCCCCGGGGCGGAGGGTCCGAGTCCCGGCGGCGAACCGCGTAGAGGTTCGGTTCGGTGCTCGGGCGGCGAGCGCCGGGACCGTGAGGGCTCAGGCGGTGGTGGCCAGTGGGCCTGATAGTGACGCGGCCCTGGTGGATTTCCCGGTGCTGACACCGGCCACCACGGAGGCTTTTGCCACCTACGGGTCCCTCTTTGAGGAAGACGTGATCCTGCAGGCCCTGCAGGTGCCCGACAAGGTGTATAGCCAGTTCGGCGGCCTCGACGTGCAGACCTCGTCGACGCAATTGCAGGCACTGACGGACGCGCTCCTCTATCTGGTGACCTATCGGTTCGCCTGCACGGAGCAGCTCGCCAGTCGGATCCTGTCGGTGTTGGCGCTCTACGACGTGTTGGAGGCCTTCGACGCCCCGGACCTACCCTCGGCCGGGGAGCTTCGGAGCGCGCTCAACGGGTGGGTGACCCAACTGGCCCGCAACCAGCGGGGTGACGGAGGCTTCGGGTTCTGGGAGAGCTCCGACGAGAGCTGGCCGTTTGTGACGGCCCACGCCGCGTTCGCCCTGTGGCAGGCCGAGGAGGCCGGTGTGGAGATCCCAATGGGGGTCCTGAATCGGGCGATGGTCTACCTGGGGAACATGGAGCTCCATGTGAACAGGTACCAGTCCGCGCGGGTGCAGGGGTCGATCGAAGCCTACGGGCTCTACGTACGGCACCGGATGGGGCGAGCCGAGGCCTCGGAGCTGGACCGGGTGGTCACCCGGTATGGGGTGGAGAGGCTGTCTATGGAGGCCCTGGGGTGGATGCTGCCCATGGCGTCGGGTACCCGGTGGGAGGAGCGGTTCCGCCAGCGGATCGAGAACCAGGTCCAGGAGACGGCGGCGACAGCGGAGTTCCAGGAGTCCTACCACTCCGATGCCTATCGGCTGCTCCACACGACGCGCCGCACCGACGGGGTCGTCCTCGATGGTCTGTTGCAGACCGATCCGGACCATCACCTGGTGGAGAAGGTGGTGCGGGGTCTGCTTGGCCATCGGAGCCGGGGCCGGTGGGGGAACACCCAGGAGAACGTGTTCATCCTGATGGCGCTGCGGCGGTACTTCGACGAGTACGAGGCCGACGAGCCGGACTTCATCGCCCGGGCCTGGCTCGGGGAGGCGCAGATCTCGGAGCACGCCTATTCCGGACGGACCACGGAGCGTCATCAGGTGATGGTGCCCATGAGCTACCTGAAGGAGCAGGAGGAGGAGCGGTTGCCCCTGGTGCTGCAGCGCGATGGCCAGGGGCGGATGTACTACCGGGTGGGGGTGCGGTATGCCCCGAAGGATCGAAACCTGGCCCCTCTGGACGAGGGGTTCCTGGTGGAGCGGACCTACGAAGCCGTCGACGACGAGGACGACGTGCGCCGAACCGAGGAGGGCTGGGAGATCCGAGCCGGCGCCCGGGTTCGGGTGGAGCTGTCGATGACCGTGCCGGCCCGACGGTATCACGTGGCCCTGGTGGACTGGTTGCCCGCGGGGTTTGAACCCATCAACACGGCTCTGGCTGTCAGCCAGGTCGAGGAGGGGTTGGCCGGCGGGAGCTCGACACGCCGGGGATGGGGGTGGTGGTTTTTTAGCCGCCCCTGGTTTGAGCACGAGAACCTTCGGGACGAGCGGGTGGAGGCCTTCGCGTCGTTGGTGCATCACGGCACCTACACCTACAGCTACGTGGCCCGGGCTACCACGCCGGGGACCTTCATCGCGATGCCGGCCAAGGCCGAGGAGATGTACCACCCCGAGACCTTTGGTCGAAGTAGCACCGAGGTGGTGCGGATCCGATGACGTTTACACCCCCGGGTGGGGGTGTTAGGTTTTGCATCCTACAGGTTGACCCATGCTCGATGAGCCCCGGAGGCGAAGATGACCGGAAACCTAGAGGCCCCGCTGTCAGGCAAGGAGATCTCACAGGCCCTGGACCCGGACTGGCGAGCGTCCGTCTCGGATGCGCTGGCCCAGGAGTTGGGTCGGCGAAGCGCTCCCCGGGTGGCCCTGGTGGGGTTTCAGGCGGCGACCTACTTCGAAGAGGTGGCCGCCCGGGCGTCGTCGGTGGTGATCGTGGAGCCTCGCCAGTCGGTGGTGGAGAATCTCAGGCGGGCCGTGGTCAGCCAGGAGCTGGGAAAGAAGGTGTCCATCGTGGTCGGGGATCCAGAGACGGTGAAGCTGGAAGAGGCCGTGGACGTGGCGGTGTATCTGCCGCGGTCGGTGTGGATGATGGAGGGACCCGACGCGGCGGTGCTGGCTCACCTGCGTTCGACGTTGAAGACAGGAGGCGCGCTGATCCCGGGGCGAATCGTGCAGCTCTTGGAACTGGCCAACGCCACGACCCACCTGTCGGGGATCTCGCTGCGGCAGCCCCGGTACAGCCTGGCCGGGGAGCCCGTGGCGACCTTGAGTGAGTCCAAGCACTTTCTGACCACCCGATTCGACGGCGGGCAGGGTAGCGGCCCGGCGGTGGACGACACGATCATCGTCCGGCCTGTGGTCAGCGGGGTGGTCAGCGCCCTGAGGTTGACCTCCGTGGTGGAGCTCGTTCCCGGGGCGATTCAGATCTCCAGCGAGTCCGGGCTCCGATCGATCCTGGTGCCCTTGAGGGAGGACATCGATGTGGAGGCGGGCAAACCGGTGAGCATTCGGGTTCGGTACGAGCCGGGCAAGGGGTTGCACTCGGCACGATTCAGCGCTCGACAGCTCACCGAAGAAGACGAGCCCCCTGATCTTCCCGAGGAGCATGCCGTGATCCGGGGATTTCAGGATCGGCTCACGGAGCTGATGGCTCAGGTGGACTCCATCGGCCGAGGCTCCGACCTGGACCGAGTGGTGGCCTACACTCGTCGGCCTCACGGAGACGTCACGCGGCTGACGGCGCTCTTCTGGGCGGTGGATGAGGAGTTTCGGCGCCCCCTGCGGGAGATCGTGGAGGCCTTTCGGCGAAAGGCTTCCGAAGAGCTGGGCCAGACGCCCACCGATGAGGCGGTCTACGAGCTGATGATTCAGGTCTACGAAAAGGGGCGGTCTTCCTGAGCGACGGCCTGCAGGAGTAGTGGTGGTTGAGTGTTGAAGTCAGTGTCGAAGTAAGAGGTGGTGGTATGCCGTGGCGAGTTCGATGGGTGGTGGTATTCGCGTTGGCCTGTGGGATGATGGCCGTGCCCGAGGCAGAGGCACAGGACGGTGGGTTCGACCTACAGACGTTGCGTCCAGCGATGGGGCCCGACGCGATTCTGGTCACCGAGAGCGCCGAGGTGTTCGAGCACTTCCGGCCCTACGGAGGAGTGTTCTTCGACTACATGAACCAGCCCTTGATGCTGCGGTTCGAGGACGACACCCGGGTGCCCGTGGTGGATCATCGCCTCACGGGGCATTTTCGGGCCGGGGTGGGGCTCTTTGACCACCTGCAGTTGGACATCGGGGTGCCCCTGGTACTGGCCAACGACGGGCGATATGGGGAGGCCGACTTAGGGGGGACGACCCTGGGGACCTTCGAGCTGAACCTGAAGGGGGCGCTATTGTCGAGCCTCGATGGGCCCGTGGGGTTGGGGGCGATGGTGTCTGTCTTCGGCGGGGGGAACCCGGAGCAGTTCGCCGGCGACTCGGGGCTGGGGTTTTCGTTTCGATTTCTGGCGGATACCTGGTTTTCAACGCCCCTGGGGCTGACCATGGTGGCGGCGAACTTCGGGGTCCGGGATCGGGCGACCCAGACCTTCCACGACGCGGAGTTGGGGATGAATCTGACCTACGGGGTGGGCGCACAGACCGAGGTGGTGGACGGGTTTTTGATGGTGGGGTTGGAGTTGATGGGGCAGACCGTGTTGCGGGAGCCGTCGCGGACGACGAGCCCCATGGAGGCGCTGGGGTCGGTGAGCTTTCTGGCCGCCGACGGGTTGGAGGTCAAAGCCGGGGTCGGCCTGGGCGTGGTGGGCGGCGTGGGGAGTCCCCGGGCCCGAGGGCTCTTGGGCTTCACTTACAGTCCGGTCTGGGATCGGGAGCCCGCGGTGGCCGACGACTTTTGTCCGCCCGAGCCCGAGGGGTTCACCGGGCCCTATGACGCCGACGGCTGCGCGATCACCCCGGAGACCTTCCGGGGCTGTGGCAACCTGGTGGCCGACTGGGAAGGGGCCGTTGACCGCTGGGGGTGCCCCGTGCTGGACAGCGACGGCGACGGAGTGCTGGACTTCGACGATCAATGTCCCTTCGAGCCGGCGGTGTTCATCGAGGGTGCCGGGGCCGACGGTTGCCCCGACTATGACGTCGACGGCGATGGGATCCCGAATATCGAGGACCACTGTCCGCTGGAGCCCGGGCTGCGGGCCTATGACGGGTGTCCACCGCCGGCTGATGAAGAGCAGGTCGTGCGGCGTCAGGACGTGATCGAGATCCGGGAGCGGGTCCACTTCGAGACCAATCGAGCGATCATCAAGGAGGAGTCCTACGGCCTGCTGGAGGAGGTGGCGCTCGTGCTGCGGAATCACCCCGACATTCTCTTGGTGGAGGTAGCGGGACATACCGACGTCCGTGGTGACGCCGACTACAACCGGATGCTCTCCGAGGAGCGGGCCCGGGCGGTGCGGGAATTCTTGATCGACCGCGGAGTGCGGGCGGCGCGGCTGTCGGCCCGAGGCTACGGGGCCTCAGAGCTTCTGTCCGAGGAGGACTCCGACGAGGCCCACGCCCAGAATCGGCGGGTGGAGTTTCGGATCTTGCGACAGGGCGAAGAGGAGGATCACCGGTAGTCCCGCCGCTCCAGGGTGGAGTCGAGGTTCATGAACCAGGCGTGCTCGAGGTCGGGGTCGCACTGGTAGATCGAGGCCTCGCTGTCCTCATCGTCGGCGTCGGCCTCCTCCTCGTCGAGCCGGACCGGCCCTCGCTCGTCCTCGCACTGGCCGTCGACGCAATCAGCGCCGAGCGGGCATTGGGGGTGGCGGCGGATCCAGAAGAGGTGCAGCTCCACCTCTTCGGGATCGTCATCGAGGTTCAACCGTTTGACCCTGGTGTTCACCAGGACCCGGGCTCGTCGGTTGGTGGAGTCCACCTCGGACCGGACGATCCGAAAGTCCAGGATGTCCAGCATCTCGGGGCGAACCTTGAAGAGGCTCTCGATGGAGCGACCGATGTCGACCCGATCCTGCTCCAGCTCGTGATGGTAGAGCGCCGAGGATCGAAAGTCCTTGAACTGAATATCCTCCATGAAGCTCGAGGAGAGCTCCCGGACGATACGGCGATCCTGGTTGAAGGGCTCTGTGACGTAGAGGACGCCCCCCACGGTGACGGCCACGAGAGCGATGATGGTGACGATCGTATATCGGCGCATCGGAAAAAACTCGGCAAAGGTGCCCGTGGTTGGAGCGATAAGTGTAGAGACCGCGACGAGGAACGTCGATCTTGAAATCGGCGAAAACTTTCATTACAAGTGGCCCGGTCTGTAGAAGCCAAATTGGTCTAACGAAAAGTCCTTCACCGGATAAGGAACGAGATGAGCGAGCGACGAATTGCCCATTGGATCGCGGCGGCAGCCCTGGCTGCCGGCGCCTGGATGGCCACGGGATGTAGTGAAGAGCCGGGAGGCTCGGTACCGGTGGGGGAAATCCCCTGTTCCGACGATGAGGACTGCCCCGATGGGGCGAGCTGTGATTGGGTCACCGGGTTTTGCACGGACGATTCGAACCAGAATCAGAACCAGAACCAGAATCAGAACCAGAACCAGAATCAGAACCAGAACCAGAACCAGAACCAGAACCAGAACCAGAACCAGAACCAGAATCAGAACCAGAATCAGAACCAGAACCAGGATCCCAACCAGACCGAGCCCGAAGGAGATCGTCGAGAGGGGTTGGACTTCGATGAGGAGTGCCAATTCCTGGACCGGTCGGACACCTTCAACCCTGTGGAGATGTGGCACTTCCAGGTAGACGCCACCATGCCCTACGCGGTCTACGAGGGCCATGGCGCAAACCAGGTCTTCGCCGGGCACTCCATGAATCAGGTGATGATGACCCCCGTGGTGATCAACCTCACCGACGACAACGGCGATGGAGTGGTCGACACCAACGACATCCCCGATGTGGTGTTCACCACCTTCGCCACCACCGAGAACGATAGTAACTGGGACGAGCTAATCACCGGTGTGCTCCGGGCGATCAGCGGCGACGACGGCACCCTGCACTGGAGCGTGGGCTACGAAGAGCTTCACATGTTCTGGGGTGACTCCCAGGAGGACTGGGATCCGCAGTACGGGTTCATGCCCGCGGGCAGCATCGCCACCGGTGATATCAACGGCGACGGCACCCCGGAGATCATCGCTCCCCTGTGGCACTACGGCCAGGGGATCGTGGGGATGGCGGCGGTCCGCAACGACGGAAGCATCCTGTGGACCACCGACGAGGATATCTCCATGGCTCACGACACGATCTGGGGCGGGCCGTCCATCGCCGACCTCAACGGCGACGGAAATGCTCAGATCATCGTGGGATCCATGGTGTTTGACAATATGGGTAACCTGGAGTGGGACGGCCGGGACGCGCCGGGGTTGAGCACCGCCTACGCTGTGGGGAGCAACTACTCGATCATCGGCAGCAACCGGATCAACATCGGGCCCCTGAGCGTGGTGGCCGACGTGACCCGGGACATCAATCCCGTGACCGCCGGGTACACCCAGGAAGTCGTGACCGGTCGGGCCGTGTATAACCATGATGGGACGCTCTTGTGGGAGGCGCCGCTCGATGCCAATGGCGGCTATCTCGAGGACGGCTACCCTGGGATCGGGGACTTCACCGGCGACGGGTCGGCGGAGATCGTCGTCGTCTCCGGCGGTACGGTCCGGATCCACGCCGGTGAGGACGGGACGCTGTTGTGGGGCCCGCTGCAGATCCCGGGCGCCGGGCGTCTGGGGCCGCCGACTTTGGCGGACTTCACCGGCGATCGGACCGACACGGATCCGAGCCTGGAGATCGGCGTGGCCGGTCGAGATGGATACTACGCGCTTCACGTCGACACCTCCCTCTTCGGTACCCCGGCCGGGTTGAACCTGGTGCTCGACGATGTCCTGATGTGGTCCGGGGACACCCAGGACGAGTCGAGCAGCGTGACGGGCTCCAGCGTCTTCGATTTCAATGGAGATGGCCGGGCATCGGTGGTGTACAACGACGAGTTGAACCTCCACGTCTATGATGGCGAGACCGGGACCCCGCAGTTCGAGAACCCCGTGGAGAACCCGTCGTTCACGGCCCTGGAGAACCCGGTGATCGCCGATGTAAACAATGACGGGGCGGCCAATATCATCGTCCCCAGCAGCGACTTCGAGTGCGGCGCAGAGATCCCGAACTGCGCCAAAGGCACCGCAGGCGTCCGGATGTTCGGCGACCCCGATGACAACTGGGTGACCACCCGGCGGGTCTGGAACCAGCACGCCTACTACATCAACAACGTCGAAGAAGGCGGGGCGATCCCGGCACAGCCCACCCCGAACTACCTGGATCACAACACCTTCCGGTTGAACTCCCTGACGGAGATCCTGCCTCAGGCGGCGCCGGACCTCTTCCCCGACGATCCGGAGTTCATCGCTGGAGACTGCGTCTTCCTCCTCGATGTGTGGGTGACCAACGGCGGAGCCGCCCGGGTCGGCGCCGGGATCCCTGTGACCCTCTATGCCGAGAAGGATGGGGAGTCCGTGGTGATCGCCACGGCCACCACCGAGGCCGGGTTGGATCCTGGCGAGGCGGAGAGGGTGATCTTGGACGGCACCATCCCCGAAGGCGACGGGTGGGAGATCGTGGTGGTCGTCGATGACGATGAGGGGGAGAGCACCCGAAACGAGTGCAATACGGACAACAACCGGATGGTGGTGGCCACTGACGTCAGCGGCTGCTAAAAACCCGCTCCTGCGGTAGGACGAGACCCGGCGAGCCGTGACGGCTCGCCGGGTTTTTCTTGTGTTCTGAGGTACAAGGGATATCCTCGCCAGGATCCTGAGTTACGGAGGCCCCCGATGAAAATTTGTCCAAATTGCGGTAAAGAAGTTTCAGAGACGTCGATTCACTGCGGTCATTGCGGCCATCGACTGCAGGTGGAGCAGAAGAAGACGATGATCGGTATGGGGGCTGTGGACCCGGCGTGGAGAGAGCAGCTGGAGCAAGCCCGAGAGCAGGCCGGAGGGGGCGATGGGGAGCAGGCCGAGGCCCCGGTGCCGACGCTGGAGATGGAGGACTCCGACGCCCCGACACAGATGATGGACGCTGTCCCAGGTCAGGACGAGGAGTCGCCGTCGCCAGTGGCCGGGGAGGCGGCGTTTGCGCCCACCGAGATCCATCACAACTTAAAGGAGCGGGCCACGGGCGTCACAGAGGCGGCGGAGTCGCCGGCGGTAGAGAAGCCGAACGACGAGGGCGTGGCCCCCGGAAACGTCACAGGACCCCAGGCGTTCGCGGCCACGGAGGCCCACGAGCAGGTCACCATCCCCCCCGGGCCGGACGGAACCTTTGGCGGCCAGACGGAGCCCACGGCGGCTCCGGACTTCTCCAGTGAGGGGCCTGGTGGAACCGACCTGGAAGCAGGTCCGGATCAGAAAGAGGAGTGGTCCACTCCGGGCACCAACCTGGAGGGGTTCGGAGACGACGTATCGACGAGCTCCACGGCCCTGGCCGCCACCGAGGAGGATTCCTTGGTGGAGGGCGAAGAGAAAGAGGGGAAGAGCCGCACCATGTTGATCGTAGGCGGGATCATCGGGCTTCTCTTCTTCTGCTGCCTGATCTCGGCGGTGATCTACTTCGCCATGTCTTTCCTCTGAGTCAGGCCCGGTGAGTCAGGCCCGGTGAGTCAGGCCAACCGCTGCAGGGCTTCGTCGGCCCAGTGGTCGAGGTGGCCGAGCTCCCAGGCCAGATGCAGGATCGTGTACCGGTTGCGGATATCCTTGCTGTGAACGATGGATCGCCGGGCCCGGTCGGTCTCGACGCCCAGATCGGAGAACCGAAGGGGGCACTTCGCGCTGTGGAGCTCGTCCTCGATGGCCTGGCTGGTCTGGAGGGTGCGGCCCACCCGGGTCTTCAGCTCGGGCCACCCCTCTTTGAGGGTGGTCAACCGGACCCGGAGATCCTCGGGGGTGGGATAGGCTTTCCTGGCGTGGGTGACGACAGCGTCAAAGAGGGGACCGAAGCGCTCTCGTAGGAGCGCCTCGTAGTCGTCCCAGGGGAGCAGGGCGTCGACCCGAGCGTCGATGTCGATGGTGTCCGGGTCCAGGGCCTGGAGCTTCTCGTAGAGGAAGGCCGAGGTGATCGTGCCCACGCCGACCTGGCAGCCGTGGAAGTCATGGGGCTCATCGAAGGCGATTGCCGTCATGTCGATGAAATGGCTGATCAGGTGTTCGCCGCCGGAGGCGGGGCTCGACGAACCGGCGACGCTCATGGCCAGCCCGGAGAGCATCAAGGAGGCGGTGAGGCCGGCGACGGCCTCCCTGTCGCGGTCGGGCAGGAGGGGCGCTACGTCTTTGAGCATCGCGGCGCCGGCCTCGATGATCTCCATGGCCTCGTCGGAGTGGAAGGATCCCGTGAGCCAGGCCGAGAGCTGCCAGTCGGCGTTGGAGACGGGCTTGCTCATCAGATCTCCGAGGCCGCTGCAGATCATCCGGTAGGGCGCGTTGGCCATCACGTCCACGTCGGCGATGATCACCGCCGGGGCCTTGCAGGGATTGGTGGTCTTGACTCCATCGGAGAGGACGGCGGCGATCCCCGAGGTGTAGCCGTTCATGCTGGGGGCGGTACCCACGCAGGCCATAGGGACGCCGGCGTTATGGCTGGCCATCTTGACGATGTCGTTGATGGTGCCGGCCCCGACGGCGATGGCGGCGGTGGCCTTCGACGCCTTCAGGGCCTCCTCGAAGGCGGCGATGCGGTCGTCGGTGCAGATCGGATCGCCGCCGTCGGCCTCGGGCACCACGTCGTAGCGCTCCCAGGTCAGGGAGGCCCCATCGAGGTGGGCCGCTACGTCGGCGCCGGCGGCCTCCCAGGTGTTGTCGTCGACGGCGACGAGCCACAGCCCCTTCGGGAGGTGGTCCTGCAGCGCTTGCAGTCCTCCCTCTTCCATTGCATGGTGGCCAATCACGAGGGCGCGAGTGTCGAGACGAGACTGAAATCGAGACAGAAGATCATCGATGATCGGGAACATATCGGGGTTTCCTCAAGGCCTGAGAGAGGGTTGGGAAATCTGGGGGAAAAATTTGCCCCCTGAGCTTCCGCCCCTTATAACATAGGAGCGCTTACGCCGCAGGGCTTTCTGAATGTGTGTGCGCGCAGGATACGACAAATGCGATTTCGATCATCGGTGAAATGGATGTCTCCAGGGCCGGTGGTGTTCGGTGGAGGAATGGACGTTGACTAAGCAAAGCAAAAGCGAACGAGACGCGGCGGTATCCACGACCACCGAAGGGGAAGCCCAGGACGTGAGCACCACGTCTGACGCCCTGACTCCTCGAGAAGAGAAGGTCTTGCGCATGGTGCATGGAATGAGTGAAGAAGACTCCCACCTCTTGCAGTTTGCCCTCGGGGCCGACGAAGACACTCAGATGAAGCTGGCCCTGATCGAGGATCAGGTCCTGCGGTATCTCAAAGCGTCGGAGGCGACCGGAGAGGTCCGGATCTCGCCGGCGGAGCTTCTGTCGGCCTGGTTGGAAGACGAGTAATTTCGGTAGTCAGTGAAGGGGGGAGGATCCCCGGGGCTTGGCCCCGTGGGGGAGCTCTGGTAACGTCCGCCCGCTCGACGAGGTGTCGAGAAGTCAAGCGGAGGTCGACGATGTTCCAGAAGATTCTGATCGCCAACAGGGGAGAGATCGCGGTCCGCGTGATGCGGACCCTTCGAGAGATGGGGATCGCCACGGTGGCGGTGTTCTCCGAAGCCGATCGGGAAGCCCTGCATGTCCGGATGGCTGATGAGGCGGTGTGCGTGGGACCGGCGTCGAGCTCGGAGAGTTACCTGCGGATCGATAAGATCCTGGAGGCGGCGGCTCTGACCGGGGCGGAGGCGATCCACCCCGGCTACGGCTTCCTGAGCGAGAACGCCGAGTTCGCCCGGGCCTGCAAAGAGGCGAAGATCACCTTCATCGGTCCCTCGCCTGAGGCCATCGACGTGATGGGTGAGAAGACCCGGGCTCGGAAGTTGATGGCCGAGGCCGGTGTGCCCCTGGTCCCGGGGACCCCGTCGGCCGTGGAGGACCCCAAAGAGGCTCTGAAGGCTGCCGAGGAGATGGGCTTCCCGGTGCTGATCAAGGCCGCCGCCGGCGGCGGCGGAAAGGGCATGCGCCGCGTCGATGATCCGTCGGAGTTTCAGGCCGCCTTCGAGGGGGCCCGGCGGGAGGCGATCAGCGCCTTCGGAAACGGCGACGTGTACGTCGAGAAGTTCGTCTTGAAACCCCGCCACGTGGAGATCCAGGTGATGGCCGACGGCCATGGCAACGTGGTGCACCTCTTCGAGCGGGACTGCTCCGTGCAGCGGCGCCACCAGAAGATCATCGAGGAGACCCCCTGTCCGGTGCTCGCCGAGGAGACCCGGCAGGCCATGGGAGAGGTGGCCGTGCAGGCCGCCCGGGCCGTGGATTACATCGGGGCCGGGACCGTGGAGTTTCTCCTCGATCAGGACCAGAGCTTTTACTTCCTGGAGATGAACACCCGCCTGCAGGTGGAGCACCCCATCACAGAGATGATCACCGGCGTCGATCTGGTTCGGTGGCAGGTCAAAGTGGCCAACGGGGAGCCCCTGGCGTTGCGACAGGAAGACCTGACGATCCGGGGCGCCGCCGTGGAGTGCCGGATCTATGCCGAGGATCCGGAGAATCAGTTCCGGCCCTCACCGGGGAAGATCGAGGCCCTGCGACCGCCGTCGGGCCCGGGGGTTCGGGAAGACGGCGGGGTGTACGCCGGGGCGACAGTGCCCGTGCACTACGACCCGATGATCTCCAAGCTGATCACCTGGGGAGAGGACCGGGAGCAGGCGGTCGCCCGGATGCGGCGGGCTCTTCAGGAGTACGTGATCACCGGGATCACCACGAACCTGGCGTTTCATCGGGAGGTCCTGGACCACCCGGACTTCGTCAGCGGTGAGTACGACACGAATTTTGTGCCCCGATGGCTGAAAGAGCGGGATCAGACGGGCCCCACCCACCAGGAGCTGGCTGAGCTGGCGGCGGTGATCTACGCCTACCAGCGAGACCAGAAGCCGGCGACGGCCCAGCTCACGGGACCGTCGACGTCGACGGGGAGCAAGTGGAAGCACTTCGGGCGGCTGCGAGAGCTGGGCCGAGGCAAGTAAGGAGCCAGAATGAGCGAGAGAGCGCGGTATTTTCTACCCGGCGACGAAGAGGACGACCGGGTCTTCGAGGTGGTGCCCGTCGATGGCCTCCTCCGGGTGACCACGCCGGAGGGGAATGTGGTGGACGTCGATGCGTTCTCCCCTGGTCCGGGGCAGCTTCACCTCCTGTGGGGCCAGCGGTCCGTGGACGTCGACGTGGTCGAAACCGACCAGGGACTGGCGGTCTACGTCGACGATCAGCGGTTTGACCTGGACGTGCTCAGTGAGCGGGAGCGTCGTATGCGTACCGCTACGGGCGGTCGCGGCGGGGCGGCGAGCCCGGAGCTCACCAGCCCGATGGCGGGCAAGGTGGTGAAGATTCTGGCCCAGGCGGGCGCCACCGTGGAGGAGGGCGACCCCCTGGTGGTCGTGGAGGCGATGAAGATGGAGAACGATCTCAAGGCACACCGGGCCGGGGTGGTGGCGACCATCGCCGTGGAGTCCGGGCAGGCCGTAGAGATCGGCGACCTCCTCTTGACCATCGAGGACGACGGAGACGGAGAATGAGCGAAGAGTCGTTCCAGGACGCCCTGCAAAAGGCCCGACAGACCTGGGAGGAGGAGGTCTTGGAGCCCCTGCTGAAGAAGTACGGGGTTCGCCGAGAGTCCTTCCCCCTCTCCGATGGGACCGAGGTGGATGGACTCTACGGCCCCGAGGACCGAGCCGACGAGGACTTCCTCGACGAGGTCGGGTTCCCCGGGGAGTACCCCTTCACCCGAGGCGTGCAGCCCACGATGTATCGGGGCCGCCTGTGGACCATGCGGCAGTACGCCGGCTTTGGGACGGCCCAGCAGTCCAACGAGCGGTATCAGTACCTCCTCTCCCAGGGCACCTCCGGGCTGAGCGTGGCCTTCGACCTGCCCACCCAGATGGGCTACGACTCCGACCACGGCCGGGTCCGAGGAGAGGTCGGCAAGGTCGGGGTGGCCATCGACAGCATCGCCGACATGGAGGTGCTCTTAGCGGACCTGCCTCTGGACAAGATCTCCACGTCGATGACCATCAACTCCACGGCGTCGATCCTCCTGGCCCTCTATGTGGCCGTCGCTGACGGTCGGGGGATCGACCGGGATAAGCTCCGAGGGACGATCCAGAACGATATCCTCAAGGAGTACATCGCTCGGGGGACCTACATCTATCCCCCTCGCCCGAGCATGCGGATCATCACGGATATCTTCGAGTTCTGTCAGGCCGAGGTGCCGCGGTGGAACACGGTGAGCATCTCGGGCTACCACATCCGGGAGGCCGGGAGCACGGCCGTCCAGGAGGTGGGGTTCACCCTGGCCAACGGAATCGCCTACGTGGAGGCGGCGCTGAAGAGCGGACTCGACGTAGACGACTTCGCCGGCCGGCTCTCGTTCTTCTTCAACGTCCACAACAACTTCTTCGAAGAGGTGGCGAAGTTTCGGGCCGCCCGGAGGCTGTGGGCCAAGATCATCAAGGAGCGGTTCGGAGCCAAGTCGGAGCGGTCCATGCGGCTCCGGTTCCACAGCCAGACCGCCGGGTCCACGCTGACGGCCCAGCAGCCCCAGGTGAACCTGATTCGGGTGGCCATGCAGGCGTTGGCGTCGGTGTTGGGCGGGACCCAGTCGCTGCACACCAACTCCTGGGATGAGGCCCTGAGCTTGCCCACGGAGGCGTCGGCGCAGTTGGCCCTGCGGACCCAGCAGGTGATCGCCTATGAGACCGGGGTAGCCGACGTGATCGACCCCCTGGCGGGGAGCTACTTCCTGGAGACCCTCACAGATCATATCGAGGAGGGGGCCGCCGAGTACATCGAGCGGATCGATGAGATGGGCGGTGCCGTGGCGGCGATCGAGGCTGGGTTCCCTCAGGCCGAGATCCAGGAGGCCGCCTATCAGGCGCAGCTCTCCCAGGAGCGCGGCGAGTCGGTGATCGTCGGGATGAATCGGTTTAAGGTTCGGGAAGAGCCCGTGGAGGGCCTGTTGCGGATCGACGACGCCGTAGAGACTGAGCAAGTAGAGCGCCTGCGCCAATTCAAGGCCTCTCGATCAGCCACCGAGGTGGAGGAGGCCCGACGGGTGCTCGCCGAAGCCGCCCGGGGGTCGAGCAACCTGATGCCGGCCATCGTGGCCGCCGTGAAGTCCAAGGTCACCCTTGGTGAGATCGCCGAGACCCTCCGAGGGGAGTTCGGCGAATACGTAGAAAACGTGGTCTTTTGAGCGACGAAGAGAGATATGAGCGAGTCAATTGACGGGGTTCGTCTTCTCCGACCCAGGTTTCAGAAAGCCCTGGTCCTGGAAGAACCGGATCCGAGCCTGGATAAGCACCTGACGGCCCTGGGGATCTGCGTGGATCGCCTGGGCCTGGAGCTGACGGAGCGGCGCGAAGAGGTGCTGCGGGTCCTCAAAGAGGGCC
Source organism: Myxococcales bacterium (assembly GCA_007120035.1). Classification (GTDB taxonomy): domain Bacteria; phylum Myxococcota_A; class Bradymonadia; order Bradymonadales; family Bradymonadaceae; genus SKON01. The sequence continues at coordinate 41,965 of SKON01000193.1, forward strand.
AGCACGACCTGATCTTCAAGCGGAGTAAGTTCGAGGTCGATGAGGAGGTGCTGACCGCCTCGGAGAACCTGGCGGCGATCATGCTCTGCTGCATCGGCGACGACTCCGTGGACAAGCAGGCCGCGGCTCGCCAGGGGGTCCTGGTGATGAATGATCCCATCAGCAATGGCCGCAGCGTGGTGGAGATGGTGATGGGGGAGATGATCTGCCTGGCCCGGCGGATCTTTGAGGCCGATCGAGAGGGCCGGCGCCATCTGTGGACCAAGGCCAGCACGGGCCGGTTCGAGCTGAAGGGGAAGAACCTGGCCCTGATCGGCCTGGGTAATATCGGCAAGCAGGTCGCGCAGGTCGCCGACGCCTTCGGGTTGAACGTGTACTTCTACGACAACCGGGAGTTGGCCCGGGAGGTGGGCGAAGCCCTGGGGTGGAGGTCCTGCGACAGCCTGGCCGAGGCGTTCCGGATCGCCGATGTGGTGTCCGTGCACGTCTCCGCCGAGGACTACCGGGGACGGTCCAATCGAGAGATGATCACCTACGACCACTTCGCCCAGCTCGCCGCCGACAGGCCCCCGAAGAGTCCCCGGATCTTCATCAACGCCGCCCGGGGGTTCCTCTACGATCCCTCGGATCTGAAGCGAGCCCTGAAAGACGGCGCCGTGTGTCGAGCAGCGGTGGACGTCTTTCCCTCGGAGCCCGGGAGTCAGAAGGATAAGTGGGTCAACCCCTTCGCCGAGGAAGCCCACGTGATCTCCACCCCCCATATCGGTGCGGCCACCGAAGAGGCCCAGCCCCGGATCGCCCAATACATGGCCAACACGACTCGCCTCTTCAATCGGTATGGGACGGTGCGAGACTGCGTGTTCAGCCCGGGGCAGACCATCGGGGTGGACGCCGATAAGGCGGCCACGATCCTGACCGTGATTCACAGCGATCAACGGGGAACGAAGAAGGCCGTCGATGACGCGATCTTCGAGGCCGGGTTGAACAACCTGGAGTCATCCCACCGGGACTTCCCGGACTTTGGGTTTGCCTATGAGGTCAGCGCCATCGACCGGCCGCTGAACCGCAAGCAGCTCCGGTGGCTGGTGTCCAAGGCCTCGGAGCTCACAGGTGATCCGAAAGCGATCCGGGTGGTCCGGCAGGTGCCGGTGCCGGAGAAGATCTCCTAACGGGCTGATCTAGGACATCGAGGCCCGGATCTTCTCCACCACCTCGGAGTAGGAGGTGTTCTGCACCACCTGGGTCATCAGGTCGGTGTACTTCTCGACCAGGTCGGTGCGGCCCTCTTCCTGGTAGTGTTGCAAGATCTCGTGGAGCTTCACGTAGGTCTTCTCGCTGTTGACGAAGTACTCCGTGGCGTCCACGGTGGCCTGGATGCCGGCTCGGCTCACCGAGGGCTGCTGGGTCTGGAAGATGAACTCCCGGCCTTCGCTGTTGAGGATCCCCACGGTGGCTTCGGCCTCGGCCTTGGTGGACGGACCCTCGCTGCTGATCAGTCCTCGGATCGAGAACTGGGAGAACCGGATGGAGTTGAGCGAGGGGTAGTCTTCCCCGAGGTGTTTCTGAAGAGCGTCAAAGAGGGCGTCGATGGTCCCGACACCGGCGCCCTCGATCTCGATGGCGTCGCCGTTGACATTCTTGAGGCGGCAGTGGATCTGACTGCGGCCCTCGGCGAGGCGCTCCTCCATGCGGTACTCCTCGACGACCAGCTCCAGGTATTCGTCCTGGAGGATCTCCTTCATGAGTCCGAGCATCTTGTCTTGATTGAGAGCCATCGGTGGTCCTCTTGTTGGTGCGGTGATTGGTGCGTTGGTGCCTGGTGAATTTGGCGTCTGTGTTTTGCGTGCCCCCAAGAGGTAGTCTACCCTACCAGAGAAGCAAGCGCTTGTTTTTCTTCTCTTCCCGGAGCAGGTCGTGCAGAACTACTCAGAGACGCCGGAGCCCCGCCCCGTCGTGAGAGAACGGTCGACGTACCTGACCGATTCCGAAGCGGCGACGGTGTGCACCATGTTCGCCGATGGATTGCAGAGCGGGATGGGGTACGCCAAGATCCTGGAAATCCTGGAGCGGCAGAAGGTAGACAAGAAGATCATCGACCGGCTGCGGCAGAGCCTGTTGGAAGACGGTGATATGCTGGGGGAGGCGTTTGCGCGGTTCGGGTTGTTGGACACCACGGCCCGGAAGGTGATCTTTGTGGCCGAGCAGCAGGGGAAGTTACCCCTGACCTTTGCTCACCTATCGAGGTTCTATAAGCAGCGTCATCGGCGGCGGGTGAGGTTTTTGACGTCCCTGGTGGAGCCGATGATCTTGATCATGGTGGGGAATATCGCCATCCAGCTCTTGCGGTCCGATCTGGGAGCGTTCGTGCAGATGGGGATGGCCGGGGCGATGCGGGCGCTCTTTCCGGTGTTGATCCAGGCGAGCATCCAGTCGGTGCTCTTGGCGACCGTGGTGGGGTTGGGGGCGCTCTTGGCGATGCAAATGCCCGTGGAGTTTTCGTTGCGAAACGCGGCGCAGCGGATGTGGATCGCTCTGCCGATCCCGGTGTTCAACTCGTCGGCCCGGTTGAATTCCATCTCCGTGTTCTGTCAGTACACCCAGCAGTCGATCACGAGCGGTTTGACCGTCCATCGAGCGCTCGCGTTGGCGGCGGAGGCGTCGAATAACCCCCGGATCGATCGCCGGATCAAGGTGGCCCAGCAGGCGATCGAGGACGGGCAGACCCTGGCGGCCGGGCTACGGCAGATGAAAGCCCTGCCCGACGATGTGATCGACAATGTGGATATCGGTGAGGAGACGGGGCGGCTGGAAGAGCGTTTCGGAGAACTGGCGGAGAAGTACGACCAGAACGCCGACGAGGCATTCGAGAGGGCGATCCAGACGTTGATCTTCATGACCCGGATCGGGATCTTGGTGCTGGTGATCATCTTTTTGGGTCTGGCGCTCTTGTCGCTGGCCGATACGGCCCTGGGGTGATCAGAGGCAGGAGGCCGGTGAGGTTCGTCCCGGAGAACCGAGCAGGGGGCCGGAGCTGAAGCCCTCCAGGTGGTAGCACCAGGAGTCGGGGCGCTCGGCGTCCTCCCGCTCATCGACGCCGGACCGCAGTCCGAAGGCGATATTCTCTCGGATGTCGAGGCGGGTGGAGGAGATCCCCTCGAGATCGACGAGGAATCCCTGGCGCCAGCCGATCTCGTGGTGGATACGAAACCGCAGCTCACCCTGGACCTCGATCAGCCGGAGGGTTCGGCTGAAGTTGGAGAGGGGAATGGATCGGTGCCACCGACCGTACTCGTAGTATGTGCCCTCGTCGAGGTGGTCGGTGATGTCGTAATAGGGATGGTCTTCCCGGAGAAAGAGGAAGAACCCTCCCGGGGGGATGGGCTTGAGGTTGGTGACGATCTCTTCTTCTTCCGGGGAGGAGACCAGACGGTCCACATAGATGCGGTCGTTGGTTTCCACCACCTCGATGATCAGATCGAGGGGGTCGATAGGGACATCGCCGGCGTTGAAGATCTCGATGTACTCTCCGAGCTCTAAGGGAGAGTCCGGTGGGGTGGAGGGACGGATCATCACCTCGGAGATCAACAGCGCCGGACCACGGGAGGGGGTGTCGGCGTCGTCGGGGAGCTCGGGCACATCCTCTACAGAAGGGTCGGCGTCGGGTTCGTCGGGGGGCTCGAAGGGCAACGGATAGGGATGATCCTCGAGATCGACGTGGAGATGACAGGACGATAGCCCGATCAGGGCCAGACAGAGCGCCGGCACAAGGGTCCGGGAGATGAGATGAGGGCGATAATGGTCAGACACTCCAACTCCTCGGCAAGGCGGAGGGTGATGGGGAGAGGCTACGGCGGTCCCCAGAGCCTTTCAAGAGTGATAAGGGTATTGCGTCGTCCCAGGGGATGGGGTAAAGAGAGAAAAGAGGCGTCCAGGAAAGAGCGAAGTGAACGAATCGCCGCGTCGACAAGACCGGACGCCAACGCACCAACCACCTTCAAAACGATGCGAATCACCAAGGTGAGCGCCCCAGAGATTGGGGACGGTGAAGGAGAGTACTCTCAGGGGCTGTGGTGCCGAGTTTCGAGAGACCACACCCAGAGTAGGACGCGGTGAGTTGTCAGGCGCACCCACATGGCCCCAGAGCTGGAGCCGCCGGAGATATGCGTCAAGCCACGAAAGGGAAGACTGCCCCCCCGAAGAGCGGAGGGGACGCAGCGAGGAGAGAATGAGCGAAGAATCCAATCAGGGATCTCCCGATGAGAAGCGGGAGAGTTCTCGACGGCGGCGTCGCCGATCGTCGGGCGGAAGCGACGGTTCGAAGCAGGGCAACCAGGGCAACAAGGGCGGGTCCTCGGGACGGCGACGGCGTCGCCGACGGTCACGAGGAAAGAAGAAGAGCCAGTCCGGGGGAGAGAAGTCCCAAGAGTCCAAGTCCGGCGATTCCAACAAGGGTCGATCCGGCTCCAAGCGGTCCAACCGACGGTCCAATCGTCGGCGGTCGAACCGGAAGAAGCAGTCCCATCGCAACCGAGGATCTCGGCAGAACCGCAGCAAGAAGCGGTCCCGCCGCAAGACCCCGGTGCGGAAGCTGAAGACCCCGGAGAGTAAGCTCGGCGGGCGAGAGCCGTTGCTGGACCCGTCGGCGATCACCCACGAGGCGCCTTCGGAGATGACGGCCTTCGAGCTCTTCTGCGCGCTGCATCTGGGGATCACGGAGAACAACAACTTCCGCAAGCAGTCCCTGGGAGAGATCGCCCAGCGATTCCGGACCTCCACCGAAGAGGTGAAGAAGGCCCTGAAGAACTTCGGGCTCGATCGGGAGACCGTTCGCCGGTCCTCCTTCGATATGTCTCTGGCTGAGCTGGACATGAAAGTGGCCCCTAACGGGTTGGATAAGAAAGAGCTGGCCCGGCCCCTCTTCGAAGACTTCCTCGTGGCGACTCCGGACGCTCGAAAAGCCATCGAGGCCTTGGAGAGCCAGGAAGAGTCGGGAGAGGGTAGCCCGGAGTCCACGGGTGCCTAAGTTGCACAGGGGTCGCACCCTGTGGGCCATCACACCGCATCAGAGAAGGTGGATATGAGTGAAAAGGAAGACCGAGTCGCCGAAGAGATCGACGAGATCTCCCTGGACGCGTTGCCCTTCGGGCCACCGACGGAGCGGGACCGACCATTGATCTTGTTGGCCGATGACGACAGCGAGATGCGGATGATGCTCCGGGCTCATTTCTCGCGGATGGACTGCGATCTGATCGAGAGCATGGACGGGGCGGACACGCTGGAGCAGATCATCAGCCACCGGCCCAATCTGGTGGTGTTGGACGTGATGATGCCCGAGCTGACGGGGTGGGAGATCTGCAAGTACGTCAAGCAGCGAGACACCTACGATGACACGGGGATCATCATGCTCACCGGCATCGGTGCCACCAACAACGAGTTGACCTCGCCCCTCTTCGGGGCCGACGACTACCTGGACAAACCCTTCGAGTTCCCGGCCCTGCAGTCGAAGGTGAAGGCCGTGCTGGCCGAGAAGAAGAGCCCCCCTCTGAACCCGGCCTGAGTCAGTCCTGAAGGCCTGCCTGTGCCTGATCGCGGAGACCGTCGAGGCGGGAGGTGAACGCCCCCCCGCTGATCACGGCCTGATCGTGGCGTCGAGCTGCCTCGATCTGGCGCTGGGCGGCGGCGAAGTCTCCCTCTTGGATCGCCCTCTCGGCGCCCCGCAGATCTCGCTGAAAAGACCGAATCGCCGAGGCGGTGTCGGCAGCCCGGTTGCTCACCGAGCCGGAGGCCGTGTCCGCGATCGACCGGAAGTGAGCGATCGCGGCGTCGAAGTTTCCGGCCCGGTACATGGAGTAGCCTTCGGTGAAGTTGATCGACGCGCCTCCACCGGTCCTCTCGGAGGACTCGCTGGATTCCGCCGCTGGTTGGGCGAAGGGATCTTGAAGCTCATCATCGAGGCTCAGTCGCTCTGGACGCCGCTGCGTCTCCGCCGGTTCCGGCTGAGGTCGGGGGGCAGGTCGGGCCGGTCGGGCCGGTGACGGGTCGGGTGCGGCCCGTTGCGGTGCCGGTGACGGTGTGAGGGTCGGCGCCGGGTCGGGGTCCAGAACGGCGAGCTCTTCGGGAGTCTCTTCGAGGGGCTCTTCGGTGGGATCACCGAGGGCCTCCAAGAGTCGCTGAGCAGCGCCGTGGTGGGGGGAGATCGCCAGCAGCTCGTCCAGATGCTCGCGGCTGGCGTCGAGTTCCCCGTCATCGAAGGCTTCCTGGGCCCGGCGAAAGAGCTCCTCGGTGCGGTTCTGGCGAGCGAGCCGCAAGATCGAACGAGCTTCCCCGTGATAGACGCTGTCGTCCCGGATCTCCTCGAGGTGAGACAAGAGCGCCGGTGAGAGCTCCGGTGGCGCGATCTCGCGGGCCTCGTGGAGCGTCGCTTGGGCCCGCTGCTCCCTCTCGATGCGGTCCAATTGTGCCGGGATCTGTCCAAAAGCAGGGTCTACCTCATAGGCTCGCTGGAAATAGGTGTGGGCGTCGTCCCATCGGTGGTCCTGGATGGCCGCCACCCCGTCGAGGTAGTGATCGGCGGCGGTAGGGCCCTGGGCGGTCCCGGGGCTCTGGAGCACCGAGAAGAGGAGGAACGCCAGCAGGGGAACGGAGAGGACCACGGCGACGACCGTGATCGAGAAGAGGAGGCGGTCCACGGCGCTGCGAGGGGCCGGGGCGTCGCCGAGAGAGGCCAGTTGTCGGCGCTGGCCGGCGGCCAGGGTGCTGGTCGAGGCCGCCGGGACGAGCCGTCGCTGACGGTGATCCACGGGAGCGTCGCCGGGGATCAAGAATTGAAAGAGGGACTCACCGGCCTCGATGCGGTCGCCGTGGAAGAGATCGGCCTCCTGAATCTTGATGCCGTTGAGGGAGGTGCCGTTGGCGGCGAAGAGATCCTTGACCAGGAAGGTCTCGTCGGGCTGCTTGAGGATCTCGAAGTGTTGGCGGCTCATCGCCAGATCGGGGATTGCCACGGCGTTGGTGGAGGCCCGTCCGATGCTGTTTCTCATGCGGTTCAGGAGAAACTCCTGTCCCGCCGAAGGTCCCTTCAGAGTGGTCAGGCGTGGGCAGATCGGGTCGTGTTCAAAGGGGCTGTCGAAGATCTCGGTCTTGTCTTCCCGAAACTCCTCGGCGGGGTCGGTCCGAGGCGCAACGGGCGCCGGGGGGGCGGTGGCCAACGTGGGGGCGGACGGAGCAGACGGAGCGGGGGGAGCGACCGATGGAGGTGTCTCGGGGGTCCGGGGTAGAGCGGAGCGCATGGGGGCTGTCGATGGCTCCGGAGGGGGAGAGAACTCGGTGCTCTCCTCGTCGGGGAACTCCTCGTCGGGGAACTCCTTGACCGGGGACGCCTGGGCGCTGTCGGCCTCGGAGATCTCGGTGAGGTCGACCATCATGGTGATCTCCCCCGGCTCTTCCTGGGTCTCCTCTTCGATCTCCGTGAGATCCTCGGTGACGATCGCATCCTCGGTGACGATCGCGTCGAGTTGTTCGGAGGGAAGCTCCGCAGGGGTATCGATGCCTTCGATGCGGTCCGTATTGACCTCGGGGAGCTCATCGATGTCGTCGATGCCCTCGATGCGGTCCGTGTCGGGCTCGGGAAGCTCGTCGATGCCCTCGATGCGGTCCGTATCGGGCTCGGGAAGCTCGTCGATGGTATCGATGCCCTCGATGCGGTCCGTATCCGGTTCGGGGAGCTCATCGTCGAGGGCCGGTTCGACGTCGACGTCGTCGGGAGGGAGCTGAGGCTTCCGAAGGGCGGTCCCGAAGTTCAGGAGGGTTCCGCTACGAGCCCGGCGGGGAGGGAGCTTCTTCTTCTCTTTCGGGGAGTCCTGGTCGCCGTCGGTGTGGCGAGCGGAGGAGAGCTTTCGCAGGCGGGCGGCGAGGTCATTGGAGCCGCCGGGTTTCGAGCGGGAGGCTGCCGGGAGCCGGATGGTGGGCTGTTTTGGCCGCGACTGATCCCCGTCCTCTCTCTCCGGTGCCTCGGGGGCCTCCCCAGCAGAGGTGTCGTCCTGATCGCCGTTGGACATGAGATCTCAAGGGGTTGGGTTTGCTTCCGCGCCCTGACGAGGATAGCCTTCGGGCCCAGAGAGTGTCAATTCTGCGGCATCCCTCGGAGTTCTTGATGCGGTCCTTACGGGCGAGGTTGATCATAGCCTTCGTGGTTCCCACGGCGATCCTGGTGGTGGCCCTGGTGGCTGTGGCCTACGATCGGGCGAGATCGGGGATGGAGGCGGAGCTGGAGGAGCGGCTGAAGGCGGTCGGTCAGGCGATCTCGGCAGAGATGAGCGAGGGGATCGACGCGGCTCAGCTCTCTCGCCTCGATGACCAGATGCCCCGGGTGCACGCCGGGCTCCAGAGTCGTCTGGTAGCCGTGCGAGACGCCACCGAGGTGGAGCGGATCTTCGTCTTCGATGGGGAGGCCCGGAGTCTGGTGGACACCGATGAGGAGGGGTTCATCGGCGAGACCTTGTACCGGGTGGAGGCCGATCGGGAAGAGTGGCGGGCGGGCTTTGAGGAGGGGCGAGCCGGGGCGGGGCCCCTCTTCCGGGATGAGGACGGGAGCTACCACAAGACGGCCTACGTCCCGATCTATCTGGACGAGCAACCCGTGGTGATCGTGGGGGTGGTGGCGAGCGCGACCTACTTTGATCTTCTGGCCCGTCTGGCGACGGTGCTGACCCTTCTGGGAATCCTGGGAGTGGTGGTGGTCTTCCTGATCGGCCTGTGGTTCGCCGCGGTGCTGGTGAGGCCTGTGGACGCCCTGGTCGACGCCGCCGGGCGCCTCGCCGAGGGGGAGATGAACGTGCCCGTTCGGGACACCCGGGGGCAGACCGAAGAGTTGGAGTTCTTGACCGCCTCCTTTGAGGAGATGCGCCGGGCTATCGTGGAGCGCGACGAAGAGATGCACATGATGCTCGCCGGCATCGCCCATGAGGTGCGAAATCCTCTGGGTGGGATGGAGCTCTTCTGCGGATTGCTGAAAGAGGAGCTGCAGGCCGATCAGGAGCACTCCCGGGTGGAGATGGTGGAGAAGATCGAACGGGAGCTCACCTATCTGAGCCGGGTGGTGGGAGACTTTTTGACCTTCGCGAGACCCGAGGCGTTGCAGTTGGAGCGGGTGAGGGCGGCGTCGTTTTTGGAGGAGATCCGGGAGCTCTGCGCGGGAGAGACCCTGAAGGCCGGGTGCGCCGTAGAGATCGACCTGGAAGAAGGGATGGAGCTGACCGTGGACACCGGGAGGTTCCGGCGAGCCCTGTTGAACGTGGTGCGTAACGCCTGGCAGGCCTGTCCCGAGGGGGCGACGATTCGGCTCCGAGGGGTGTCAGAGGGAGATCAACGGATCATCGAGGTGATCGACGACGGACCGGGGATCGATTCGGAGAAGCTCGATGAGCTCTGTCGCCCCTTCTACACGACCCGGGAGAAGGGCAGCGGGCTGGGGTTGTCGTTGACCAAGAAGATCGTCGATGACCATCGGGGTAGGCTGGAAATCAAGAGCGAAGTAGGAAAAGGTACGATCATTCGGTTGGTGCTGCCCTTTGACGAGGGCGTGGTGGCCGAGGAGAGTGATGGCGAACTCGAGGCGATCCCCGAGGGGTGGCTGGGGTAGGGAACAGGGAGACCAGGATGTCGAAAATTCTTGTGATCGAGGACAACGAGACCCTCCGAGAGGGGGTGATCCAGGTCTTGGAGCGGATGGGCCACGAGACGCTGGCGGCCCCCGGGGGCAAGCCAGGCCTGGCGCTCTTCGAGGAGGAGGGCCCTGATCTGGTGATCACGGACCTGAAGATGGATCAGGTCGACGGGATGGAGGTGTTGCGAACCGTACGGGAGAAGGATCCGGAGATCCCCGTGGTGATGATGACCGCCTTCGGGAGCATCGAGAAGGCCGTGGAGGCCATGCAGCTGGGGGCCTTCGACTTCTTGACCAAGCCCTTTCCCCCGACCCTGCTTCGGGCCCGGGTGGAGCGAGCCCTGGAGATCCGGGAGGAGCGGCGCCATCGGGAGCGGTTGGAGAACGAGAACGCCATGCTCCGGCGGGACTCGGCGATGGAGTTCGATCGAGATATCATCGGCGACTCCCAGGCGATCCGGCAGGTCTTGGAGCGAGTGGAGCGGGCCGCGGGCAGTGACAGCACGGTGTATATCCACGGGGAATCGGGGACCGGCAAGGAGCTGGTGGCCCGGGCGCTTCACCGGGCGTCGCCTCGGGCCGAGGGGCCCTTCGTGAAGGTGAACTGCTCGGCCCTGGCGGAGAATCTCTTGGAGTCGGAGCTCTTTGGCCACGAGAAGGGAGCCTACACGGGGGCCCATCAACGGCGACTGGGTCGATTTGAACTCGCCGACCAGGGGACCATCTTTCTCGATGAGATCGGCGATATCAGCCCTACGATACAGGTAAAGCTCTTGCGGGTGATCCAGGAGAGGCGGTTCGAGCGGGTAGGGGGAGAGAAGACGGTGAGCACCGATGTGAGGGTCGTGACGGCGACCCACCATGACTTGCGGGCTCTGGTGGACGAGGGGAAGTTTCGAGAGGACCTTTATTATCGACTACATATCATTCCCATTGAGCTGCCGCCCCTGCGGGAGCGGCCCACGGATCTGCCTGTGTTGGTGGACCACTTCTTGGAGAAGCTGGCGTCCCGGACCCGGTCTCAGGCCAGGCGGGTGGGTCCCGAGGTGTTGGCGGCCCTGCGGGGATACGAATGGCCCGGCAACGTTCGTGAGCTGGAGAACGTGATCGAACACGCCCTGGTCTTCGCCCGGGGAGAAGAGATCACCCTGGAGGACTTGCCGCCGACGGTGGGTGGGGGCCGGCGGTCGGGAGGGGCCGGGATCGGGCTGGAGGTGGTGGAGCGGCGAAGCTTGCCGGAGGTGCTGGAGGACTTGGAGCGGGATCTGATCTGCGAGGCCTTCGAGAAGGCCGAGGGGGTCAAGACCGAGACGGCTCGACTCTTGGGGATCAAGCCCAGCGCGTTGTATTACAAGCTGGAAAAGTACGGGATCGAGGCCGAAGAGGAAGCCTGAGGACTTCCCTTGACCGAGGCGCGGGGCCATGGCTAGGGTGCCGCCATTGATCGGGCGTGGGCAAATGGGTCGAATTCGAAAGCGAAGGGTGATGCGATGAGCGTGGACTTGAAAGAATATGGGATTCAGGGGCCAAAGGTGTTGCGAAACCTCAGCGTGGCGCGGCTCTACGAGGAGGCGGTTCGGTTCGACAAAGGAGCTAAGATCTCCTCCACAGGGGCGCTGATCGCCTTCTCCGGGGAGAAGACCGGGCGAAGCCCGAAGGACAAGCGGATCGTCCGGGAGCCCGGCAGCGAAGAGAATGTGTGGTGGGGCCCGGTGAACATGGAGATCAGCCCCGAGGGGTTCGCGGCGAATAAAGAGCGGGCCATCGAATACCTGGGCCAGGAGAACCAGATCTACGTGATCGATGGGTTCGCCGGCTGGGATCGGGACCATCAGATCAAGGTCCGGGTGATCTGCGCCCGGTCTTATCACGCCCTCTTTATGCACAATATGCTGATCCGGCCTACCGCCGAGGAGCTGGAGAACTTCGGGGAGCCCGACTACGTGATCTTCAACGCCGGTGGGAGAGAAGCCGACCCTGGAGCGGTGGAGGAGCTCTCGTCGAAGACGTCGGTGGCCCTGGACTTCTCGTCGGGGCACTTCGTGATCCTCGGGACGGACTACGCCGGTGAGATGAAGAAGGGGGTGTTCACGGTGATGCACTACCTGATGCCTCTTCGGGGCGTGCTCTCCATGCACTGCTCGGCCAATGAAGGGGAAGAGGGCGACGTGTCGGTCTTCTTCGGGCTGTCAGGGACGGGCAAGACCACGCTGTCCACGGATCCCAACCGGAAGCTGATCGGTGACGACGAGCATTGTTGGACGGACACGGGGATCTTCAATATCGAGGGTGGCTGCTATGCGAAGACCATCGATCTGAGCGAAGAGGCCGAGCCCCTGATCTACGACGCGATCCGTTTCGGGGCGGTGCTGGAGAACGTCGGCGTCGACGAGGAGACCCGGGTGGTGGACTACACCGACGACTCGATCACCCAGAACACCCGGACCTCCTATCCCATCGAGTTCGTGCCCGGGGCGAAGATCCCCTGCGTGGGGGGTCACGCCGACAACATCATCTTTCTGACCTGCGACGCCTACGGGGTGCTGCCGCCGGTGAGCCGGCTGACGCCGGAGCAGGCGATGTACCACTTCATCAGCGGATACACGGCGAAGGTGGCCGGGACCGAGATGGGCGTGGAGGAGCCGGAGGCGACGTTCTCGGCCTGTTTCGGGGCGGCCTTTCTGGTGCTTCACCCCATGCGGTACGCCGAGCTGTTGGCGGAGAAGATGCGCAAGTTCGGGGGCAAGGCCTGGTTGGTGAACACCGGATGGACCGGGGGCGCCTTCGGGACGGGCAAGCGGATCAACCTGAAGTACACCCGGGCGATCATCGACGCCATCAACTCCGGGAAGCTCGCCGACGCCCCCACCGAGGAGGATCCCTTCTTCAAGGTCGGGATCGTGACCTCCTGTCCGGAGGTGCCCGATGAGATCCTGGTGCCGAAGAACACCTGGAAGGACAAAGAGGCGTTTGACACCACGGCCCGCAAACTGGTGAGCGCCTTCAGCCGTAACTTCGAGAAGTTCTCCAGCGAAGCCGGGCCCGAGGTGTTGGCGGCGGCGCCGTCGTTGGACTGAGGCGACCATGACGAAATCAGAACCGGTGATCGCCGAAGGACGGGCCCCGGCATTGGCGAACTATCCCCACGCTCGGCGGGTGGGGGACCTGCTCTTCGTCTCCGGGGTATCCTGTCGGCGGCCGGACCACAGTCACGTGGGCGTCGAGGTGGATGCCGATGGGACGATCCATCGAGACGTGGCGGTCCAGACCCGGGCGGTGATTGAGAATATCGAGGCGATCTTGCAGGTCGCCGGCGGTGAGCTCGCGGACCTCGTCGACCTGACGGTCTTCTTGATCGACATGGCGGACTACGGGGAGTTCAACCGGGCCTACAACGAGTATTTTGACGCCGAGACCGGTCCCGCTCGGACCACGGTGGCCGTGCATCAGCTCCCCCATCCCAACCTGGCCATCGAGATCAAGGCCGTGGCTCATCTGGGATGAGGGAAGACCGGCCGGAGCCGGGGTGTTGGAAGGGCTGTTGGCGTGGGTCCGTAGAGGCGACGTGAGGTAGGCGACCGGTGTGGTGGAAGTCCAAACACCTGGGGAAGTTCATGTGGGGCGGGTTCGCTCTGCTGATGTTCTTGACCTTTGTGATGCCACGGGTGGACAGCGACCGGCAGTTGGAGAGTCCCCGGGAGCAGGAGCGGCCCCGGCTCTTCGATGAGGCGACCCTGGACGTGGAGGCTCACCTCCAGGAGGGGACCCTCGGGGAGGCCGACGCCGGCCTGGCCATGCGGCTCGCCCCGACGCTGAAGATTCGGCAGGTGGCCCGGCGGGGTCACATGACCCTCGAGGAGATGGAGCAGGCCGTGGAGCTCCTGGAGGAGTTTCAGGCCGAGATCGGCGGTCAGTCCGGGGCGGCGCGAGAGACCCTTCGGAACCACCGCAATGGACTGCTCCTCGAGGCCTTCCCCAGGCTCGATCACGAGGCCACCCTGGAAGTGCTCGACGAGGTCCGGGAGGCCTACATGGAGGCCTTTCAGTGGGACCCATCGGGGTAGTGTTGGAATAGTGGAACTAGGGGGCGGGACAGGATACAATCTGAGCATTCTTCAATGTCTGTTCAGCGGAGTACTCAAATGGTTAGATCCGGGTCTCGTGTTTTTCTGGTCGGGTTCGCGATGATGGGGCTTCTGGGATGCCCCGGGCTATTCCATGAACTGGACCAGGAGGAGTTCCAGGGGGATGCCGACGCCGGGGAACCGGACGTCGATGAGCCCGATGCAGGCGAGCCCGAAGAGGTCGGAAATGACACCCTCGGCGATGCTGATGCCGATAGTCCAGGGGAAGACAATCCAGTATTGAGCTTTGGCCTGTTTCCCGAGTCCTATGTGATTCTCGGAGACAACTTCTTCGTCGAAGTTCGACTGCGGGACCCGCTGGGAGGTGATTGGAGCGGTGAGTTGGTGGAACTGTCCCTCGAAGAGGGCGTGTTTTCCACGGGCTCCCCCGAGGTCGCGGCAGAGCTCAGCGAAGATGGTGATTTCTTTCGCGCCGTTTTCAATCTCACGGTGAACGAGGAAGTGGAGACTGCTCTGATCGCCACTGTGGTGGAGGCAGACCAAGTCGCGCCGGTCTCGGAGACCCTCACCGTCGATTGCTATCGAGATGGGTTTGAGTCTGGCGAGGGAACGGTGGACGATCCATACCGGATTTGTGGGGCCGGGCAGTTGGCTCGGCTCGCCGACTATCTCGACGATCCGGACGTGCATTTTCAGATCTACCGCGACTTCTCATTTTCTGAAGAGTTTGCGCCCATTGGTTCCGAAGACTTCCCGTTTCAGGGATTTCTGGACGGGGGCGGCCATACGCTCTCGGGGCTTGTCATCGATGACGTTGAAAGTGATCTGCAGGGGCTCTTCGGTGTCCTCGGTTCCAACGGGGAGGTACGAAACCTGGTGTTACAGGACTCGAGTGTAAGTGGAAACGCAGAGGTCGGGACTCTGGCGGGTCGAAGTCATGGCTGGATCGATGGGGTCACGGTCATCGGCGGGAACGTGGTCGGTTCATCGGAAGTAGGAGGACTCGTCGGAGAATCGATGGGAGAGATTCGGAACTCCGGGGTCTCGGGGGTCGTCGGCAGCGAAGATACTCAGGCCCATCAAGTCGGCGGGCTCGTGGGTCGATCCATGGGCATGATTCGAGATTCCTGGGTCGATGCTACGGTGGTCGGTTACGGAAACGTGGGAGGGCTCGTGGGCGAGGCAGACCAGGTGCTCGACTCCGAATCGTCCGGAGAGGTCATCGGTGCAGAGGTAGCGGGAGGTCTCGTGGGCCAACTTTGGTCTTTTGTGCAGGACTCATCGTCGTCGGCCCACGTCGAGGGTACCACAGTGGGGACTGGTCGGCTACTCTTGGGGCGAACTGCTGTCGGTCTCGGCCACGGGAGACGTCGTCGTCGTCGGGTCAGCAGGAGAGCCTCGGGGGGGTGGGGTCGTGGGGGTCAACCTCAGCACTGTTGAGTCCTCCTGGTCCTCCGGTGATGTGACCACTGCGATTGCATCTGCATGGATCGGTGGACTCGTCGGCGAGGTGGCGAGCCAGGCGAGTGTGTACGGGTCTTACGCCACCGGGGAGGTGACCGGCGGTCACTACGCGGGGGGACTGGTGGGCCGATCGGAGGGGTATGTTGCTCTGAGCTATTCCAGGGGGACGGTCACGGATGGACAGATTTGCGGAGGCGTGGTTGGGCGTGCATTGGAAGCGGAGGAGGGCACAGAAGTGTTCCAGGTGTTCTCAGTCACCAATGTCTCCAGTTGTCCTGGGGCGATGGCGGGGGTGGTTGGCAATCTCGGCGGTACCCTCGATGAGGCCTATAACGTGGGATATGTTCAGCCAGGAGATTTTTCCAATGCCATCGTGCAGGTCATTACGAGTACCGGGACGGTGGTGACCGACAGGGTGAACTGGCTCACGGACAATGGAGCTGAATTCGACCTGGCGTGCTGTCGAGGAGCGGGCGCCGGAGATTTCGCCTCTGCTCAAACCTTCGGGTTTTCCATCCATAATCCCCCTGAGACCAGTAATCCAGAATCTAACTGGGTAATGAGGAGTGGGCAGGGGGCCCCGGTGGACGAGAGACCAGTGTTTACCTGGATGGACTAGAGCTTCACGCAGACCGTCTTGGATTCGCTGTAGAAGTTCAGGGAGTGGACGCCGCCCTCGCGGCCGATGCCGCTCATCTTTACGCCGCCAAAGGGGGCTCGGAGGTCTCGTAGGAACCAGCTGTTCACCCACACGAGGCCAGCTTCGATGCCGGCGGCGACCCGGTGGGCCCGCTGGAGGTCCCGGGTCCAGAGGGCGGCGCAGAGGCCGTACCGGGTGTCGTTGGCCATGGCCAGGACCTCTTCCTCTTCGTCGAAGGGCTGGATGTGGCAGACGGGGCCGAAGATCTCGTCCTTGATGACGGCGGCGTCTTCGGGGAGGCCCGTCCAGATCGTGGGCTCCACGAAGGAGCCGCCCTTGAACTTTCCGGAGAGATCGGGGACGCCGCCGCCGGTGACGACCTCGGCGCCGGCGTCGGTGGCCGAGGCGAAGGCGGCGAGCACTTTTTCGCGGTGGGCCTGGCTGATCAGGGGGCCCATGTCGGTGTCGTCGTCGAAGGGGTCGCCGACCTTGAGGTCTTGAGCCCGGCTGGCGAGGGTCTCGACGAAGCGGTCGAAGAGGGGGCGCTCCACGTAGACCCGCTCGGAGCACAGGCAGACCTGGCCGGTGTTGGAGAAGACCGACCGGATCGTGCCGTCGATGGCGGCGTCGAAGTCGGTGTCGGCGAAGACGATGGCCGGGTTCTTGCCGCCCAGCTCAAAGGAGACCTTCTTGATGTGGGGGGCACAGGCTTCCATGATCCGGGAGCCCGTGTGGGTCTCGCCGGTGAAGGTGATGGCCGCCACGTCGGGGTGTTTCGTGAGGGCTTCGCCGGCCTCGCCGGGGCCGAAACCGTGGACCACGTTGTAGACGCCGTCGGGGACCCCGGCGTCTTTGAAGACCTCTCCGAGGAGGGTCGCCGTGGTGGGGGTCTCCTCGGAGGGCTTGACGACCACGCAGTTTCCGGCGGCCAGAGCGGGGGCGACCTTCCAGGTGAGGAGCAAGAGGGGCAGGTTCCAGGGACAGATCACGCCGATGACGCCCAGTGGGTGACGGGTGACGTATTGGAGGGCGCCGCGGCCGTCGCCGGTCTCGGTGTGAAAGGAGGTATGTTCTGTGTTTCTGGCGAGGCGAGCGAAAAACTCGAAGTTGGCGGCGCCCCGGGGGATGTCAACCTTGGCGGCGAAGGACCGGGGCTTGCCGGTGTCCTTCATCTCCGCTTTGAGGAACTCCTCGGACCGGGCCCGGATGCCGTGGGCCACTCGGACCAGGCAGTCCAGGCGCTCGGCCTTGGACAGGTCGCTCCAGGGGCCCTGGAAGGCGCGGCGGGCGGCGTCGACGGCGGCGTCGATGTCGGCGGCGTCGCCGCGGGCGATGGTGGCGAACTCTTTGCCTGTGGCGGGGTTGACGTTGGGGAAGGTCTCCTTGGAGACCGAGGCGGTCATCTCACCATCGATGAAGTGTTTGACTTTCTTCATGGGGGCTTGTCTCACTCGTCGAGGAGGCTCATCTGGCGTTCGTCTACGGGCTTCTGAGGGGTCTTTCGGGGGGCCGGCTCGTCAGGGGTCCGGGGGGCGCGCTGGCGAGGCCAGCCGCCGACGGGCTTCAAGGAGCCGATCCGGCTGAGGCGGAAGACCCGCTCGTCGCGGCGAAGGTGGCAGTAGGCGTGGAAGTAGACCTCGGCCTCCAGGCTGATCGGGCTGACTCGGCGGTGGGTGAGCTCGCCGCGGCCATGGCTGTAGTAGTCCATCTCCAGGTCTACGCCGCCGGCGATGGACCAGCGGATCAGCTCGGCGTGGGTGGCGCCGGGGCTGATGGCGCCCGGGGCCTCCAGGCGCTCCGGTTCCCACTCGTCGTCGATGGCCCGGCCGATCCACAGGAGGATCTCATAGGCCTCGACCTCGATGTCCATGACCTCCTTGGGGCCGAAGGTCTCCAGGACCCGGCGTAGGATCGTGTCCAGGGGCCGAGCGGGGGCCCGGGTGCCGCCGTGCTCCCGGAGGTTCTCCAGGAGCAGGCAGGCCAGGGCCACGACGCCGCGCTCGTCGGCGCTGTGAAGGAGCACATCGCCGGGGGAGTCCGGGAACGCAAGGGGGCCATCCTCGGTACCCCGGGCGGGCTCCCGGGCCAGGCGCTCGGCGATGCGCCCCTTGATGGTGGGGATCTTGATCGGTTCGTCGCTCACAGATGCCTCAGGCGGGAGGGTCGTCGTCGCTGTCGGGGGAGGCCGGTCCCGGGGATCGGCTCAGGCCCTCGATCTCGGCCTTGAGCCGGTCTTCCTCGGAGAGGAGGCCGCTGGTCTGGAAGCTCTCCAGGAGGGCTTCGGCCCGGGCGACCTCGTTGCCCGTCGGGCGGCGACTCTCCCGGCGGACCAGGCGCTTCTTCTCCACCAGGAGGCGGAGCTCTTCTCGGAGCTCTGTGGCCTCTCCGCGGAGGGCGTCGAGACGCTCGGCGGCGGCGTCGGCGAGCTCGTGCTTGCCGGCTCGCTCGGCGAGCCCGACTCGTTCCTTCCAGGTCCCGAACTCTTTGCTCAAGGCCTGAAGGCGCTCTTCGATCTCTTTTTCCCGACGGATCAGGTAGGCCATCTCGGCCTGAAAGGGGTTCGTCATGGCATGCTCTCGCTCGGGGTACGGCTACGACGCTGGTGATAGACGACGAGCCGAAGATAGACACCGGTGGCCCCGCCCGTTGCCAGATCCGGGGAATTTCATTACAAGGGCGGTCACTTCGACGCAATCAGCGTGAAGAACGTACACCACCTAACCCTCTTTCGTCACGACGTAGCCACCATGAGTCTTTCCGCCGGAATTGTAGGGCTTCCCAACGTTGGGAAGTCGACGATCTTCAACGCCTTGACCAAGGCCGGTGCCCAGTCGGCGAACTACGCCTTCTGCACCATCGACCCCAACGTCGGGATTGTCCCTGTGCCGGACCCCCGGCTGAAGGTGATTCAATCCTTCATCCCCACCGAGGAGGTGATTCCTGCCAACGTGGAGATCGTGGACATCGCCGGTCTGGTCCGGGGGGCCTCCGAGGGCGAGGGCCTGGGCAATAAGTTTTTGGGAAATATTCGGGAGGTGACGGCGATCCTCCATGTGGTGCGGTGCTTCGACGATGAGAACATCGTGCACGTGGAGGGTAGCGTCGACCCTCTGCGGGATGTGGAGATCATCGATACGGAGCTGATCCTGGCCGACATGCAGACCGTGGAGAAGCGGCTGGATAAAGCCCGGCGAGCGGCGAAATCCCAGGACAAAGAGGAGATCGCCCGGGTGACCACACTGGAGAAGATCCAGGCGGGCCTCAACGAGGGGTTGAACGCTCGAAGCCTGGAGCTTACCGACCGTGACCGGGAGCTGATCCGAGACTGTCACTTGTTGACGATCAAGCCCGTGCTCTTCATCGCCAACGTGCTAGAAGACGACCTCGATGGGGAGGACCCCCACGTGGATGCCCTGCGGGAGTTCGCTCAGTCTCAGGGCAGCGAGGTCGTGGTGGTCTGCGGGGCTATCGAAGAGGAGCTCGCCGAGCTCGACGAGGACGAACAGCTCGAGATGCTGGAGGGCCTGGGGATCGAGGAGCCGGCGCTGAACGTGCTGATCCGGGCGGCCTACCGGCTCCTGGGGCTCCAGAGCTTCTTCACCGCTGGAGAGAAAGAGATCCGGGCCTGGACGATCCCTGTGGGGGCGACAGCCCCGGAGGCCGCCGGGGTGATCCATACGGACTTTCAGCATCGGTTCATCCGGGCCGAAGTGTTCACCGTAGAGGACCTGAAGGAGCACGGTGACGAGGCCAAGATCAAGGCCGCCGGGAAGCTCCGGCTCGAAGGCAAGGACTACGTGGTGGCCGACGGAGACATCCTGCATATTCGACACAACGCTTGAACGGAGGTCGGAGGTCGGAGGTCTGAGGGCAGAATGGTGGCGAGCGTGGACATCGAGGGGATTCTGTCGGAGGTGGTGTATCAGTTTTCGGATCCTCTGGCCTATGTCCGAGAGCTTGTTCAGAACGCGATCGATGCGGGGTCGGGGTCGGTGGAGATGGGGCTTCGGTACGAGGACGGTGGGGCTGTGCTGGAGGTGGCGGACTTTGGGGAGGGGATGACCCGGGAGATCATCGAGGGGCGGTTGGTACGGCTCTTTAGTTCGGGCAAGGACGATGATCTGACGAAGATCGGCCGGTTCGGGATCGGGTTCGTGTCGGTCTTCGCGATTGAGCCCGACGAGGTGGTGCTGGAGACCGGTCGGGAGGGGCAGTACTGGCGAGTGGTGTTCGAAGGGGATCGCACCTATGAGCTCTATCGGTTGAGCTATCCGGTGGAGGGGACTCGTGTGGTGGTGCGGAAGAGGATGGCCGAGGGTGAGTTTGACGGATTTCGGGGAGCCATTCGGGACGTGGCGCGGCGGTGGTGTCGGTACGCTGAGGTGCCGGTGTTTCTGGACGGGGAGGACCTCTCGGAGAACTTTGATGTGCCGTCGTGGTGTACGGTGAGCTTCGCGGGGGAGGGGACTCGGGCGGTGATGGGGTGCGCGGGGCCTGGCGAGGACTTCGCGGGGTATTACAACCGGGGGCTGACCTTGCGGGAGCTGGAGCAGAGCTCGGTGAGGTGGGCGAGCTATCGGATCGACTCTCGGTACCTGGAGCATACCCTGACGCGGGATCAGCTCGTGGAGGACGAGGGGTTCATGAAGGCTCGGAAGATCCTGGAGGATCTGGCTCGGGAGTTGCCGGAGAAGCTCTTCGCTCGGATGGAGGAGCTGGCCGGAAGAGAAGAGCTCGCCGGTGAAGAGTGGGAGGAGTACCAGGAGTGTCTGAGGTACCTGGAGAATCTCGTGGAGTATGGGGCGGCTGAAGGAGAATGGGAGTCGAGGCGGCTGTTTCGAACGGTTCGATCCGGCGGGGTCAGCGCCCGTGGGCTGCGGACCAGGGACTCCGGCGAAGAGGTGACGCTGGTGCGGGAAGCGGCCCTGGCCCGGCAGCTGATCGACAGTGAATCCAAGGGACTTATGGTGGTCGTTGGGGAGCATGACGGTGCGGCTCGGGTGCTGAGTAAGACGTTGGGCCGAGGTCTGGTTCCCCGGGAAGAGGTCGTAGCCGACGTGAACGCCATCGTGAGCGACGTCGGGCACTGTAGCGCGCTGACCCGGGCCTTAGAGCAGCTCCTGCGAGAGCGGGTCGAGGGGTTGGAAGTACGGGAAGGCGACTTTCACGGAGGCCTGGCGAGGGCAGGTGTGCCCTGGGTGATCGCCTTTCCCGGGGAACGGTGGGTCTCCCTGGAGGACAACGTCGACCGTCGCCTGGGGGCGTTGACGAAAGGGACACTGGTGGTCGTCGACGGGGGCAGCTCTCTGAACCGAGAGATCTCACGGTTGGCCGAGACGGAGCCGGAGCTTGCGGCGGTTGTGTTTCTTCGCCAGATCGGTGGGGACCGGGAGGACCTTCGTCGCGAGAAGGTGCTGGCTCAGATCGCTGTGGAGCGCAGAGAGCAGCGGATGGGGGGGCGAGCATGACGAGAGACGACCAGGAGCTGGTCTCCAAAGGGACCTTCGTCCTGGACCAGCAGAAGGCGCTGGAGAAGCTCAGGGATTATCAGCTGCCGACAGCTCACCACCATCTTCTGGAGTTCATCAAGGCCGCCCACCTGTTAGAGGCGCTATGGATCGACGTGAGCATTGAGCGAAATCAGGTGGTGCTGGAGTTCGATGGCGACGTGCTGACTGCCGAGGAGCTAGGGGAGATCTTCTCGGCGCCCTTCTCGCGGTCACGGGGAGCCCGACAGAGAGCGCTGCGGCATCTGGCGATCGGGCTGCACGCCGCCCGGGGGCTGGGGTTGGCGGAGTGCGTCCTGGAGTCCGGTGGGGACGTAGGGGTGGGCATCTCCGTGGCAGGAGAGGAGTTCGAGGAGTACTCGCTCTCCCCGGCGGCGGCGCTCCCGTCGACGCGGGTGAGGTTGCGCCGTCCCGGCGGATTGCGGGCCCTGCGTCGGTTCGTCGGCCGGATGCGAGGGGTCTCCGATGAGGAGGAGTTTCTCCGAGAGCGGTGTCGGTACAGCGACCGCCACATCGACGTCAACGGCGAGAGAGTTAGCCAGGGGCTGAGCCTCGGCGGGGAGACCTGGGCGCAGGTGGGCCTCCAGGGGGAGGGCTGGGCCGCCGTGGTCGGCGTGGTCCCATCGTCGACGACGGTGGAGGCGACCTTCGTGCAACACGGGGTGGTCCTGGAAACCACCCGGTGGCCCGCCGGTTGGTGTGGAGCGCAGGCCCTGGTGGACGCCGGGATGTTGAAGACCGATCTCTCTCAGAGCTCCCTTGTTCAGGACCAGCAGTGGCAGGCCGTGGTGGACCAGATCAACGCCGGGGTGATCCCGTCCTTCGTGAGGTTTCTGAAGGAGGCCCCCGAAGTGTTGGCCAGGGATCACCACCTGCGTGCGGCGGTCTGGCGGGCTATGGTCTCTGTGGGGGCCGAGGATCTCATGCGGGACGAGGCCGACGAGATCCTGGAGGCTGCCGGGAACCTCCCTCCGGATCCTGCGCTCGAGGGTGAGCGGGTTCGCCTGCAGGACCTGCGAGATCGGATTCGGCAGTGGCAGCAGGCGCCCGCCGGGGTTCACCCCGACAAGGGGCGGTACCCTCACCGGTTGGTACGGCGGCTCTCTGGTCGGTGGTCCGTGGCGGCCGGGCTGACCTCGGAGGAGCGCTCCTCGGAGGTGCTCTTCCTTCGGGAGGGTCGGCTTTTTTGTCGCCGGCCACTGGAGGTGGCCTTGACCGGGCTGGTGCTGGTGATCGATGGGGACTTCGAGGTGTCTCGGGGGTTCGATGAACCCCGGCCGAGCCGCAGCCTGGACAAGGCCGCGACCGCATCGGTCGAGATCTGCGGAGAGCTCCTGGCCAGGTACGAGCCCGAGATGAACCGCCAGTGGGCGGCCCTGGCGTTTGCGTCCATCGTCGACGGGAGCCTGAGACGAGCTCTGAGGACGGCGTTCCGATGGTCGGAGTGGCCCGAGGTGATCCGCGAGGGAAAGGGGTGGTCGCCGCTGATCTCAATGGGTTCCGTGGACTTCCAGGAGGGAACGCTGGACGACCGGGTGGGTCGTCTGGAGCGGTTAGGGGGCCGGGAGATCTTCGAGGACCTGCGAGGCAAGTGGTGGTCCGTGGAGGACCTGGCTCATTGGTGTCACCAGGAGTCATTCACGGCGCTCGCCGTGGCGGAGTCCGCGGGGGAGGTGGAGGACGAGCGGCTGTCGGAGGTTCCGGTTCTGGTCGCTGGCAGCCCGGGGCTGGCCGGGGTCGCCAGGGTGCTGGGAGCTGTGCTGGTGACCACCGAGACCTTCCTGGAGATGATGGAGAAGCGGGCGATCTGGCAGGAGCGATCCGCGGGGGCGTCCTTGATGAGTGGGACCGATTTTTCGAGTCCCACGGAGAACACCGTGCCCCGTCCGCCGGCGGTACCCGGGGCGAAACCCGAAGTGGACGAGGAGCGCAGTGAGGCCGGCGAGGATCAATTCCTTCGGCAGGTGTCGGCGCGGCTCTCGCAGTGGGAGGGGAGCTTTCTGGTGGGTCCCGAGCATTGGGCAAACCTCCGGGTGGTAGAAGGGATCGGGGTAGCGGCGAAGGTGGAGGGGGAGGAGCTGTATTTGAACGGGGAGGATCCGGCGATCCGCGGCGGCATCGATGGGCCCGATGACCCGGTGGCCATCGCCTTCGCGTTGTTGGCCATCCACCGATGCCTGGAGAACGCGCTCTACGGGGGGCGGCGAGCCTTCGTGGAGCTCCTGGTGGCCACCCTTCCTGGTAGTGACCCCGGGGGGGCTGGTACAACTGGGAGCGACAGTGGCCGTACTGAGGAGGTGCAGTGATGAGCAGGCAGATGAGGTGGTGGGTTCTGGGGTGGGTCGTGGTCTTCTTTGCGAGCTGTGACGATCAAGGGTCGCCGAGCGAGGAAGGGCTGGATCACATCGAGCGCTGCGATTCGTCGCCGGAGCGGTTCGACTGTCAGGTCGCCTTCGTGGAGGACAGAGGTCTGAGGGCCTGCTGGGAGCGGCGGGTCCCCCACATCAGCTGTCTTCTGATCGGTGTGAGCCTCCTGGACGACGGGGATCCCTCCTGTGAGGAGGCCTTGGAAGATCTGAACGACTTGCCTCGTCTGCGAGGGACCTGCGAGCGACTGCGCGGCGAGCCCCTTACGAACCAGGAGGCTCTCGACGAGGCCTTCGTGGACGAGATGGCGATCTGGGTGGAGGCCGAACTGGAGGGCACAGGGGAGCTGGACCCAGTGATACGGTTTTTGACCTTCCGAGAAGGGTTCGCGGCGGCCATCATCGACGAGGTCTCCGACGCCAACCGATCCTACCTGCGGGCTCGGGACCCGGTGCGAAGAGTCCTCGAGGAGGAGCTTCGCCGAGCCGCCGAGTAAGCTCTGAAGGGCCCGGGGTGCGGCGATCGTCGGATGGTGAAGGTTTGTTTTTGCCCTTGATTTTGCCGTCAGGAGTTTATATTGATGCTCAACCGGTGTACATCATCGGAGACTTCTTGAGGAACGCTCATAGGTTCGGTTCGCGCCGGGTCTGAGCTGGCTCCCCGAGAGACGGTCCTTCGAACGGTTCGACGGGTCGGAAAACCAGCGCTCCCGCCGCAGAAGCGGTCAGGGGGATCAGAACAAAGCAGCATGTCTTACGAGGAAAAGCGTATGTCGAGAGTGCAAGGAAAAGTGAAGTGGTTCAACGAAGACAAAGGCTTCGGCTTCATCGAGCGTGACGACGGAGGCCCTGATGTCTTCCTTCACTTCAGTGCCCTGAGCCAGCCCGGATTCAAGACCATCGCCGAAGACACCCCCGTCGAGTTCGACGTGGAGTCCGGCCCCAAAGGTCCCAAAGCGGCCAACGTGATCGAACTCTGATCACAGGCTGAATAGAAGCAGTATCGCCGGGCGGTCCGTGAGGATCGCCCGGTTTTTTTGTGTCTC
>SKON01000266.1 GCA_007120035.1 Myxococcales bacterium
GAGGAAAGTGAGGAAAGTGAGGAAAGTGAGGAGCTGGAAGGGGCGGTAGAAGACCAGCAAGAGGACCCGGAAGTAGAGGAAGAGGAAGAAGCCGTGGAGGAGCTGGCCGCGGAGGAAGTGGCTGAAGACGCAGCGGTTGAAGAAGAAGCCGTTGAGGAAGACGAAGAAGAGGAAGACGAAGAAGAGGAAGGAGGCCGGACCTGGCGAGATCGGTTTGAAGATCTCTGTGCCTCGGCGGGGTCACTGGAAGGGTTGGCCCGGGCGGCGCGGATGTTGGCCCGTCATCGAGAGGATGACGCCGACGTGCTGCGGCTATGGGAGCTTGCCGCCGATGCTGGCGTGGCTGGCGAGTTTCACCATGAGGTGGGATATCTCTTCCGGGACGCCGCGCTCAGCGGGAAGGTGGCCGAGGTCCTCGAGGCGCGAGGCGAAGCGTCGGCGAAGGCCCGGGTGATACTCTTCGACGGGGACGACCTGGAGGCCGGGAAGGCGGCCGTGACGGCCGCCGGAGATGCCGAGTTGGAAGGTCTGTTGGCCGATCTCGAGGAAGCCGAGGCGAACTGGCGGAAGTTCCAGCGCTCTCTGGAGAAAGATCGGGAGCCCATGGAGGTCTACCTCCGGATGGCCGATCTGGCGGCGGTGATCGGCGACGAGGACAAAGAGGTCGACGCCTTGCGGCGCCTGGAGCGGCAGGTCGACGACGAGTACGTGGCCCGACGGCTGATGGAGCTCTACCGTCGGTCCGAGAAGTGGCCGATGTATGTGGATCTTCTGAAGAAGGAGGCCGAGGCGATCGGCGACGGGTCCACCGACGAGAAGGTGGACATCCTCTACGAGATCATCCGGGTGTATCGGCAGGAGATGAATCACGACCGGATGGCGATCAACGTCTACAAGGAGATCTTGGAGATCGCTCCGGAGGACCTGCAGGCCATCGACGAGCTGACGGCGATCTACGACGAGATGAATATGTCGTCGGATCTGATCAGCATGCTCCAGACCAAGGCCGAGCTGGTCAAAGGCCCGAAGGCGAAGGTCAAGATCTACGGGGAGATCGCCCAGCTCTTCCTGGAGAAGTTCCGCAACCAGGCCGAGGCGATCAAGGCCTACGAGCAGGTCCTGGAGATCGAGCCCCATCACGGTGAGGCGATCACGTTCTTGAAGGAGATGTACGAGAAGCGTCGGGACTGGGAGAGCTTGATCGACGTGCATAAGCGTGAGATCGCGACCTTCGAGACCGACGAAGAGGCGGTGGCGGGGCTGAAGTTGGTGGCCGAATTGGCCACGGATAAGCTCCGCAAGCCCGAGGTGGCCACGGAGCTGTGGTTGGAGGTCCGGGAGATCTCACCGCGGGACAGCGATGCCCTGGATGCCCTGGAGAAGCTCTACGAGAAGAGTCGGGACTATGAGGCCCTGTCAGCGATCTTGGAGCAGAAGGCGCCGCTGACGGAGGATCCAGCTGAGCAGATGAAGCTCTATCAGAAGTTGGGGATGCTCTACTCGGATCGGCTCGACGACAGCGAGCGAGCCATCCACGCCTGGCGAGCGGCCCTGGAGCTGCAGCCCGACGACCTGAAGGCGCGAAAAGCTCTGGAGCGGCTCTTCATCGACAACCGGCAGTGGGACGAGTTGGAGGAGTTCTACGCGGCATCGGATGCCTACAACGATCTGGTGCGGATCCTGGCGACCCTGACGGGGACGATCAAAGAGGAAGAGGTCCAGCTGGAGCTCTTGCTGCGATCGGCCCGGATCTGGCGAGAGGAGCTGGAAGATACGTCGCGGGCCGAGCGGGAGCTGGAGCGGGCGCTGCAGATCGATCCCCAGAACCAGGCGGCGGCGGCCCAGTTGGAGCCGATCTACGCCGAGGCCCAGGACTACGAAAAACTGCGAGAGGCGATGGAGATCGTCCTCTCCCATCTCGAGGAGCCGGCGGAGCAGAAGAAGTATCAGATTCGGCTGGGACGGTTGCAGCGGGATCAGCTGGAGGATTGGCGACAGGCGTTCACCTGGTTTGCCCGTGCCTATCGGGTACTGCCCGGAGAGGTGGACGTGGTCGAAGAGCTGGAGGCGGCGGCGGCGGCCTCTGATAGTTGGGGCCTCCTGGTGGATCACTACAGCGACGCGCTGGAAGAAGACCTCTCCGAAGAGGTGACGTTGCAGGTGCGGTTGCTCCTGGGGCGGGTGCTCTCCGAAGAGCTGGAAGAGCTCGACAATGCTCTGGAGCAGTTCACGGCGGTCCTCGACGTGGAAGAGGACAACCGGAAGGCCCTGGCCGGGATGGAGAGGATCCACCGGAAGGCGGAGCGGTGGGACGACCTGATGAAGGTCTACCGCCACCGGCTGGAGTTGGAGGAGAGCGCTGAGGCCCGGGTGGGGATCTTGCAAGGGATGGCTCATATCGCTGAGGTGGAGGCCAACGATGTGGCCACGGCGATCGCTCGGTTGAACGAAGCCCTGGAGCTCGACGGTCGGAAGGAGACGACCCTGCGGGAGCTGCACCGGCTCTATCAGTCGGAGGCGGAGTACGCCGACCTGGCGGATGTGATTCGCCGAGAGATCGATCTGATCGAGCGCCGAGCCCGGTTGGCTGAGCGTCGGCGGGAGCGGGTGGCCGTCGATCCGGCGGTCGTCGTCGATGGTGCGGTGTCGGTGGCGGCGCCGGCCGCGGAGGCGCCGGCCGAGGCGTCGATGTTCGGTGGCGAGGTCGCCGAAGAGAGCGCCGATGATCTCCTGGCAGATCTTCGGGAGGAAGAGGGCGACGCCTTTGCGGCGGTGGAGTATGACGAGCCCGGAGAGTACGACGGGGAGGTGGAGGAGGATGCCGTCGCAGACGTCGAAGCAGCGGCAGAAGACGAAGAGGTGGAGGGCGCCGCGGAGGTGGGCCCCGAGAGCCTCGAGGACGTGGACCTGTCGGCGGAGGCGTTCTACACCGATGAAGAGGTGGAGCGGCTGGTGGCGCTGCGTTTTGAGCTCGGCCTGGTGTGCATGGACCACCTCGGCGAGCTCGAAGAAGCTGTGGACGCGCTGGGTAAGGTGCTCTCCTGGCGGCCGACCCACGTGGACGCCCGCAGCGCTGTGGAGACCCTGATCGAAGACAGTCTCCACGAAGTAGCGGTCGCTCGGATCCTCGAGCCCGTCTACGAAGTGCACGGAGAGTGGGAAGCCCTGGTGCGGACCCTGACGGTCCAGGCGGGTGGCGCCGAAGGCGCCGACGCGCTGGAAATCCATCGTCGCATGGGGACCATCCTGGTCGAGGAGATCGGCGACGGGGAGCGAGCGTTCCATAGCTTCGCCGAGGTCGTTCGGTTGGACCCGGCCGACGAGGACGGTCGCGCCCAGGCCTATCGCGTGGCTCATGAGCTCTCCCTCTGGGATCCCTTCGTGGATCTCTGTGAAGAGGTGGTGCCCGGCCTGGAAGACGAAGACCTGCGGGTGGACTACTACGACACGTTGGCCTTCGTGAACCGAGAGTTTCGGCGAGAGTTTGGACAGGCCCGGAAGTACCTCGAAGAGATCTACGCTATGCGGGAGGGCGACGCCCGAACGCTGGACGAGATGGAAGAGCTCTTCATCCAGACCGAAGAGTGGCAAGAACTCCTGGATGTGGTGGATCGGAAGATCGAGCACACCGAGGACGAAGAAGCGATCCGGTCGCTGAAGTTCCGAAAAGCCCGGGTGTGGGAAGACATGTTGGAGGATCCCCACCAGGCCATCGGGATCTACCGAGAGATCTTGGAGGCGGAGCCCCAGAACCTGGAGGCCTACCGACTGCTCGACGGGCTCTACGAGGCCCAGGAGATGTGGAGCGAGCTCTCCAGCAACCTTCGACACCAGCTGGAGTTGGTGGGAGAGGAGCACGAGCATGACGTGAAATGTCGGTTGGCCCGGGTACTGGAGGCCTTCCTCCATGACGCCGAGGGGGCCGTGGACCTTCTGGAAGAGGTGTTGGGAGAGGATCCAAACCACAGTGACGCCAACCAGGCGCTGGAAGCCTGGATGTACAAGGACTCGGCGCCTCGGGGACGGATCAGCCGGATCTTGGAGCCCCTCTATGTGGATCGGGAGGACGCCGAGGGGCTGACGGCGGCCCTGGAGGTCCAGGTCGACGTCAGCGCCGAGGCGGATCAGCGAGTGGAGCTCTTGCAGCGGATCGCCGTCCTCCACGAGGACGTCCGAAACGATCAGGCCGAGGCGTTCCGAGCCTGGGCCCGGGCGCTGGCCGACGGGGTGGCCAACGAGCAGACCCTGGAGAACCTGTACCGGCTGGCCGATGAGACCCACGGGCACTTCGAGCTGGTGGAGGTCTTCGAAGAGCAGGCCGATGCCCAGGTCGATCCAGACGTGAAGCGGGACATGTTGCGGCGAGCGGCGGCGCTCTATCTGGAGCCGCTCTCGGAGTTGGATCGGGCAACGGAGCGGCTCCACGCGGTGTTGGAGCTCTTCCCGGCGGACCTGGTGACCGTCGAAGAGCTGGAGGAGATCTATCGCCACACCGAGGCGTGGCCGCAGCTGGTTGAGATCGTGGTGACCAAGGCGGAGCTCGTGGAGGACGTGGAGGACAAGCGATCCCTCTTGCACCAGGCCGGGACGCTCTACGAAGACCTGCTCTCTCAGCCGGAGGAGGCCATCGAGATCTACAATCGGGCTCTCGTGGTCGATGAGGCCGACGCTCACGCCATCGATCGGTTGGAGATCCTCCACACCAATCTGGAGCAATGGTACGAGCTCTTGGAGGTGTACAACCGGAAGCTGGAGCTGGCCGAGAACGACGAGGACCGAAAGGGGCTGCTCTTCCGGATGGGAGCGATCTACCAGGAGCAGCTGCAGCAGCCCCAGGACGGGATCGACAACTACCGGCGGGTCCTGGATCTCGATCCGGCAGAAGAGACTGCGCTGGCCCGGTTGGACGAGCTCTTCGAGGCGACCGAGCAATGGCACGAGCTGCTGGGGATTCTGGATCGTCAGTTGGAGCTCTCCGATGATGTGTCGGAGCAGGAGGACCTGAAGTATCGAGTGGGCCGGCTGTGGGAGGTGCATCTGGGTGATGGGTTGCGGGCCGTGGAGGTCTTCGGGGAGGTGCTGGCCACCAACCCCGACCATGCGCCGAGCGTGGAGGCTCTGGAGGGCATGGTGGAGCGGGGCGACCACGAGGTGGAGGCTGCCCGGGTGCTGCAGCCGCTCTATCAGGACAAGGGACAGTGGGAAGAGTTGGTCCATGTGTTGCGGCTCCTGATCGACGCCTCTGATGATCCTCACCGGAAGGTGGAGCTCTTCACCGAGGCGGCGGCGATCACGGAAGAGCAGCTGCAGGATCCAGCGGGCGCGTTCGCAACGTACGTGGAAGCGCTGGCTGTCGATCCTGGTCGAGAGGCGATCCTGGACACCCTGGAGCGGCTGGCGGCGGCCCTGGACGGCTGGGAGGTGTTGATCGGTGAGATCGACCGACAGCTGGAGTCGATCACGGACTTTGAAGCCGTCACGGGTCTCCACCTGCGGATCGCCCGGATGTACGAGGAAGAGCTGGATCGTCCTCAGGACGCCATCGATCGGTTCCAGCGGGTGTTGGAGACGGAGCCCTCGGAGCAGACGGCGATCCTTGCGTTGGACCGGCTCTACCAGCGGGAAGGTCAGTGGGAAGATCTGGCGGAGATTCTGAAGGCTCGGATTTACAGCTCCGAAGATCCCGCCGAGGCTCTGGAGTTGCGGCTGCGGTTGGGGAGCCTCCAGCAGACCATGCTGGAGGACGCCGACGCGGCGATCACCACCTATCAGGAAGTGCTCCTGGAGGACGCGGAGAACTCCACGGCTATCGAGAACCTGGAGACCATGTTCATGGAGGGGCGGTCCGTGGAGCGGATCGCCGATATCCTGGAGCCCTTCTACCTGGAGCGTGGCCAGCACGAGAAGCTGGTGGCGATCTATCTGCAGCGGCTGGAGATGCTCGAGGATCCCTTCGAGCGGTACGAGATGCTGATGCAGGTGGCCCGGATCTTCCTGGAGGAGCTCAACGACCTGGAGCGGGCGTTGCAAGCCTACGGTGCGGCGCTGGTGGAGCGGCCCGACGACGAGCAGGTGCTCGGCGACGTGGAGCGGCTGGCGGAGTCCACAGGCGACTGGGGCACGGCGGCGGAGTACCTGGTGGAGGCCCTGGGGAGCGAGCACAACACCGATGAGTCCCGGCTGGGGCTGTGGATCCGGTTGGCCCGGATCCTGGACCAGCACATGGGTCAGGTGGACAACGCCGAGCAAGCCTACACGGAAGCGCTGGCGTTGGATTCGAACCATGGGGAAGCGCTGGAAGCCCTGGATCGGATCTACCTGAGCCAGGCTCGGTGGGCGGAGCTGTCGGAGATCTTGCAGCAGCGGATCGCCGGTACCTACGACGACGTCGAGGTGGTGGATCTGAACTACCGTCTGGCCCAGGTATTCCAGGACCAGCTCGGCGACTTCGACCGGGCCGTCGATACCTATGAGCGGATCGTGACGATCCAGCCCGATCACGAGGAAACTCTGCAGCATCTGGAGCATATCCACATGACACTGCAGAGCTGGGAGCCCCTCTACGACGTGTTGCAGCGTCGGGTGGAGCTGACCCACGATCCCGACGAGCAGGCCGACCTGTACGGGCGGCTGGCGCGGATCGCCGAGGAGATGTTGGATCGGAAGCTCGACGCCGTGGATCTGTGGCAGCGAGTGGTGGAGGTCCGCCCCGATGACAGGGACGCTCTCGGTGAGCTGCGGCGCCTGTATCTGGAAGACGAGCGGTGGGATGATCTGGTCGGGGTGCTGCGCCGAGAGGTGGAGCTGACCTACGAGCCGGAAGAGCAGCTCGGGCTCTACGAGTCGTTGGGGACGATCTACGGCGAGTATCTCCACGACGAGGTGCAGGCCCAGGAGGCCTGGACCAGCGTCCTGTCGTTGGACCCGGAGCACCTGGAGGCGCTGGAGGCGCTGAAGGAGCTGACGACCCGACAGGCCGACTACCAGCAGCTGGCGGAGATCATCGACCGGTTGATCGTCCACGAAGGGATCGACGAGGAGCGCAAGTTGGCGCTCTACAAAGAGCTCGGAAAGGTCCAGGGCGAGATGTTGATGAACGCCGACGCGGCCATCGAGGCCTGGACGAATGTGGTGGGGCTGGAGCCCGACAACGATCAGGCCCTGGACGAGCTGGAGCAGCTCTTTTTGCAGGAGAGCCGGTGGGAGGAGGCCGCCCAGGTGTTGGAGATCAAGGCCGATCGGATCGAAGACCACGAGGAGCGGATCCATCTGTTGACCCGGGTGGCGGACCTCTGGGAGAGCAAGCTCTTCAATCGCGACGAGGCGGCCCGGTTCTACCAGGGGATTCTGGAGGTGGAGCCCACGCACGGGCCGGCCGGCCAGGCGCTGGAGACGATCTACCGAGAGCAGGGCACCGAGGAAGCCTATGCCCAGTTGGCGACGCTCTACATCGAGCGGTCCGAGGTGGTGGAGGATGAGTTCGATCGCCTGGAGGTGCTGCGGCAGGCCGCGCAGGTCTTCGAAGAGAACCTGGATCAGCCCGAGAACTCCCTGGTGGTCCTCTTG
Organism: Myxococcales bacterium; assembly: GCA_007120035.1. Taxonomy (GTDB): domain Bacteria; phylum Myxococcota_A; class Bradymonadia; order Bradymonadales; family Bradymonadaceae; genus SKON01. The sequence continues at coordinate 7,567 of SKON01000266.1, forward strand.
TCGGCCTACGGCCCGGATACGCTGAGGGATGAGAGCCTGTCGGCGGACATCCGTCGGTTGGCCCGTCAGACCGGGATGTGGGACGACGTGGTGGGTCGGTGCAGCGCGATCCTCGACGAGCTCGACGACTCCCTGGAGGCCGCGGACTTGCACAAGCAGGTGGGGCGGTGGCGAGCCGAGGAGTTGGATCAGCCCGATGAGGCCGTGTACCACCTGCGGCGGGCTCTGATGATCGAGCCGGAGAACCTGGAGGTCCTCCAGGAACTGGAGAAGCTGTACCGGAAGCTTGCCTCCTGGCGAGAGCTGGCGGAGGTGATCCGGACCGAGGTGGATCTTCACACCGAGCCCGAAGAGCAGGTGGAGCTGTGGCGGAAGCTCGGGGAGATCTACGAGATGCAGCTCGGAGAGATCGACGACGCCGTGGCGGCCTATCGGGAGATCTTGATGATCGATCCCGGCGATATCCTGGCCATGGACAGCCTGGAGCGGGTGTTCGAGGCGTTCCAGCGGTGGGAAGAGTTGGTAGAGGTCCTGGATCAGAAGGCGGCGGCGACCTACGACCCGGAGAAGGGCGTGGAGATCAAGAGCCGGGTCGCCCAGATCTGGGAAGAGGAGCTGCAGAACGTGGAGCAGGCGATCCTGGCCTACCGGGGCGTGCTCACGGTGGATCAGGATCAGCTGCCGGCCCTGCAGGCTCTGGAGCGGCTGTACATGCAGACCGAGCAGTACAACGAGCTGGTCGATGTCTACGAGCAGCAGCTGGGGCTGACCCATGAGCCTGACGAGCAGGTGGGGCTGCACGGGAAGCTGGCGTGGGTGTTCGAGGCCCACTTCCAGGACCTGGATCGGGCCGTGGAGTCGTACAACAACGTGCTGATGGTGGATCCGGCCAACGAGACGGCCATCGAGAACCTGGAGCGGTTGTTCCGGGATCTGGAGCGGTGGTTTGAGCTGGCCGATACGATTCAGCGGCATATCGAGCTGGTGGACCACGCCATGCAGAAAGTGGCGCTCTACACCGAGCTGGGGAGGCTGCAGCGAGACCAGATCAGCGACGCCTACGCGGCGATCGAGTCGCTGAACCAGGCCCTGGAGCTGGAGCCGTTGAACCCGGAGCTGTGGAGCGAGGTCGCTCAGCTTCACGAGGAGACGAGCAACTGGGAGCAGTCCGTTCAGGCCTACGAGCGGCTCGTAGAGCAGATCGACGATGTGGGTCAGCGAACGGAGGTCTACTTCAGGCTGGGGCAGATCCTGGAGGGCCATCTCCACGATCATGCCAACGCCGAAGAGGCCTACATGTCAGCTCTGCGCCTGGATCCCACCCATGAAGGGGTCCTGGATGCGGTCCGTCACCTGATGGAGATCCAGCAGCAGTGGCAGACCTTGATCCGGGTGCTGAAGGCCGCCGAAGACGCCCACCGAGATCTGGACAAGAAGGCGGAGTTGGTGACCGAGATCGGTACCATCTATGAGGAACATGTCGACGATCTGGTCAGCGCTCTGCGGTACTACGAGGAGGCCCTGGAGCATAACCCGCACAACCCGGTGGCGGCCCGGCCGTTGATCGACGTGTACGTCCGGGAGCAGCGGTTCGAGAAGGCGACGCCCCTCTTGGAGATGGTGCTGGATCAGTACGCCAAGTCCGAGGTGGCCGCCGAGGAGATCCACATGCGGAGCCTCCAGTTGGCCCAGGCCTACGAGGCCCTGGCCCAACCGGAGCGGGCCCTGCAGCAGTATCGAAACGCGTACGAGTTGCAGCCCACCGACAAGGTGACGTTGCAAGGGCTGGGGCGGATCCTCTACGAGACCCAGGAGTGGGATCAGGCGTCGAAGGTGTTGCAGGCGTTGCAGCTTCACCACGAAGACAAGCTGGATACGGCGGAGCTGGTGGAGGTGTACTTCGAGCTGGGGTCGATTCGGCGCCACCTCAACGACCTCCGTAAGGCGGCGCAGTATTTCGATCGAGCCCTGGAGATCGAGCAGCACCACAAGCCGACGCTCTTGCAGCGGGCCGAGGTGGCCCAGGAGATGGGCAAGTGGGAAGAGGTGGTGCACTTCACCCGGTGGCTCTTGGAGACCGAGGAGGATCCCACGGTGCGGTTTGCGCAGCTCTCCAATATCGGGGATCTGCTGTCCACCAAGCTCAACCAGCCGCAGCAGGCGGTGATGGTGTACCAGGAAGCTCTGGATCTGGAGCCGAAGAGCGGTCTGATCCTGCGGAAGCTCCTGGATCTCTACACCAAGACCCAGCAGTGGCATGACGCCGTGGAGGTGTTGAAGCGGATCGTGGAGCAGGAGCAGGATCCCTCTCGGGTGGCGACGTACTTCTACACGGCGGCGGTGATCTACCGGGATAAGATCAACGATCCGGTGGAGGCGGTGAACCTCTTCAACGCGGCGCTCGATGCGGACGTGAAGATGTTGAAGGCCTTCGAGGCCATCGACCGAATCCTGACGGAGGCCAAGAGTTGGAAGGAGCTGTCCCGGGCCTATCGAGGGATGCTCCACCGTCTCAAGGACGTGGAGGACATGGAGGAGGTCAAGCTCCTGTTGTGGACCAACCTCGGAGAGGTGTACCGGACCCGTCGTCAGGATCTGGAGACCGCCAAGGAAGCCTACGAGATCGCGGTAGGGTTGAACCCCTCGGATCCGAAGACCCGGCTGATCCTGGCCGAGCTTCACGAGAAGACGGGGAACCTGGAAGGGGTGATTCGCCAGCATCGGGAGCTGATCGCCCTGGATCAGTTCCGGGTGGAGAGCTACCGCAAGCTCTTTAAGAGCTACATCCAGACCAAAGCCTATGATCGGGCGTGGTGCATGGCGGCGGCGCTGTCCTTCTTGCAGAGCGGGTCGGAGCAGGAAGAGACCTTCTTCCGCAAGTACCTGGGATCGACGTTGCAGGCCGCGTCGGGGACGTTGAACCAGGAGAGCTACAAGCTCCTCTACCACCCCGATCAGGACGTGTTGATCACCTACATCCTGAGCGTGTTGGGATCAGGGCTGCGGGAGATGTACTCCCTACCGTCGGTGAAGGAGTGGGGTCTTCATAAGCGCAAGGATAAGGTCGATCTGGATCAGCCGAAGCTCTTCAACAAGATCTACCCCTACGTGGCACAGACGATGAACCTCCTGCCGGCGCCCCAGGTGTACCTGAAGGCCGACCAGGCGATGGGGATCCGCAACGCCAACGTCGGCTCCCCGACGGTGATCGTGGGTGGCGATGTGTACGAGCGGACCAACGACCGGGAGCTTGCGTTCATGGTCGCCAAAGGGCTGACCTGGATGCTGCCGCAGCATTACGTAGGATCCATCGGGCAGCCCACGGAGTTCTTGAAGATGATCTTCATGGCTCTGATGGACCTGACGGAGCCGAGTCTGGGCGTGGGCAAGACCCTCGGGGAGCAGGGGCTGCAGATTCGGCAGGAGATCGCCGAGAGCATCCCGGGCCCGACGCTATTGCAGGCCCAGAAGCTGATGAAGAAGTTCTTGGCCAAGGGCGAGAACCCGAACCTGTCGCGGTGGCTGGTGTCGGCGGAGCATACGGCGATCCGAATGGGTCTGCTCCTGTGTGGAGACATCCACACGGCGGCGTCGGCGATCAAATCCGACCCGGTGCCTCTGGGCAAAGCGTCGGTGAAGGAGAAGGTCCGAGAGCTGGTGCTCTTCTCCATCAGCGAAGAGTACTTCAAGCTGCGGGAGGAACTGGGGCTGGCCATCGGGAAGTGATCGATGTTGACCCTGTGCCCGACGCCGATCGGGAACCTGGGGGATGTGACGCCCCGACAGCGAGATGCGCTGTCGGGGGCGGACATCATCGCCTGCGAGGACACCCGAACCACGGGGAAGCTCTTGGAGTTGTTGGGGATCCCTCGGGAGGATGGGCGTCCCCGGCTGTGGCGATTTGACGAGCATCGGGGGGCCTCCCAGGTGGAGAACCTGGTGGAGGAGATCGCTGCCGGCCGCCAGGTGGTGTTGGTAAGCGATGCGGGGACGCCGACGATCTCGGACCCGGGGTATCTCCTGGTGCGGGCCTGTCGGGAGGCGGGGCTGGCAGTGGAGGCCCTGCCGGGCCCGGTGGCAGCTGTGGTGGCGTTGAGCGCCTCAGGGCTGCCGACGGATCGATTCTTGTTTGAGGGGTTCTTGCCGCGAGGCACCGGGGAGCGACAGGGGCGTCTGGAGGCGTTGGAGAGGCTGGGGGCGACGGTGGTGGTGTATGAGTCGCCCCATCGGGTGGAGGGGACCCTGGAGGACATCGCCGAGGTGTACGGGGCGGATCACGAGGTGGCGATGTGCCGGGAGTTGACCAAGGTCCATGAAGAGGTGCTCCACGGGGGGGTGGGAGCGGTCCTGGAGGAGCTTCGGGGCCGTGACGGCGGGGTGAAGGGGGAGGTGGTGGTCGTGATCGGGCCCGGGGCAGGCCCGGGGGAGGGCGAGGCGTGGGAGGAGGTCGACCGGTTGATCGAGGCCCTGGTGGCTCAGGAGCTCTCAGCGAGGACGATCAAGGAAGTGGTGGCGGCGGTCCATGAGGTGCCGCGTTCGGCGCTCTACGACCGAATCAAGGCCGCTCAGAACTGAATCGCCGTGGTGAGCTGGAAGTGCCAGGTGTTGTGGCGTTGGACGTTGAACCGGTCACCGGAGTTGTCGTAGCTGGGGTTGTAGGCGGGGTTGCGCTCCCGTCTGTCGGTCATGGCTACGGAGTCCTGGTCGGTGGCGTCCGTGTTGCGCCCGGTCCGGGCGTTGGTGATCAGGTGGGATTGGTGGTGGGTCAGCCCGACGACGCCCCGGAACTGGAAGTAGCGGGTGGGCTGGAGGTAGACGCCGAGCTGGCCGCCGAAGGTCCCGTAGCTGTCGACGCTCATAAGGTCGGTGAAAGCGAAAGTGTCGTTGTTGCCGCCGGCGATGGCGGCTTCGAGATCGTAGACGGGGAGGTTCCGGGCGTTGGAGGGCTGGCGGACGACCCAGGCGCAGGCGACGTCGTCAGGGTTGGTGATGTTGCCGTCGGAGTCGAACTGGGGTCGGACGCTCTCGATAGTCCGTTGGTTGCAGTCGTTGGTGGGGTCCGTCATGTGGTCGAAGAGAGGGGTGTAGTCGCGGCCCTCGCTGACGTAGCCGAACTGGAACCGGAGGTCGAAGGCGTAGCGGGCGCCGACCTCGGGGTCTTCATGGGGGATGATCTCGGTGCCGATGGTGAAGAGGCCCCTCTGAGGGGGGTTACGCAGGACCTGACCGGCGCCTTGCCCCTGGATGGTGTCGACGCGACCGTAGAGGGAGTTGGATGCGGGCAGGGGCAGGAAGTACTGGGCGCCGAAGTAGGGCTCGAACCAGTCAAATTTTTTGGAGGCGGCGACTTTCCACTGGAGCTCGTGGACGCCTCGGCCCACGGAGATGTTGTTGTGCTGCTGGGGAGCGGCCAGGGGGATCACGTAGTCCATGCCGATGAGCATGGTGGCCTTGGTGTCGTCGCGGTAGTCGTTCCAGGGGCCCCAGTGAAGGCCGACGGAGGGGTCCCCGAAGCCACTGCGTTCGTAGGTGCTGAAATCACTGGAGAGGTCGAAGAATCGGTAGAGCTGGAACTGGTCGAGGCTGCGGGCGAAGGCAGCGTCGGACTGTCCTTCGGAGAAGACGTTGTCGGCGTGGCGGCGAATCCGCTCGGAGGAGGGGTCGACGGAGGAGTTGGACTGGTCGACCACGGCGTCGCGGCGCTCGGCGACGTTGTCGTAGCGCAGGCTTCGGGTGGACTGGATCACGTAGGGGACGGTGACCCGGAGCTCCAGGTCCTTGTAGAGGCCGGCCCGAAGGGTCATGTCCAGAGTGCTGCGGGTGCTGCGGTAGAGCATCTCCCGGTTGGTGACGATACGGGCCTCGCCGCCGCAGCGGTTGGGGTCGACGACGAGCCGTGGGTTGGCTCGTCGGAGCTCCTCGGAGCTATCCGAGGGGACGCAAGGAGCCTCCCGTCCGATCTGGGCGGTAGTGTGGTCGAACCGGAAGGTCGGCTCGATGTGGAAGTCCCAGGCTTTGTAGGTGTCCGGGTCACCGTCGTCGAGATCGTCGGCGGCGTCGAGGAGATCCGTGAACTCCGCGCCGAAGGCCGAGGCGGGAGCGATGAGGACAAGCAGGAGGGCCGATGAAGAGAGGGTGAGAAAGAAGCGCGCCAGCATAGGGACTCCTCGAACTGGCCGCCAGAGTTGCACCCGAAGGGCAGCCAGGAAAAAGGCACAGGCCCGGGGTCAAACAACAAGAAGGGCACGTGCCGCCGGGAAAAAGACAGCTAGGGAATAGCTATCAGCGCCCTGAAGGAGTGTCAACCCCGAGGGGGGGTGGGGGAGTGATCGGTTTCCATCGGTCGAGACGTCGCCATTCCGCAGCAGGCCTTGGTCCGCGAGGACGTTCGGGCCGCTGTGTCAGGCCCGACTCGCTTTAGCCTCGCGGCCTTGGCCCGAGGAGAGGTGCCAGGTGCGCCTCCTGGGATCGCTGGAGGACGAACCGCCTGGGATCGCTGGAGGACGAACCGCCGAGGAGGACCGATTTGTGTAACGGGGATAGAGGGCGGCGCGGAACCTCCCCTCGGGCCAAGGCCCGCTGCGGGCTTTGGGCCAACCGTGGCCCATTGTGTACAAAGGTTTACGGGGTGTGGAATTGACGGTCCGCCGTGGCTGAGGCAGACTTAAAGTGTTCCATCAGGAAAGCTGCCCGGTGGCGAACCAATTTCTTCGGTGACCCCAGGGCAGTGGTAGAGTGGAAGGGGAGTCGAACAAAGGGCTTGCAAATCGCGCCAGGTTTTGTATGAACGGACGGTGCAGAGACGAGCCTTCCCGTTGTTAGCGAAGTAGGAAGAGGACGTATGAAATCCCCCGGTACGATGCTCCAGGAAGCACGGGAGGAAGCGGGTCTGACGTTGGCCGACGTGGCGGCGATGACCCGAATTCCGAAGACAATGCTGGGGCATCTGGAGAACGACCGGTTCGACGAGTACGTCGCGGAGGTGTTCGTCCGGGGTCATCTTCGGAACTACGCGCGGGAGCTGCGGCTGGACGCGGAAGCGGTGTTGCAGGCCTACGAGAAACATACGGGGCGGCGCCGGCGAGATCCGCTGGCGGAAGCGCAGAAAAATGGGGTGATGTCTCGGGGAGGCGGGTTGAAGCCGCTTCCATCGACGACGGCGGCCCTGGAGCTGCAGTCGAGCACGGCGACGGCGGCGGTACGCCGCAAGGGCCAGGCGCCGTGGTCGGCGATTCGGCCGACCCACCTGGTGGGGATCCTGTTGGTGCTCTGCGGGCTCTTCGTGATGTTCAGCTTTCTGAGCGGAAACCGCGCGACCGCGCAGGATCCGACGTCGTTCCCGACGACCGATGAGTCGGCGTGGGAGCTGGAGCAGGACGTACGGGATACCCGGTGGCTGCTGGAGCAGTCCGACCGGGGCACCGAGTAAGTTCGAGTTCGAAAGTCAGGGGAGGGAGTTGAAGCGGGCGGCAAGGGCCCGGGCCTCGACGATGTTGTCTTCGATGGAGCAGTACGTCCAGCCGCCGTACCGGCCGATGGAGTGGATGTTGGCGCATCGGAGGGTGTGGCTGAGGTCCTGGAAGGCGGCCTGGGAGTCGGAGGTGATGTGGACGTAGGCGGGGTTGAGGACCACGGAGTGGTGGTCGACGAGCTGATGGTCGTCGACGACGCCGACGGCCCGAAGATCCGCGAGAACCCGCCGGAGGGCGGCCTCGGTGTCGGTGCTGGCGCCGGCGGGCTGGCCGATCTCGACGTAGAGGCTCATGCGGTCGGTGCCCATGATGTTGTCGTAGAACCCGACCCGGTAGAACGAGAGGTCTCGTCCGGGGTAGTAGATCCAGTGGACATCGTCGGGGCCCTTGCGGTCGAACCCCAGGTTGAAGACAAGGACCTGGTTGGCGGTGAAGACCTCGGGGTCATAGGAGAGGCCCGTGAGCTGGAGGAGGTTGTCGAAGGGGGCCGAGGAGATGAGGTGTTCGTAGTGGATCACCTCTCCGCTCGCCAGGGTGGCTCGATGGGCCCGGGGGTCGACGTTGACCAGGGCGTCGCCGAGGCGGAGGGCGTCGTCAGGGACTTCCCGGGCCAGGGCGTTGACGTATTCGATGGCGCCGCCCAGGGGGTAGGTGAATGTGGAGTTGTAGGAGCGGTTGTCGGGATGCTTCATGTTACGAAGGATGTCCCGGAGGTCGGCGTGGGGGAAGAACCGACCCATGGCGTGGCGGTCCAACTGCGAGAGGTCGCAGGCGTAGAGCTTCTCGTTGTATGGGATCAGAAAGAGCTCGCTGATGGAGCGACCGAACTTCTCGATGAGCATCCCGTGAAAGGAGTCAGGGTCTGCGGGGGGCTCTTCGTCGCGGAAGAAGAGATCGTAGAGGCAGTCGATGAAGAGCTCCCGGGGGAGCTGGTGGATGTTCTTCTGGAAGGGGAAGTCGACGCGGTGGCCGTCGAGGTAGATATGGGAGCGCTTCTCGACGGTGACGATGGTCTGATCGGGCATCCGCTCTCGGAGGTAGGCCTCGATGTCGGGGTGCTTGAAGTGGAAGAAGTGGCCGGAGTAGTCCCAGACGAACCCGGAGCGGTGAACGGTCTTGCACCACCCGCCGATAGAGTCGTCCCGTTCGACGATCAGGAAGCGATCGTCGTCGATGAAGTTGGCGAAGGCCAGCCCGGTCATGCCAGCGCCGACGATGAGGTAGCGAGTGGAGAGTTCGTCCATGGGGCCAGAAGGGCTCAGAAGCGAGTGATGAAGTCCATCCCCAGGGAGTCCCCGGTAATGGTGGGGCTGAGGGTGAGCGTTTCTGAGGAGGGAGAGGGGGCGGTGAAGCGGAAGAAGGTGCCGACGCCGATGCTGGCGACGCCCAGGGCATAGAGGGTGGGTACGAGCCACCGGGCGCGGTTTTGGAAGTCCCGCCAGTCCTCCTGTCGACGGTGAAGGAGGATAGCGTCGGTGGTGCGATCGGAGTTGGCGAATTGGTCGAGCTGGGCCTGTCGGTCGAGGGCGACGAAGTGGACCGTGGAGCCGGCGCCGAGGAGCCCGACGCCCGCGACGATGGGGAGCCAGACCTTCAGGGGGGAGGTGTCGGCTCCTGCTCCTGGTCCGGCGGTGCGGGCTGTGTGAGAATCCTGTGGGGCAGGAAGTCGTCGCCGGAGGGCATCCAGACGCTGGGGCTCGTCGTCTCGCAGCTCAAGGCTCTCAAGGACGTCGAGGTGGTAGTTGGCCAGGAGCGGTTGATCCTTGGCCAGGGATTCATCAGCCAGGCGGAGATGACACTCGACCTGGACGGTGCGGACGTCCTCGCGGTCCTGAGGGGCGGCGTCTTCGGTCTGGAGAAAGGCGTGGGCGGGAGCCAGGGCGGCCCGGCAGTCATCGGCTCGAAACCAGGCGATCATCTCGTTCTTCAAGAGGATCGGGTCGGGGTAGGCGGTGTAGGCTTTTCGGAAGGTGATGGCGCCGAGTTCCAGCTCCCCGTCGAGCACGGCTTCGGTGGCGTCGTCGCTGAGGCGAAGCATCTCTTGGTAGGCTGGTCCCTGCTGGGCCCCGAGAAAAAGGGGAAAAGAGAAGACCAGAAAACCGAAGAGTCCGGCGAGGCGATGCATAGGAGCTCCGAGCTAGAAATCCAGGGGGAGGCTTCGGGGTCGGCGAACCTCTTCTTCGTTACTGGTCTCTGAAGACTCTTCGGAGGCAGGGCGCAGTTGGATGGTCCGGGGGGACTCCTGGGCCTGCGAGGGCGGAGGCTGCCTCTGCTGACGGGGCGTGGCGGTGCGATCGGGGGCGTCGGCCTCCTCTGCCTGGTCTTCGTGAGATTCTTCGGGGGCATCGTCGACGAGGCTGACCTCGCGGGCTTCCTCGACGAGATGGGCTTCCTCGTCGTCGGGGGCCTGATGGTCACTGGTGTCATCGGCCAGGGGATCGTCGACGGGCGGGGGAACGGCAGCCACCTCGGAGTCTGAGGGTGACGGGGCTGGATCGGAGTCTTGATTAAACCACCACACGAGGGTGACCAGGGCGACCACGAGGGCCAGGGCGATCAAGGAGAAGAGGATCTTGTTGCGGCTGTCTCGGCGAACGACGCGGAAGGAGTCGTCTTCGGTGATCACGAGAGTGGAGCGGTCGACCTTGGGGCCCTTGGCGGTGACGGGCTTCGTCGCAGGCTTGGCGTTGGGGGGAGGGACGCTGGCCGCCGGGGGAGGAGCGTCGAGCCCCGAGCCGGGAGCGCCGTCGGGGATCTGGTCCTCGGGGACGATGTCCCGGAGGTCGAAGATCTTGCTCTCCTTCTCGAGCTCGTCGTGGAGGTCGAGGTTGGTGTCCACCAGGGTGCGGTGTTCTCCGCTCTGGAGGGGGAGGAGCTCTTCGCTGTCGGGATTGTCGATGAGCGTGGGCTCGGAGGCACGGCTGGAGCCGGGGAGTCGAACCGAGGTCTTCTGGGGGAGATCTTCGGGTTGGAGGGTGTCCAGGAGAGCGATCACGGCGCTGCCGGACTGGGGGCGCTCCTCGGGGGTCTTCTCCAACATTTTCATGACGATGTCACGAACGTTGTCGGTGATGTCCGTGCGGGTGAAGGGGGGAGGGGGGGCGGAGAGGTGTTTGGCGAGGATGTCGACGGGGTTGTCGGCGGCGAAGGGGAGGCGGCCTTCGAGGAGCTCGTAGAAGATGACGCCCAATGAGTAGAGATCGGCGGCCGGCGAGAGGTCACGGGAGGAGCGAGCCTGCTCAGGGCTCATGTAGGCCGGGGTGCCGAAGACCTCGCCGACCCGGGTGAGGCGATCGGTCTCGAAGTCGTCGGTGTCGTCGGAGCCCTTCATGATCTGGGCGATGCCGAAGTCGAGGACCTTGACGATCTCGCTGCCGTCGGTCATCGGGGAGAGCATGATGTTCTCGGGCTTGAGGTCCCGATGGAGGATCCCGTGGTGGTGTGCGTGGCCGAGGGCGGAGGCGATCTGGCGGACGATCTCGACGACCCGAGAGATCGGGGGTCGCTGGTGGGCCAGCTCCTCGAGGGAGGTGCCCTCGATGAACTCGACGACGGTGTAGAAGGCGGCGAGCTCCTCGGCGTACCCGAAGTCGAAGAGGGTGATACAGTTGGGGTGATTGAGGCGAGCGATGGCCTTGGCCTCCACCTCAAACCGGGCCTGGAGCTTGTCGTGGCCCACGTAGTTGGGGTGGAGGAGCTTGATCGCCACCTGCCGGTCCACGGCGAGCTGCACGCCTCGGTAGACGGCCCCCATGCCGCCTTGTCCGATCTGTTCGTCGAGCCGGTACTTGTTTTCGATGACCGTCCCGACGCGGGTGCCTGCATCCATGCTCAACTCAGGAGGGGGCAGGAAGTGTCGCGGAGATGTTGACGAACGATTGTCTCGATCAGAGATATCACGAAGTGATGAGTAGCTCCAGCTATGACCATCAACGAAGGTAACAAAGAGAGATGAGCGGCGCAATTTAAGTGACCTCTCGGTCACCGTTTCAGGGCGTGGCTTTTCAGGCGGTGAGGACCCTGTTATGAGGGAGCGGTGGCGGTGGTGATGTCGCCGGCAATGGCGCCGGCAATGGTGCCGGCGATCGAGTACGAACGAGAGGGACGGTGCATGGTAACGAGCGGATGGACAGGCCGGTGGTGGGTAGCGGTGGGGTTGCTTCTCGTGATGGGGTGCGGGTCGGAGATTCGGGATCGGCCCCAGGACTGTCGGGAGAATCAGTACTTTGATGAGTCTCAGCGGCGATGTCGGACCTGCCCGGCCGTGCAAGAGCCGGAGTGTCGGCCCGGGTGTGAGCTGGAGGTCGGTGAGGATCAGCGGGGATGCCCGGTGCTGCGATGTGAGCCGCTGTGTCAGGGCTGCGAAGTGGGAGAGGTGTGGGACGGGGAGTTGGAGGCGTGCGTGAAGGAGGAGTCCCCCGGGGATGAGCCCGACGCGGGAAGTTCGGACGCCGGGGAGGATGCTGGCGAGGACGCCGGGGACGCGAGTGACGGACTCTGAGGTGGAAGAGTTTCGGGAGGGGTTGCTGAGGTGGTTTGAGGAGCATCGGCGGGAGTTGCCGTGGCGACAGGCCGGGGACCCCTATGCAGTCTGGGTCTCGGAGATCATGCTGCAGCAGACTCGGGTGGCGACGGTGATGGAGTACTTCGATCGGTGGATGGGACGGTTTCCCACCGTGGAGGACCTTGCGGCGGCGCCCGTGGAGGAGGTGCTGAAGTTGTGGGCGGGGCTGGGGTATTACGGGCGGGCGCGAAGGCTTCATGAAGCGGCGGGGCAGGTCGTGGCCCGTGGTGGGGAGGTGCCGAGCACCGTGGACGAGCTCCGGGAGCTGCCCGGGGTGGGGCCCTACACGGCGGGGGCGATCGCGTCGATCGCCTTCGGCCGAGTGGCGCCCCTGGTGGACGGGAATGTGATCCGGGTGTTGACACGATGGGCGGGGATCGAAGGGGATCCGGGGAAGGGCGCGGCGAAGCGGGAGATCTGGCGTCTGGCCGGAGAGCTTGTAGATCGAGACCAGCCCGGAGACTTCAACCAGGCGCTGATGGAGGTGGGCTCGTTGGTGTGCACTCCGAGGAGCCCCAAGTGTGAAGAGTGTCCTATCGCGACGGGGTGTGTGGCCCGAGCTGGTGGCGAGCAAGAGCGGTTTCCGCAGCTCCCGAAGCGGGTGGAGCCGAAGGCGATGCGAGGTCGGTGCGGGGTGGTATCCCGGCAGGGGGGAGGCGGAAGAGAGGTGCTCCTGCGGAGGCGACCGGGCAAGGGGCTTCTGGGCGGGTTGTGGGAGTTCCCGGGGGTGGAAGCGGAGAGCACGGCGTGGCCGACGTTGGGAGAGCTGAAGGGGTTGTTGGAGTCCGGTCCCATCGAGGCCGTAGAGCGGCCGAGGCGAGCCTTCGGGGAGGTGGAGCACGTGTTTTCCCACCGCCACCTGCGGTTGAGGATTCATGGGGTGGAGGCAGATCCCGGTGCTGCGATGGAGGGCTGGCGGTGGGTGCCGGAGGAGGAGTTGGAGCAGCTTCAGAGCTCGGCGCTCTTCGCCAAGGTGGTGGCTGCAATAGTCTCGAAGAGAGGTCGCTAGAGGTAAGGGGAGAAGAGGGCGGCTACTCCATCGCGGAGCCGCAGGAGACGGGACCGAGCGTCGTACTCCTCAAGGGTGAGGACCCGGCCGCCGTCGAGGCTTTCGTCGATGACCTGGTTGAGTCGGTTGGCCAGAGGAGGGCTCCAGCACTCGAGGTTGAACTCGAAGTTGAGCCGGAGGCTGCGGGGGTCGATGTTGGCGGATCCCACCAGGACCCACAGGTCGTCGACGGTCACGAGCTTGCAGTGGTCGAAGGGCGGGGGCTTGAGGTGGAGCGTGCAGCCGCCGGCCAGGAGAGGGCCCAGGTGGGCCATGGAAGCCCATTGAACGAAGGGGAGGTTGTTGAGCTCGGGGAGGATGATCTCGACGTCGACGCCCCGTTTGGCGGCCAGGCTCAGGGAGGAGACGATCGTCTTGTCGGGGATGAAGTAGGGGGTGACGATGCGGATCCGGGTCCTGGCAGCGGTGATGGCGCCCAGGAGGGTCCACCGGAGCTTGTCGAGGTGCTCGTCGGGGCCATCGGGAATGCCTCGGACCAGGGTGTCGCCGACCGGTGGGAGGAGGGGGAAGTAGTCTCCGTCCCGGAGTTTTTCGCCCGAGGCGAACTCCCAGTCGTCGGCGAAGACCTCTTGCATCTGGGTGACGACGGGCCCCTCGACGCGAAAGTGGAGATCCCGGGTGGGGAAGGTGGGGCGAGACTCCAAGAGGTGAGCGGCCCGGATGTTGAGGCCGCCGGTAAACCCCAGGTGGCCGTCGACGACCATGATCTTGCGGTGATTGCGCAGGTTCATGGTCATGATGTGGGGCGGGAGTCGGGAGGGGAGGAACCGGGCGACGGGGACGCCGGCTCGTTTGAGGCGGCCGTAGATAGAGGGGAAGGAGTAGCGAAGGCCGGCGGCGTCGATCAGAACCCGGACCTCGACGCCCCGGGCGTGGGCAGCGTCGAGGGTGGCGACGAACCGGCGGCCCACGTCGTCGTTGTCGAAGATGTAGGTGGCGAAGTGGACGTGGTGCTCGGCGGCTTCGATGGCGTCGAGCATCTCGGGGAAGGCCTGATCACCGTTGAGGAGGGGGATGATCCGGTTGCCCGGAAGGAGGGGGCCGTCGACGACGCCGTCGACGAAGGGGACGAGCTGTTGGAGCTCGTGGTGGACGTCGGGGAGGTGGTCGTCGAGGTTGTCGGCGGTGACTGGGGAGACCACCGAGGGGCCGTGGACCTCGTAGTGGTAGGGGCGCAGCTGCTCGGCTCGACGGCGGATCCGATTGATGCCGAGGGCCAGGTAGGCGATCACGCCGACCAGCGGGGCCAACCAGACCAGAGCGATCCAGGCCAGGGCTGCTCCGGGCTCTCGCCGGGAGAGGAGGACGTGAAAGGAGGTCAGGGTGGCCGCCGTGATGGCGAGGACCGTGAAGAGGACCGCCGTGTACGGCTGGATCGCCTCGTATGCGTCGAGGAGAACGTCGGCGTTCATGGGTGTCTTGAAAGACCGGGGAGCGGGAGAAGGTTGAACGAGGTCAGCCTACGAGGGATGACGGCGATTGTGAAGGCGGCGAGGGAGCACTATGGTGCCTGCGCGTCGAACGAGGAGTCGCGGCGAGTCTACCCACGATGGAGGAGTGATGAGCAAGCCATTTCCAGTACAAGAGCCGACCTGGTCCCTGGAGAGTATCTTCGAGGGAGGGGTGAAGTCCGAGTCCTTTGACCGGGAGGTTCAGGAGCTGCCGGGAGTGCTCCAGGGGCTCCTGGGGAGGGTGACGGAGTTGCCGGAGCCGGGAGGCCCCGAGGTGGGGGCGGCGGAGCTGGAGCAATGGAGGTCGTTCTTGGCGGACCACTTCGTCGCGATCGAGCGGGTCGGTGACTGCGGGGCGTTTGCTCGAGGGCAGGGGGCGGCTTTTGCCGACGATCCCGAGGCGGCGCGGATGATCTCCCGGTTGGAGGAGACCTTCACGTTGATGTCCCGGCTGCGGGTGGCCTGCCAGTTGAGGTTTCGGGGGTTGTCGGAGGAGCGTTTTCAGCTCTTCCTCGACGCGCCGGGGTTTGAGGAGTGGGGCCGGTGGCTCAAGGATCTCCGCCGCGATGGGGATCAGTCCCTGGCGCCGGAGCAGGAAGCGCTGGTGGTGGATCTGGCCCGAGATGGGTTTCACGCCTGGTGGAACCTGTACACCCGGGTGTCGGGTGAGCTGAAGGTAGACGTCGATGGGGAGGAGTACTCCGTGGGGCAGACCGCGCCGTTGCTGGAGAGCCCCGATCGTAAGCGGCGGGAGGCGGCCCATCGAGGGCTGCAGAAGGCCTGGGGGAGCATCGCTACGGTGTGTGCGGCGGCGTTGAACTCGAAGGTGGGGTTTGAGCAGACCCTGTATCGCCGGCGGGGACAGGACTGTCTGACTCGTGCGCTGCAGTTGAACCGGGTGGAAGAGGAGAGCGTAGAGACCATGATGGGGGTGGCCCGGGAGTTTCGGCCGTTGCTGCAGCGGTACCTTGAGGCCAAGGCCCGGGCGCTGGGGTTGGAGCAGCTCTCGTGGTGGGACCTGAGGGCGCCCATCGGGAGCACTGAGGAGGAGAAGGTCTCCTATTCGGAGGCCCAGCAGTTTATCGTCGACCAGGTGGAGGAGTTCTCCCCGAAGATGGCGGAGTTTTTTCGGTTCGCCCTGGCTTCGCGGTGGGTGGAGGTGGAAGATCGGCCCGGGAAGGCCCAGGGAGGGTTCTGCTCGGGGTTTCCCAAGAGCCGGGAGTTTCGGATCTTCATGACCTTCGGGGGGACCACCTCGGGGGTAACGACTCTGGCCCACGAGCTGGGCCACGGATACCACTTCTGGGTGATGCGGAAGATGTCTCGAGCCCAGACGCAGGTGCCGATGACCCTGGCGGAGACGGCGAGCACCCTGGCGGAGGCGCTGGTGGAGCAGGCGGCGCTCAGGGAGGCGACAGAGGCCCGTGAGCTGGGGCTCCTCGATGATCGGCTGGGTCGAGCCCTGGCGTTTCTGGGGAACCTGCCGGGCCGTTACGAGTTGGAGAAGGAGCTCCATCGTGTGCGTGGGGAAGGGGTGCTAGACAAGGAGCTGTTGACGGAGCTGACGGCGAAGATCTTTGACGAGGCCTACGGTGGGGTAGTCAGTGACGTGGACGGGTTGTACTGGGCGTCGAAGTTGCATTTCTATCTGACCCGGTACCCCTTCTACAACTTCCCCTACACCTTCGGGTATCTGTTCAGCCGGGCCGTGATGGCACGGGCCGAGGAGGAAGGCCCGGGGTTCGTGGACAGGATCGACGAGCTCTTGATGCACTCGGGGCGGTTGAGCTGTGAGGAGGTCGCGGAGCGGTTTCTGGACGCCGACCTGGGCGACCCGTCGTTCTGGCGAGCCGCGGCCGGAGGGCTTGAGGCGGACGTGGAGCGGTATGAAGCGCTTGTGGAGAAGACCGAGAGTCAATAGCAGGAGATGAGATGAGCAGAGCGACGGTGGCGATGATCGGAGCGGGGCCGGCGAGCCTCTATGGCACGGAGGTGCTCGCTTCCGAGGGGTTCGACGTGGTGATCCTGAACCGGGACATCAAACCCGGAGGGCTGGCGGAGTTCGGGATCTATCCGACGAAGTACAAGATGAAGCGGGGGCTGAGGACCTACTTCGATAAGATCTTAAGCGATCCGGCGGTGAGCTATCTGGGGAACGTGAGTGTGGGGTTGGAGGGCGACCTGTCCCTGGAGGAGGTGCGCGATCTCGGGGTGTCGGCGGTGGTGGTGGCCGTGGGAGCCCAGGGCACGAATTGGCTGGGGCTACCGGGAGAGACGGGGCCTGGGGTCTATCACGCCAAGGATCTTGTGTACCACTACAACGGGTTGCCGCCCTATTCGGAGGAGGAGTTCCCCATCGGTAATAGGGTCGTGGTGGTGGGGCTGGGTAACGTATGCCTGGATATTGTGCACTGGTTGGTGTGTGAGAAGCAGGTGGAGTCCGTGACGGCCGTGGCGCGGCGGGGACCGGCGGAGCGCAAGTTTACGAGGAAGGAGTACAAGCTGGTCAGTGGGGCCCTGGATCAGGAGGGGCTGCGGCGGGAACTGGGGGCGGTGGCGCCTGTGATGGAGTCCGTGGGGCAAGATCCGGAGAGGGAGTTGGAGAACCTGCTGAAGTTTGTGGACGTGCCGCTGGAGAAGGAGAGCCCGACGAAGTTCTCGATGCGGTTTCTGCGGAGCCCCGTCGGGGTGGCTCGAGACGACGACGGGAGGGTCACGGGCTTGATCACGGAGGTGACGGAGTTGATGCCCCCCACCGAGGAGGGGTGGGTGGGGTTGCGGCGGACGGGCCGGCAGGAGGTGGTGGCCTGCGACACGGTGGTGTTCGCGATTGGCGACAGTATCGAGCCGTCTCTTGGGCTGCCCCTGTCCGAGGAGAGGGCCAATCAGTTCGCGACCGTGAGGGAGCCCTGGCCGGAGGAGGACTCGGAGAGGCCCCGGTACATGGTCTATGATCCCGCAGCGGGAGCGCCCATGTGGGGGACCTTCGTGGTGGGGTGGGCCAGGCAGGCGTCAGATGGTCTGGTGGGGAAGGCTCGGGCTGACGCGGTGCAGGGGTGCGAGGAGATCCTGGCCTACTTGCGGGGGGAGTTCCCCGAGGGGCCGGGAGCGCCGCGGGAGGGGGCGGAGGTGGCCCGGGAGGTGAGGGCGCTCCTGCAGGAGCGAGGCGTTCGGTTCGTGGAGTACGACGAGGTGGTTCGATTGAAGGAGATGGAGGAAGAGGAGGCCCAAAAGCGGGGGCTCGAGGAGTTTCGGTATTCCCGCCGGCAGGCGATCTTGGAATGCCTCTCCGGGACGAGGGTGGTAGACTCCGGGGAAGAGTAAGCGGGAGGTGTGGATGAAGTGCCCGGCGTGTCGCGCGGAGATGAAGCATCGGATGGTGGGGGAGGTGGAGATCGACCTCTGTGGGAAATGCTCCGGGGTGTTCTTGGATGCGTCGGAGTTTGACCAGCTGCTGGGTGTGGAGATGGGGAAGAGTGTGGAGGCCGGGTTGGACGCGACGGCCCGATTGCCGGAGACCTGCCGGTACTGCCTGACGGAGTGGCCCGGGGGGACGACGTGCAAAGACTGCGAGCGGCAATTGGGGATCCGATGTCCGCGGGATGGCAAGGGGATGTACATCGTGGAGGCCGCCGGGGTGGAGCTCGACCGGTGTCCAGGGTGTAAGGGAATCTGGGTGGATGGATTTGAGCGAGCTCGGATCTCCAAGGAGAAGAAGCGACTCCGGGCGTCGGCGACGGTGGTGGAGGAGTGGGAGGATGCGGCCGTGGTGGGAGCGGCGACGGTGTCCGCGTCGGAGGATGCTTCTGAGGAGTCCGCGGAAGAGTTGGAAGAGGCAGAAGAGTTGGAAGAGGCGGTAGAGTTGGAAGAAGAGGGGGAGGCGGAGGGGTTCGCCCATTTCGTGGAGAAGCATTGCTCGTTGAGGATCGTATGCGGTCGATGCGAGGTGCAGTTGTCACGGTACACGGCCTGGGATCGAGGAGGCGGGGTGTACATGTGCCGGGAGTGCGTGAAGTTGGAGCGCGATGACGGAGCGACCTTTCGGGCGTTGGAGAAGAGCTTGAATGAGCCCAAGAAGCCCGACTATTGGAACGACGAAGAGCAGCTCGTGGAGACCTTGAAGTGGGCCGTGGGTGGCCTGATTCGACGAGGAAAAGGAGAGTGATGAGCGCGGTGAGACGACGAGGAGTGGTGGCGGCCTGGGTGGTCGCTCTGTGCATGGTGGCGGGGGCCTGTGCGACCTCTCCGGAGAAGCGAGAGATCGATCGAGGGCCGGACCAGGTGGTGGGTGATCCCCCGACGGAGGAGAGCGAGGACTACGAGTTCGCCCCGCCGCCCCGACACCCCGGTCATCACGGCGACGTGTCGATGGACTCACCGGCCCCGGCGACACCGGCGGGAAGGGACGCGGTGGCTCGTCAGGATCTGAACCGGCTGCTGCAGTATGGTCCGTCGGTGATCTTTCAGCATGTGGATACCGATCCCTATCGAGAGGGAGAGCGGTTTGTGGGATTCCGGATCATCGATCTCTCCGACCGGGCCCAGGAGATTCTGTCGCCTCGGCTGCGGGTGGGCGATGTGGTGACCCACGTGAACCTGGTGAAGGTGGAGCGTCCCGAGGACTATACGGAGGTGTGGGAGAGCCTGGAGGACGCCGAGGAGATCCGGGTGGACTTTCTGCGGGATGGGGAAGCGGAGCAGGTGATCTGGCGGGTACAGTGAACGACGGTGGCGACGACGCGGCGGTGGAGCTCTTTGAGGTAGAGCGGGACCAGAAGGTGTGGTTCGTGCTCTTCGTGATGCTCTCTGTAGCGCTCTGGGCGCAGTGGCTGGGGGGAGGGGCGGCCCGGGAGGTGATCAGCGAGGATGGGTCCGGGGCGGTGTTGGCGCTCTCGCTCTTGCCCCTGGGGGCGGCGGTGTTGGCGCTGGTGTGGCGCCATCCGGCCCTGGAGCTGGTGGTGGTGCCCCTGAGCTTCGTGCCGGGGCTGATCTTCTTGCCCGAGGCGGAGTGGGCTCGGTTGGGAGAGCCCTTCGCGCTGATGGCGTCGGGGCTGCTCTTCGGGATGTACCTGGTGGTGGCGGCGGGGAGGCCACCGGCCTCGGAGTTGGTGGGGTTGCCTCGGAGAGCCCTGGAGGAGGAGTTGGAGCGGTCGGATCAGCGAAGCGAGGCGTTTCGAGCGTTCGTGATGGTCCGAATGGTGGCGATGGCGGCGGTGTTCTGTGTGATCACCTACGCGCTCTTCTTCTCGGTGCCGATCCAGGAGCACTTCGAGGCGTTGGAGGAGGGGCAGGTGCAGCATGTGTTCACCACGGTGCTGCTCTACTTCGGGTGGAGCATCGTGGCGTATATGGGGGCGGTGTTACCGGCGCTGAACTGGGAACACGACCGGCGGCAGTCGGTGTTGACCAGGCGGGAGCGACAGCTGCTGGCGTCGGGGCCTCGGTTGGCGCGGCGGGTCGCGCTGGAAGTGGGGGCCGTGGTAGTGGTGTTTGTCGGGATCCTGTGGATGACCCTCTGAGAGCGAAGCGAGATCGATGCGGCCGCGAATGTACGAGATCCTGGGGGTGAGCTTCTTTCTGGGGAGCGCGTTCTTCTTCTATCGGACCGTGGAGTTTCTGGCCCAGGCGGACTACGTGGCGGGGTTTATGGCGTTGGTGGTGGCCTTCTTGGTGGTGCGGGCCGGAGTGGATATCAGTCGGTTGGCGGTGGCCCTGGAGAGAGAGCAGTGAGGGTGGTGAGGCTGGTCTTCTTCGTGGTGGCGGGGATGCTGTGGAGCTGTACAGGTGGCGAGGAGGTGGTGCATCCCGAGGGCGACGAGGCCTGGGAAATGGCTCACGCCGGGCTGGTGGGGGCGGAGGGAGTGGTGGCGACCGTGGAGGGAGTGCCCTTGTTGAGGGCCGATGTGGAGCTGCTGTGGGGGAGCCAACCGGAGTGGACCGCCGAGGAGGCGTTGGAGGCGGCGGTGGAGCGAGAGGTCCTGGCCCAGGAAGCCCGGCGCCGGGGGTACCACGACCGGCCGGAGGCGAAGTTCGGGCGAAAGCAGGGGCTGGTGCAGGCGCTGTTGCGGGAAGAGGTGGAGGAGTCGGCCCGGGTGCAGGAGGAGAGGGCCGAGAGGATCGAGGCCATCGCCAGGGCTCGGCGGCGGGCCCCCGAGGGGATTCGGGCAAGCCATCTGGTGGTGCTCGTGCCCCAGGAAGACGACGAGGGGAGGAGGCTAAGCAGTGAGGCCAAGGAGCCCTTCTTTGATGAGGTGCGTGCTGTGATGGACGTGGCCGTGGAGAGGCTCGGGGGGCGAGCTGATGACGACGCGTTGCGGGAGGTGGCGGCATGGTTGAACGAAGAGGTGCTGCCGGACTTCTCAGAAGGCGTGGAGGCCGTGGTCAACGAGCACCTGCGGTTTCCGAGGCCTGGCGAGCGGGTACAGCCCGACCAGTTGCCGTCGGGGTGGACCCAGGTGGTACGGCCCTTCGGGGAGGCCGCCGATGAGGCCGTGGAAGAGGGGAAGCTCGGAGAGCTGATGGGCCCAGCTCGCACGGAGTTTGGGTGGCATTTGATCCGGGTCGACGAGGTCCTGCCGGAGCAGGAGGTCGATCCCGAGGCGCTCCAGGAGTTCGTGGAGAGCCAGCTCCTTTTGGAAGCTCAGATGGAGAAGCTCAGACCGGCGGTGGAGCGGTGGATGTCGGGGGCCCGGGTGGAGATGTACCCGGAGCGGTTGGAGCGGTCCGGGGTCGAGGGCTATTGAACCTCTCGGAGGACCTCCTCCAGGGGGCGGCGGGGCGGATCGGGGATGGTGCCGGGACGGCCGACCCAGAAGAGGGCGATGATCTCCTCGTCATCGGGGTCGAACTGCAGGAGTTCGTAGGTCTGAGGATCGCGGATGACCTGTGAGGTGCTCCACTTTGAACCCACGCCGTCGGCCCAGAGGGAGAGGGAGAAGTTCTCGATGGCGCAGGCACAGGCGGCGTAGTCCTCGCGGCGGCGAAGGGGATCGTTGGCGAGTACGGTGGAGACCACGAAGAGGGCGTAGGGGGCGGACCACTTGCGGCGGACCTTTTGTTGCCGCTCCTCGGAGAGGTTCTTGGAGGCCGTCTTCAGGGCCACGCCGAGATCGATGATCTTCTGACGGGTGTCGGGGCCGACCCGGGTGAACCGCCAGGGATTGGTGAGCTTGTGGTTCGGGGCCCGCAGGGCGGCCTCTAGTCCACGGAGGATGGTGGCTTCGTCGACGGGACCTTCGGCGAACTCGTGGATCGTGCGGCGGGTGAGAAGGGCTTCGTGGGTGTCCATGGGGCCTCCGGGGCGTGAGAGGGCGTGAGTTGGGGGCGGAGCGTAGATCTGGAGAGGGAGTCAAGCAAGGTAGAATAGGGGCGGGGGCGCGGTTTTGAAACGTCGGGATAGTTGGTGCGGTTCGATGTGGGGGCGTTGGCGCCGCCCGGGCGGTCAACGAAGCCTCCGCCGGGAGCCCGTGCGTGAGCAGAAGGCCCGTGGGGCAGAACCCCTTCCAGGGGTGCGCGCGCAAGCGCGCGTGGGGTCGTTGGCGCCGCCCGGGCGGTCAACGAAGCCTCCCCGCGAGCCCATGCCTTCGGAGGTCTCCACCGCGAACCCCGGAGTGTGACCGAAGACACATGAAGCGCCCACCGCGAACCCCGGAGCGTGACCGAAGACACATGAAGCGCCCCCTTTCACCCACTCGATACGGATCAGCTCACCTCCGCATCTAGTACCGACGATCCGGAGTTTTGGGGCAGAAACGTGAGGTAGCGTTGTAGCTCGGGACTGGCCACCAGTGTCACGGTCA
>SKON01000141.1 GCA_007120035.1 Myxococcales bacterium
TACCGCCAGGCCCTCGGCGAGATCCTCGCCATGCGCAACCTCCTCCACCTCTTTCGGGGCCGAAAGCACGACCGCCTCACCTTCCGGGAGCAGCGCCAGTTCGCCGCCCACTCCCTGGGCATCGACCCCGACGAGCCCCCCGACGATCCCGATGCATTTCAGGCCGAGATCGAGTCTCAGATGGCCGCATACTACCAGCGCGCTCGATCCGTGGACGTCCTCTGCGAGCGCTCCCTTCGCCGCTGGGCCGCCCCCGACGAGCCCCCCCGCCGCCTCACCGGCCCCTTCCAGGCCCGCGGCGAACGCCTCGCCATCGACCTCGTTATCGACGACCAGCCCGACGGCGCCCTCGACCCCTTCGAGGCCCTCCGCCTGGCCGACGAGCACGACCTCCTCCTCGACCCGGCCCTGGAAGCGCTGATGGAAGAGGAGGTCCGCCGCTGGCCCGCCGGCGACGACTCCGACCCCGAACACGCCGCCGCCCTCCGGGAGCTCCTCGTCGACCCCACCAGCTCCTGGCGCACCTCCCGCCGCCTCCTGGAGCTCGGCATCCTCCCCCGGATCGTCCCCGAGTTCGCCCCACTCCTCTGCCACGTCCAGCACGACCTCTACCACGTCTACACCACGGATATTCACTCCCTGAAATGCCTCGAAGCGGGCCGCTCCCTCCTGGCCGACGACCCCGACTCCTTCCGGTGGCCCTTCTTCGCCCACGCCGCCCGGGCCATCGAAGACACCGAGGTCTTCCTCCTCTCCTGCCTGGTCCACGACATCGGCAAGAACCGCGGCGGCAACCACAGCGAGCGCGGCGCCGACCTCGTCGCCCACTTCGGACCCCGCCTCGGCCTGACCGAGCCCCAGGTCTCACGTCTGCGGTTCCTCGTGCTCCACCACCTCGACTTAAGCCTCACCTCCCGCCGCCGCGACATCTCCGACCCCCGGGTCCTCGAAGAGCTCGCCACCCGCATCGGCACCCTGGAGTGCCTCCACCAGCTCACAGCCCTGACCTACTGCGATATGTCCACCGTCGGCCCCGACGTGATGAACGACTGGAACGCCTCCCTCTTGATCGAGCTTACCACCCAGATCTCCCGGCGCCTTCAAGAAGGCCCCCTGGGCGCCGACGACGAGGACGAGCGGCGCCGAGAGGCCACCGTCCAGGAGCTGGCCCGCCATCGCCCCGACCTCGACACCCCGGCGCTCCAGCGCTTCCTCGACGAGCTCCCCTCAGACCACTTCCTCTCCTACGACGAGCCCACCGCCGCCGCCGCCGACCTGATCCGCCAGTTCGAGACCTTCCACGCCGCGCTCTCCGCCGACGACAGGGTCGCCGTCAGCCACGAGATCCTCGCCGACCGGGGCGTCACCGAGATCGTCGTCTGCGCCCCCGATCGCCCGGGCACCCTGGCCCGCATCGCCGGCGCCATCGCCTCCACAGGCCTCAACATCATGGCCGCCGACATCCTCACCACCGCCAGCGGCCAGACCCTCGACCGCTTCCGAGTCGCCCACTACAACCCCCGGGCCGTCCCCCCCGTCGGCCACCAACCCGTCACGGACTCCCGCCGCATCGACCGCCTGAAGACCCGCGTCGCCGACGTCCTCACCGACCGCGTCGATCTCGACCAGCTCCTCTCTCAACGCCGCGGCGAACAACGCCTCTCCCCGCGGGCCATCCCCTCGGTCTCCACCGAGGTCCGCGTCATCGACAGCCCCCCGGGAGACGACTCCACGATCCTCGAGATCCGGGCCCCCGACCGCCTCGGCCTCCTCTACACCATCGCCGACGCCCTCCTCCGCGCCGGCGTCACCACCCGGGTCTCCCGGGTCGACTCCCTCGGCGCCCAGGCCATCGACACATTCTACGTCGCGGAGGTCGACGGCTCCCCTCTCTCCCCCATCCGGGTCGACGAGATCATCGATCGCCTCTTCACCGTCCTATCCGAGGACGACGACTTCCGCTAAGCTCCCCCTCGAAGAGACCCGCCGGCTGAGGAGCCCCGATGTACCTCGACGAAGCCATCGACAACTACCTCTTTCACCTCAAGGTGGAGCGCAACCTCGCCGAGAACACCCTCGCCGCCTACGGCAACGACCTCGCACAATTCTCGGCTTTTCTCACCGGCGACGACCCCGACGCCCCTGACGACGGCCCCGACGCCCAGATCGACGTCCACGACCTCGACCACACCCACATCAGCGGCTTCCTCACAAGCCTCGCCGACGCCGACACCAGCCCCAGGACCTCGGCCCGCAAGCTCTCCAGCCTCCGGGGGTTCTTCAAGTTCCTCCGCCGCCATCACGGCCTCGACGGGGATCCCACCTCCAGGGTCGACAGCCCCCGATTCGGCAAGCCCCTCCCCGTGGTCCTCACCCTCGACGAGGTCGAAGCCCTGCTCCACGCCCCGGACACCTCCAAACCCGAGGGCCTCCGCGACCGGGCCATGCTCGAAGTCCTCTACGCCACGGGCCTCCGGGTCACGGAGCTCATCACCCTCGTCCTCCGCGAGGTCCACCTCGACCACGGCTACGTCCGGGTGCTCGGAAAAGGCAACAAGCAGCGCGTCGTCCCCCTCGGCGAGGTCGCCGTCGACGCCGTCCAGGACTACATCGACAACGCCCGGGGCGTCCTCCTCGCCAACCACGGCGGCCCCGGCGCGTCTCCTTCCCTCTTCGTCACCCGCCGCGGCGGCGCCATGACTCGCCAGGCCTTCTGGAAGAACCTCCAGAGCCACGCCCTGGAGGCCGGCCTGAAGCGAAAGATCAGCCCCCACAAGCTCCGCCACAGCTTCGCCACCCACCTCTTGGAGCGCGGCGCTGACCTCCGCAGCGTCCAGGAGCTCCTCGGCCACTCCGACATCAACACCACCCAGATCTACACCCACGTCGCCAGGGAACGCCTCAAGGACCTCCACAAGAAGCACCACCCCCGAGGGTGACCATGGCAGACCCCAAGACCGACATCCCCCATTCCGACATCCCCCCGGAGCTCAGCCTCGACCTTCCCTCCTTTCGAGGCCCGCTGGATCTCCTCTTGGAGCTGATCCGCTCGCAAGAAATCGACATCTTCGACATCCCCATCTCCCTGATCACCCGTCAGTATCTCCAGACCCTGGACCAGATCCAGGAGCTCGACCTCCAGATCGGCGGCGAGTGGCTCGAGATGGCCGCCACACTTGTCTACATCAAGTCCCGAACGCTGCTTCCCCGCGAGGAGACCGACGAAGACGAAGGCCCCGACCCCCGCGACGAGCTCGTCCGCCGCCTCATCGAACACCAGCTCTTTCAGTGGGCCGCCGAGCAGCTCGACGACCGCCCTCAGCTCCGCCGGGACTTCTTCTTCGCCGCCCCCCGCGGCCAGGAAGAGCGCCTCGAGCTCGGCCCTCCGCCTCTGAAACAGGCCAGCCTCCTCGACCTCGTCGATGCCCTGAAGCGGGTCATGGAGGAGCACCGCGACGATCCCGACTGGGTCTACGAGATCCGCCGCGAGAAGCTCACCCTCCGCGGCGTGATCCTCGACATCGCCGCCCGCCTGGCCGATACCCCCCGCATCACCTTCGATGAGCTCTTCGACGGCCCCCTGGACCGCCACCGGGTGGTCACCACCTTCCTCGCCCTCCTCGAGATGACCCGCCTCAACATGATCCACCTCTTTCAGCCCCGCCTCAGCGGCGACGACCGCCTCATCATCGAGCGCGCCGTCATCGACATCATCGAGGTCAGCCAGACTCTGGAGCTCTCCGATGCCCCGTGATCACCTCCGCGGCGTCATCGAGGCCCTCTTGTTAGCCGCCGACGACCCCATCCCCTTCGATCGGTTCACCCAGGTCCTCCCCGAGGTCCCCCCCGACGAGATCCGCGACGTCCTCGACACCCTCCAGCTCGAGCTCGCCGGCCCCCACCGCGGCATCCACCTCTCCCGGATCGCCGGCGGCTACCAGCTCCGCACCAACCCCGAGATGGGCCCCCACATCCGCGACTTCTTCGCCTCCAAGCCGGTCCGCCTCTCCCGCCCCGCCATGGAGACCCTCGCCATCATCGCCTACCGCCAGCCCGTCACCCGCGCCGCCATCGAAGACATCCGCGGCGTCAGCTGCACCGGCGTCCTCCAGACCCTCCAGGAGGTCCAACTCGTCGCCGTCATCGGCCAACTCGACGACATCGGCCGCCCCAACCTCTACGGCACCACCCCCCGATTTCTCGAGTTCTTCGGCCTCGAAGACCTCGACCAACTCCCCACCCCGGACTCCGCCGACTGGACCGACCTCATCACCGATCCCACGGCCGAGGAACCCGACCCCCAACAGTAGCGCCTCCGGTGGATTTGAGAACCACAAAGCAAAAGGCCGTGCATCGAAATGCACGGCCTCTTCGGAGTAGCGGGGGCAGGATTCGAACCTGCGACCTTCGGGTTATGAGCCCGACGAGCTACCTGGCTGCTCCACCCCGCACCAAGGGAACTCTGTGTTCCCAGCGGACGGTGAACCTAAGGGAGGTCGGGGTGGTTGTCAACCGGGTTTTTTGCACCCCGGCGCAAACCGCCACCTTCGACTCGAGCCTGCCTCCGGAGCCCTGCCGCCTCCCCACTCCCCAAGCCCCGCGCCAGCCTCCCCACACCGCACACCGCCGGTTCTTGCGCTGAGAGCCGCCACCTTCGAGGTCGGCTCCACCTCCACCGCTCACTTGCATACTCGGCGAACACCTGCGCCGGAGGCGGCAGGGCTCCGGTGCTACACCCGCCGACCTCCGACCTCCGCCCTCCGACCTCTGATCCCCGCCCTCCGTTCACTCCCGCAGCTTCCGCCCCGTCCACAGCAGCCACAACGCCACCCCCCCGAACACCACGTTCATCCCCACTAACAACACCACCCCCTGCCACACGGGCACGTCCGTCACCCCCACCATCCCGTACCGAACCCCGTTCACCATGTAGAGCACGGGGTTAAAGAGCGACACCGTATCCCAGGGCTCGGGCAACATCTCGATCGAATAGAACACCCCGCCCAAGAACGTCAGGGGCGTGATCAAGAAGTTCGGCAAGAGGTTGATATGATCGAAGTCCTCCCCCAGGATCGCGATCACCACCCCGATGAACGCAAACGCCAGCGCAGTCAGCACCATAAACAAAAGCGCGATCGGCACGTTATGCCACGCCGACGCCCCCATCAGCATCGCCACCACCCAGATGATCCCCCCGATCAACATCGCCCGCACCACCGCTGCCGCAACAAAGGCCGTCAGGAACTGCAGATACGAGAGAGGCGTCACCAGAAGATCCACGATCGTCCCGTGGATCTTCGAGATGAAGAGCGAGAACGCCGAGTTGATGTACGCGTTGGCGATCAACGCCAGCATCACCAACCCGGGCACCAGAAAGTCCACGTAGGGGACCCCCTGGATCGTCTGCAACCGGTCGCCCAGGGAGTACCCGAACACCAGAAAGTAGAGCATCGTCGTGATCACCGGGCTCACCACGGTCTGCCCGGCGATCCTCCAGAACCGCAGGATCTCTTTATGAAACAGGGTCCAGGCCCCCAGCAGCCGGCCCTCGTCGGCCCGGGCCGTCAGCTCGGCGATCTTCTGCCGCGCCGCCGCCTCGGCGCTCTCCGGTGGTGCGCCTGCTGGCCTCACGGCACCCCCTCGGCGCCCTCAGGCGCCCGGTCTTCGTTCAGGACCTTCCGGAAGATCTCCTCCAGGGAGCTCCGTCCCCCGCTCACCTCCAGGATCTCCTCCCCGGCCTCCACCAACCCCTTCATCAACCGCTGCACCGCCGGATCGCCCTCCACCTCCTCACCGCTTCGGGTGTGAAGCCTCAGCCGATCCTCCCCCAGCACCTCCAGCCTCAACCCCCGGTTCTCCTCGGCGACACGACTCGCCACGGGGGCCCCCAACCGCACGTCCACGTGGCGGTGCCCGAACTCCTCCATCAGGGCCTCTCGGGCGTCCACCCGCAACAGCCGTCCCCGGTTGATGATCCCCACCCGGTCTGCCAACTTCTCCGCCTCTTCCAGGTAGTGAGTGGTCAGCACGATCGTCGTCCCCCGATCCCGCAGCGCCTCCACGTACTCCCAGAGCTCGTCTCGAAGATCCACGTCCACCCCGGCCGTCGGCTCGTCCAAGAAGAGCAGCACCGGATCATGGACCAACGCCTTGCAGATCATCAGCCGCCGCTTCATTCCCCCCGAGAGCCACCGGGTGTTGGCGTCGGCCTTCTCCAGGAGCGAGAACTGATCCAGGAGCTCGTCGATCTCCTCCCGGCTCATCTTCACCCCGAAGTAGCCGGCCTGAAACTCCAGGCACTGCCGGGCCGTGAAGAAGGCATCGTAGTTCAGCTCCTGCGGCACGAGCCCCACCAGGCGGCGCGTGATCTGGTAGTCCTCCACGGCGTCGAACCCGGCGATCTTCACCGCCCCTTCAAAGCCCGTGATCAGCCCCGTGACACATCCGATCAACGTGGTCTTCCCCGCCCCGTTCGGCCCCAGGAGCGCGAAGATCTCTCCCGGTCGGATCCCCATGGACACGTCGTCCACGGCCCGGAGATCGCCGTACCGCTTCGTCACACCCACCACGTCCACCAGAGTCTCCCCTGCGTAGGGCTTCACCTTCGCCACGTCGCCGCCTTCAGCTGTCGGGGAGGTTTCCCCGGTCGATCGCCTCTTGCTCTCGCCGCAGCGCCCGGCTCGACGGGATCGCCCGCGGCGGCATCGCCGCCTCCACCTCGGCGTAGAGATCCTGCACCTCGGCGTGGGTCATCGCCCGGTAGGTCCCCGACCCGATCCCCTCGATCGTGATCGGCCCGATCGCGATCCGCCGCAGCTTCATCACGGGATACCCCACGGCCTCAAACATCCGCCGGATCTGCCGGTTCCGACCCTCGTGGAGGATCACCTCCAACCAGGTGTTCCGCCCGTTGTCCCGGGTCACCACCACCCGGGCCGGCGCCGTCATCCCGTCTTCCAACCGGATCCCCTCCCGCAAAGACTTCAGCACCTCCGACTCAGGCTGAATCAACCCCCGCACCTTCACCGCGTAGGTCTTCGACACCTCATGAGACGGGTGGGTCAACAGGTTCGTCAGCTTGCCGTCGTTGGTCAGGATCAACAGCCCCTCGCTGTCCCAATCCAACCGCCCCACGGGCCACACCCGCGGCATCTTCTCCGGCAGCAGATCCACCACCACGGGCCGATCCTCGGGATCGTCCATGCTCGTGATCGTGTGGATCGGCTTATTCATCAGCAGGTAGACGTAGGAGTCCGGCAGCGTCACGATCTTGCCATCCACCTCCACCCGGTCTGTCCGAGGGTCCACCTTGGCCCCCATCTCCCGACAGGCCGCTCCGTTGACCGACACTCGTCCGGCCTTCATCCACTTCTCCGCCGTCCGCCGGGAACACACCCCGGCCTTCGACAAAAACTTCTGTACTCGCATCTCGTCTGCCATATCTCCTCCACCTCGTGGTCCCCGCGACACTCACCACAACACCCCCTCTCGTCAAGCCCGAAACCGATCACCCCCCTCTAGCTTTGACACGCCTCCACACCCGTTGGTAACGTATTGAAAAGAATTTGCGTCCCCATCGCATACAGCCGACAATGACGTAGCCGGCGGGCCCCGAGGATCTCCTCATCCCGCCCTTTTCCCGTCGAAACCACGCACGAGCTCACATCGCCTATGGCCAACGAACGAATCGGCGAACTTCTGGTCCGCGAAAACATGATCTCCCCGGCGCAACTCAAGCGCGCCAAGGACAAGTCACAGCGCGACGGCAGCCGCCTCGGCTACGAGCTCACCCGCCTGGGCTTCGTCGAAGAGAACGATCTCACCGCCTTCCTGAGCAAGCACTACGGCGTGCCCTCGGTAAACCTCGGCTCCATTCAGGAGATCCCCCCCGAGGTGATCCAGCTCATCCCCAAGCAGGTCGCCGAGCGCCACCAATGCGTGCCCATCAACCGCTCTGGCACCACCCTGGTGGTGGCCATGGCGGACCCGTCCAACATCTACGCCATCGACGACCTGAAGTTCAGCACGGGCTACACCATCGAGCCCGTCGTCGCCAGCGAGTCCGCCATCGAGGCGGCGATCTACAACTTCTACGGCGGCGGCGAAGACGCCGTGGACATCAACTACGACGAGATCCTGGGCGAGCTCGATCTCGACGACGTCGACTTCGTCGACGCCCAGGACGCCCTGGACGTCAACGACCTGGCCCAGGCCAGCGAAGACGCCCCCGTGATCCGTCTCGTGAACCACATCCTCGTGGACGCCATCAAACGGGGCGCCTCGGACATCCACATCGAGCCCTACGAGAAGGAGTTCCGCGTCCGGTTCCGCGTCGACGGCGTCCTCGACGAGGTGATGCGCCCCCCCATCAAGCTCCGCAACGCCATCACCTCTCGCCTCAAGATCATGAGCAGCCTCGATATCGCCGAGCGCCGCCTCCCCCAGGATGGCCGGATCAAGCTCAAGATGGGCCGCAACAAAGAGATGGACTTCCGCGTCAGCGTGATGCCCACCCTCTTCGGCGAGAAGGTCGTCCTCCGGCTGTTGGACAAGTCCAACCTCGAGTTGGACATGACCAAGCTCGGCTTCGACCCCGAACCGCTGAAGGTCTTCAAGGACGCCATCCACCGGCCCTACGGGATGTGCCTGGTCACGGGACCCACGGGTTCCGGTAAGACCACGACCCTGTACTCCGCCCTCTCGGAGCTCAACAAGGTCTCGGAGAACATCTCTACCGCCGAGGATCCCGTCGAGTTCAACCTCTCCGGCATCAACCAATGCCAGATGCACGAGTCCATCGGCCTGAACTTCGCCGCTGCCCTGCGGTGCTTCCTCCGCCAGGACCCGGACATCATCATGGTCGGCGAGATCCGGGACTTCGAGACCGCCGAGATCGCCATTAAGGCCGCCCTCACGGGACACATGGTGTTGAGCACCCTACACACCAACGACGCCCCCAGCACGGTGAACCGCCTGCTCAACATGGGCATCGAGCCCTTCCTCGTCACCTCCTCCCTCAACGTGATCGTCGCCCAGCGCCTCGCTCGCCGAGTCTGCGCTGACTGCAAAGAGGTCTACGACGTCCCCAAGCAGACCCTCATCGACATGGAGGTCCCCGAGGAGTGGCTCGACAAGCCCGTCTACCACGGCGTCGGCTGCTCCACCTGCAACGAAACCGGCTACAAGGGCCGGGTCGCCCTCTACGAGATCATGGCCGCCAGCGAGGAGCTCAAGGATTACATCCTTCAGGGCTTCTCCACCGCCGAGCTCAAGCGCGAGGCGATCCGCCTCGGCATGGACACCCTCCGGCGAGCCGGCGTCAAGAAGATGTTCGAAGGCGTCACCACCCCCGAAGAGGTCGTTCGAAACACCGCCCCTGATGGCTGAAACCACTTTTTTCGAGTCCACGAGATAGCCGATGGCCAACCTGCACCAACTCTTGAAGATCATGGTCGACAAGGACGCGAGCGACCTCCACATCACCGTGGGGTCCCCGCCGCAGCTCCGCATCGACGGTGGTCTGGTGCCCCTGAAAACCTCCAAGCTCAGCCCCAACGAGACCCGTCAGCTCTGCTACAGCGTCCTCACGGACAAGCAGAAGCAGGTCTTCGAGACCGACAACGAGCTCGACCTCTCCTTCGGCGTCAAAGGCCTGAGCCGGTTCCGGGGTAACGTCTTCATGCAGCGCGGCGCCGTCGCCGGCGTCTTCCGGAAGATCCCCTTTGAGATCCTGAGCTTCGAGGAGCTCGGCCTCCCCCCGGTGATCAAGTCCTTCGCCGAGAAGCCCCGCGGCCTGGTCCTCATGACGGGCCCCACGGGATCCGGCAAGTCGACCTCTCTGGCGGCCCTCCTCGACATGATCAACACCGAGAAGCGCCTCCACATCCTGACCATCGAAGATCCCATCGAATATCTTCACCCCCATAAGAACTGCATCGTCAACCAGCGGGAGGTCGGCGCCGACACCGGCGGCTTCACCACGGCTCTGCGCTACGTCCTCCGTCAGGATCCCGACGTCGTCCTCATCGGCGAGCTCCGGGATCTGGAGACCATCGAGGCGGCGCTCACCATCAGCGAGACCGGCCACCTCGCTCTCGGCACGCTCCACACCAACGGCTGCGTCCAGACCATCAACCGGATCATCGACGTCTTCCCCGCACACCAACAAGCCCAGATTCGGGCCCAGCTCTCCTTCGTCCTGGAAGGGATCATCAGCCAGCAGCTCATCCCCCACGCCTCGGGCCGGGGACGGGTGCTCGCAACAGAGGTCCTGGTCCCCACACCGGCCATCCGAAACCTGATCCGCGAGGATAAGGTCCACCAGATCTACAGTTCCATGCAGGTCGGTCAGTCCCGCAGCTTTATGCAGACCATGAACCAATCCCTCTTCACCCTGATCAATCAGAACAAGATCAGCCTCGAGGACGGACTGGCTCGCAGCAGCGATCCCGAAGAACTTCGCTCCATGCTCGAGAAGGGTGGCGGCAGCTCCGGCGGTGGCCGGGGCGGACGCGACTCCTCCGGCCGGCGCAGCTCGATTCGATACACCTGAGGTAAGCCATGCCTGTTTTTGCCTGGGAAGGAACCAACGCCGCCGGTGAGACCCGAAAGGGTCAAATGAACGCCGCCAGCGCCGAGGAAGTCGAGAACCGGCTCCGGGGCCAGGAGATCCGGGTCTCCAAGGTCAAGAAGCAGAGCAAGTCCAACCTCGGCGCCATGGCCGCAGGACTCGCCAGCGGCGGCGTCCCCCTGGAGAACCTGGTGATC
This sequence comes from Myxococcales bacterium, assembly GCA_007120035.1. Lineage (GTDB taxonomy): Bacteria > Myxococcota_A > Bradymonadia > Bradymonadales > Bradymonadaceae > SKON01. The sequence goes on from SKON01000141.1 coordinate 10,768, forward strand.
TTCA
>SKON01000286.1 GCA_007120035.1 Myxococcales bacterium
ACGTTCCGCAGGTCCAGCGCCATCTCCCAGTCGCCGTGCACCAGGTTCGTCAGCGCCAGGGGCCGGTAGTCGACGACCACCTCGTCGGCGCCCTGACTCACCTCCACGACCTGCACCGCGAACCCGCCGTGGGCGTCGCCGAAGAACACATCACCCATCTCCAGGGATTCTCCCTGGACCGCCGCCGGGCCGGTGAGCACGATCTGCTGCCCCACCGAATCGATGGCGATATGGTCGTCCATCCCCATGGGAACTTCCTGGAAGTCGATCCACGGCAAGAGCTCCAGCCCCTGCTCCGGCGACCGCAGCTCTTCCGGAAGCTCTCCGTCACCACCGGAGTTGATCGTGAACGAATCGGACTGCGTGCACCCTGCCAGCACCAGCGCCAGGGCGGAGCCCGCAAGGACCAGACGCGGCGTCGACATCTTCAAACCGTTCAGACCAATCATCTCGAGCTCCTTATGTAATGCAGTCGCTTTGCTTTCGTCGTCAGCGCCCAACCGGCGGCGCGCTACGTTTCGTAAACAGAGCAACTACCATGCCAGGACCTGATCTCCCCCGATCTCTCCAGATCCCACCTCGATCTGTGTCACCTTGTCACACACATGGGGGCAGGATCCCCTACACTGTACTCACCACTACCACCTACACCTACACCTACACGCGAACCCAATACGAATCAGCGAAGCCCCTGGCCTCCTCCCCGCCGCCCACCCGCAGCGGGCCTTGGCCCGCGAGGACCCTCGGGCCGCTGTTCCAGGCCCGACTCGCCCAGCCTCGCGGCCTTGGCCCGAGGGGAGGTTCCGCGCCGCCCACACGTTCACCCCGGTATGATCCGTCTCCGTCGCTCCAGTCGTCGCCATTCCGCAGCGGGCCTTGGCCCGCGAGGACCCTCGGGCCGCTGTTCCAGGCCCGACTCGCCCAGCCTCGCGGCCTTGGCCCGAGGGGAGGTGCCGCGTCGCCCTCTATCTCCGACACTGAAAACGGTCCTCCTCGGCGGTTTGTCCATCGGCGACCCAAGGAGGCGAATCCGGCACCTCCCCTCGGGCCAAGGCCGCGAGGCTTCGCGAGTCGGGCTACGCCCGAGGGTCCTCGCGGGCCAAGGCCCGCTGCGGGCTGCAGACCAACCGACCGCCCACACGTTCACCCCACCGCGAACCCCTCACCGTCCCACATCGAAGACCTGAAACTCCCCAAAGGTCACCGGCGAGTTCCAATTGTTGAACCCGAAGTGCCCGTGGCCCTCGCCGCGAAGGGGCTCGGGATCGTCGTACACCAGGAAGAGCTCCCCATCGACGTACCACCGGAGCCGATGGTCCGTGCGCACCACGTCCATCTGATAGGTCCGACCGGGCTCCACGGTCTGCCCGGCAGCCCCCACATGGCGGTCATCGCCATGCTCGTCGAGGCGCGCGATGATGTTGAGTCGGTTGTTCCAACCGCCGAAGATGCCCACGTAACCGCTCTCGTGGGTCGCCCCATCGCCGGCGATCTCGAACTTCAGATCCCCCTCCTCGGAGTCGCTCCGGGCGGTGAAGCTCACCCGGAACTGCTCCGGCAGCGGTTGCTGAAGCCAGAGCGCGTCGTTGCGAGCCCCCTCGACGGTCAACACCCCGTCGGCCACCTCCCAGCCGTCAAACCCCGTCGACCAATGGTCCCCGAGTCCCTCGGAGAAGTCGTCGGAGAACACGAGCTCCCCGCCCTCCAGGCCAGCCCCGTCGTCCTCCACGGCGGCCTCCCGCTCGCAGCCCCAGAGACCGCCGAGGGTCAACACCGCCACCAACGCCAGAAGTCGACTACGAATTCTTCGTTCCTTCATGACATATCTCCCACTCAGAGTCTCTCCAACCGCCGCCGAACCCCCTCGGCGAACCGCCGCGCCGACCCTTCGGCGAACCGAAAGAAGAGCGACGGCTCCATCACCTCCACCTCGGCCACCACCACCTTCCCGGCCCCGTCCCTCACCAGATCCACTCGCCCGTACAAGAGCTCCGCGTCGATCGTGGACAGGGCCTTCTCGGCCACCCGGACCTCCTCGTCGGTGGGCACCTCCGGGCCGGTCACCCGCTCCTCTCCGCCGGCAAACCTGGGGTGTTTCCGCACGCAATGGCTCAGCGCCCCGTCGATGAACACCATGGACCGCTCCCCGTACTCGTCGACGCTCTCCATGTAGGGCTGCACCAACACGTCGCCGTCGGCCACGAGCTCCCCGAAGAGGTCCTCCCGCGGCGCCTCGGCGAAGACCTGGTGGGTCCGATAGCTCCCCGCCGAGACCGCGGGCTTGATCACCACATGACGCCACCCCTCGGCCTCGCAGATCCCACCAAGGCTCATCGCCTGACCGCGCTTCACCAACACCGTGGGCACCACGGGCACCCCCTGCAAGGGCAAGCTCAACAGGTACCCCTTATGGGCGTTCCACCGCAGGACCTCCGCCGGATTCCACAGCTCGCTGACCTCACTGGTCCGGGCGATCCACCGCAAGAATTCGTCGATCTCCCGGTAGTAATCCCAGGTGGACCGCACCACGGTCACGGCGCTCTCTGACCAGTCCACCTCTGGATCTTTCCAGGCGCAGACCCGGACCGTCAGCCCCGCCTCCTCCAGCGCCGCCACCAGGGGTGCCTCGTCCAAGTCGGGCTCCGGCAGGGGATCGGTGGTCACCAATGTCACGTCCACCTTTTTCACGTCCAAAGCCACCTCATCAGGTCCACTCACGGCAGAATCCACTCTCCCTGAAACGCCTCACCGTCCCACCGAAACCGGGCTCGGATCTCCTGATCCGGATAGAGGCCATGCCACAGGATCTCCTCCACCTCGGTCCGGAAGACCGCGAAGT
>SKON01000120.1 GCA_007120035.1 Myxococcales bacterium
CGGCCCGACGCCTCGACGAGCTCGGCGTCGATGGCCCGGGTCACCTTCACGGCGTCCACCGTGGCCGACGTGAGCACCAGAGGGGCCTTGAACCGCCCCCGCTTGCGGGCGTCCAGGAGCACGGCGGTGATCAGATCGACCTCCCAGCCCCGCTCGTGGAACTCGTCGACCAACACCGCCGAAAACTCTCCGACGCCGTCGCCGGTGAGCATTCGCAGGGCCACCCCGGTGGTCACGAAGAGCACCCGGGTGGCCTTCGACGAACGGTCGTCGAACCTCACCCGGTAGCCGATGGACTCTCCCACGGACTCGCCGCGCTGCCCCGCAAGGAAAGTGGCGAGCGACCGGCAGGCTACCCGGCGAGGCTCGACGACGAGCACTACTCCTGTAGAGTCGTCGCCCTCGGCGAGCCACAGAGGCAAGCGGGTGGACTTGCCCGAACCCGTGGGGGCCACCACGAGTACGGGCTTCTTCGTGGCCAGGGCGGCCTCGAAGTCTTCGCGAGCGTCGTCTACGGGGAGGTGGTTCATCGCTGGAGCACGGCGTCGATCTCTTCTACGAGTTCCTGCTGCACCATCCCGAGGCGGATAGCGAAATCCTGGGCTTCCCGCAACGAGCGTTGCGATCCTTTCGTGAGGATCTCGCCATCCAGCTCCCGCAGGGCCTCGGCAGCTTCATCCCACCGGCTCTGGCGAGTGTGGCCCAGCACGGTGAGGGCCATGGCCTCGCTGTGGAGAGCCTTCGAATGAAAGACCCTCGCCGGGCGAGGAGGCGCTTCGCCGTCGAGGAGCTGCAGGAGATGGTGAACCCCGGGTCCGCTGCGCGCTGTCTGACGAGAAGCTTCGACGGAGGCCGTCAGGGCTTCCCGGGCCAACTCCCGGAGCTCTCCCAGGGAGCGCAAGTTCTCGCCGGCGAACCTGACTCGACGGGCGAGGTGGCTCACAAACCGACGGGTCTCCTCATCGGCCTGTGAGAGGGAGGGGAGATAGTACCGAACCCCCAGGAGGACGGGCAAGAGCACTCTTTGGAGGACCGCCACCACCGTGACCACCACGGCCGCGATAAGCACCGCCGTTAGCACCCCCTCTTCGGATGAGATCTGTGCGAAGAGGACCGCCGGCCAAAGAAGTGGAGCGAGCATCATGAATCCGTACCGACGAAGTCGCATCCCGTGAACTCGCCAGGCCCACAAGAGCTCCGGAGCCCCCGACCATCGAGCGTACCCGAGCAGGCCGACCAGGGGCACTCCCAGGAGCAACGCGCCCGTCGCCATCGCCACCCCGAAGCCGTGGAAGCTCAGAAACCACATGGTGATGAAGAACGTTATGAGGAGGGCCGGGAGCGGATTTTCGGTCCAGTCCTGAACGGTCTGGTGGATCATGGTGATCCGCTTGATGTCTCGACGGGCCTCCGGTCTGGGTATGGGCTTGGGCTTCGTCGGCTTCGACTTCGCTGGCTCGCGCGCTGCTCTCTTTGGCGTCGCTCGTTTTGTTCGCTGTGGCGGCTCCGGTTCAGGCTCCGGTTCTTCGAGCCGGGCGGCGAAACCGCCGGCGGGCCGGTCGTCTGGGATGGGGGCGACCATCTCTTCAAGAAGGTCGAGGAGCCGCGGACTGCCCTTGACCCGACGCCGGAAGTCCACCCCGGGCTGTCCGAGGAGCTGGGAGGCGTCCGCGCCGGCCAAAAGCGCGATGACCGTCGCCCCCAGGCCATAGACGTCGCTCTTCGTCGTGGCCCGGCCGGCGAGCTGCTCCGGGGCCATGTACCCGAAGGTGCCGGCCACGGTGCTGCCGCCGACGGTGCCCTCCAGAGCCTTCCGGGTGGAGCCGAAGTCGATCAGCACATAGGAGCCGTCCGTGCGCTGCATGATATTCGACGGCTTGATGTCCCGGTGGATCACCGGTGGTCGCAGGCTCGAAAGGTAGGAGAGGATCTCCTCCATTTGAACCAGGAGATCCACGAGTTCTTCCTCGGTCCACCGCTGATCCAGGCAGAGCACGTCGCCGTCGATGAACTCCTGCACGAGGTAGAGGCTGACATGACGAGGGTCGTCCACGGAGAAGTGATCCAGGTAGTTCGGGATCCCCCCGTGGTTCAGGGTCCGAAGGGTCTTTGCTTCCCGTTCGAAGAGGTCTACGGCCTTCATGTCTGTGAGGCGCCGGAAGCTCAGCTCCTTGATAGCTACCACCTCGTCGTGGTCGTCGACGGCCTTCCAGGTGTAACCCTGGGCACCGTGGCCCAGCATCTCCGTGAGCCACCAGGTGTCTCGCAGCTTTGGCACACCTCCGCAGTGCTCGCAGGACGCCGAGCGATCGGTCTCTTCGTAGCAGACGGCGCAGTGGATCTTCACATCTCATCCAGGGGGACGGCGATCTCGGCGCCCCGGCGACCCAGGTGGTCGGGCCGGGCGTCGTCGGTGAGTGACATCGTGACGTCGAAGTAGGTGCCTTCGCCGTGGTTGTCATCGGCGGTGATCAGGGGGCTCTCCGGCCAGGCGCCGCCCTCGAGGAGGTTGCGCTCGATGTGGACGTTGCCGTCGGGCATATTCGCCAGGTTATCGCCCTCCCAGTGGAGGCGGCGGCGAAGGGAGTTGCGGTACACCCACACCGGGGTGTCCTCGGTCCAGGTGTAGGAGGACTGTGACGAGTTCGTCCACATCACCAGGGTGCCTCGGCGGCCCGAGTCCCAGGGGGTCTCCACCGTGTTGTAGGCGACCTCCACGTTGCGGGCCTGCAGGATCCCCAGGGCGCCGCTGCCCAGGTCCCACTGGTTGTCGCCGACGAAGCGGTTCGCCCGCAGCGTGACGTGCTGGTTGTCACCGCCCTTGATGTAGATGATCGCCCACACCGAGGCTTCGCCGGTGGTGAAGTGGGCGTCCACGGCGCGGTTCTTCTCGAAGACGGCGTGGTGCAGGAAGTAAGCGCTGGTCATAAAGCCCGACGTGCCCGTCATGGTGTTGTTGACCACGGCCACGTGGTTCCGCGGGACGTCGGGGTTGGTGAACATCATGAGCGACGAGTTGCCCAGGCCCGTGTTCACCGGGACGCCTTGGAACCGGCTAAAGGTCACGTCGTGGACCGTGTACCGATGGGTGTTCTGCCAGACCGTGATCATGTGCAGGAAGGTGTCGTCGTCCTGGAAGAAGTCTTCGTGGTGGCGGTGCTCGAGGTTCGCCAGATAGAAGTCCGGGGAGTCCAGGACGAACTTGCCTTCGAAGGCCTCGAGCACGGCGTCACTGCCCGGGAAGCCCACCCAGACCGCCGGGGCGTCGCCCTCGTCGATCCGGAGGTTTCCGTTTTCCCGGTTGCCGTCCAAGAGGACCTCCCCGACCAGGTAGACCCGATACCCACCGAAGGGGGCGCCGTCTCCATCGTGGATGCGACCCACTGTGGCGAAGGGGGCGTCGATGGACCCATCGTTTCCGTCGTCACCGGTGGCTGGATCGACGAAGATCCAGCCCTCGGTACCCACGGTCAGGGAGATGGGTACGTCCAGGGAGTTCTCGTCCTGGTCGTTGACCCGAAGGAGGATCTCATAGGCCCCCTCCACGGGGTCGTCCCACCGCAGGACGCCGTAGTCGTCGGTGACCTCGTGGATCAGGTAATCTCCATCCTCTCGCCGGTGGAGCTCGCCGCCGATGACAAGGCCATCGGCGCCCCCGTCGTCGACGATCTCGTACTGAAAAGGCCAGGCGCCGCCCTGGACCACGACGGGGATCTCCCAGGTCACCCCGGGGTGTGCGTTGCGAGCGTAGGCCCACGACGAGGCTTCGTGGTTGCGGGGGTGGACGAGGGTCATCTCCATCTTCGCCGGGACGAAGTAGTCCTCCGGCAGGCGCCAGTCCCCGGGCGTGGGTTCTGTGTGGTTGGGGTCTGCGTCGGGTTCGGTGTGATTGGGATCTGCGTCGGGTTCGGTGTGGTTAGGGTCAGCGTCGGGATCGGTCTGGTTGAGGCCGGCGTCGTTGCCCTCTTGTCTGGGTTCATCGGAGCAGCCCAGGGTCAGTACAATGGCGAGTACGAGCGGGAGGTAGCGGCGCACGAGTGCCTCTCAGATGAGCGTTGGGTCGGGCGGGTTCCGTGTCTTTTCACCACAGGGTTGCGGCCAGCGTCAACTGTCGCCGGTCCTCTCAGCCCTTCGGACACTTCCCCGTAGGTGCGAGGGGGTCACGAACTCCGGGCGGGGGCATATGGATCGAGGCGAAGGACACCGGAACGTCAGGGTTGGCGGCGAAGGACACCGCAGCGTCGGGGTTTGCGGCGAAGGACACCGGAACGTCGGGGTTCGCGGCGAAGGAGACCGGAACGTCGGGGTTTGCGGCGAAGGACATTGCAGCGTCGGGGTTGGCGGCGAAGGACATCGCAGCGTCGAGGTTCGCTGCGAAGGACATCGCAGCGTCGGGGTTCGCGGCGGATCATTTCCAGGCATAGTACAGGACTCCCACGGTCCACCCCCGGCTAAAGCCAGGGGGCTGGAGTGGGCAGGGCTCCGCTGGGGTCATGACCCCGCTCCGCCTGAGATGTCTCGGAGAACGGAGTCGTTCCGAACCAGGCCCCGATCTCTCTCACGCTCCGTCGAACTCCGCACCGGGTTGGTTCTCGAGTGGTCGACTATGTGGAGAACATCTCAGGCGGAGCGGGGTCATGACCCCAGCGGAGCCCAGCCCACCGCAGCCCCCGGTTTCAACCGGGGGTGGACCGTGGGAGCCCTGTACTATGCCTGGAAATGATCCGCCGCGAACCCCGACGTTCCGGTGTCCTTCACCGCGAACCCCGACGCTTCGATGTCCTTCGCCGCGAACCCCGACGCTTCGATGTCCTTCGCCGCGAACCCCGACGCTGCGGTGTCCTTCGCCGCAAACCCCGACGCTGCGGGGTCCTTCCCCGTGAACCCCAACGCTTCGGTGTCCTTCACCGCGAACCCCGACGTCGCGATCTCCTTCACCACCAGTCTCGACGTTTCAGAGGCGCGCCCCACACGACCGCATCACTCGTCACCGTCACGACGCCGACGAACATCGCGATACACCCGAATGGCCAGCAGATAGAGCAGCGAGCTATGCATAAAGAAGTCGAAGATATACATCGGCTCCGTTAACTCGCCGCGAAACAACATCCCCGTGGTCTCCACCAAGTGGGGCTCCGGCACAAAAGGCGCCAACGCCAGGGCTACCGCCGCGGGGACGAGAAACCAATAGGAGATGGAGTCGAGCCACTCCCCGAGTTTGGTCAATATCTTCTTCATTCGGCGAGGTCCGCGACAAAGGGGCCGAAGGGGATGATCGAGGCGACCAGCGCGCCCAGGGTCTTCTCCAGAGTCCATCGGGACTGCCGGGCCACCAGGAGCACCCACCCCACGAAGATCATGAAGAGGCCGCCGTGGATCATCCCCGTATACCGAACGGCCTCATCGATTCCGCCGATATACTTCAAGGGCATGGCGATGAAGAGGAGGATCACCAACGACGCTCCCTCGACCCAACCGAACCTCCGAAGCCACCCGGCCTTGCCCTCGCCATGGCCTGCGCCACCGGCCAGCGCGGCTCGCCGATGGACTACGTTCATCGCCACGACGAGCACCAAGAAACCCACCACGTTGCCGACATCGAAGAGCTCCCGGTCCGTGAACTCCGTGACCATATGCCCGCCACCCCAGGCCATCAGAAAGCCCGTGCCGGCTACCCCGTAGGCCACGCGCTGTTGCCACCTGGGATCCACCAGACGAAAGGTAGCGATCACACCGGCGGTGAAGATCACCAGCCCGGCGTAGTGGATGTAGAGGATCAGCGGATAGGGTTCCATGGTTCTCACGTCGCTTCAGCCACGGTGTTGTCGCTGTGGAGATTCCACGAAAGCGCGTGGGAGATCAACCGCGAGTCTGTCCGTCTCCAGCCTCCTCGCCATGTCACTGGCCGCCTGTGACGACAGCGGAGCCCATCGAGGCATATAATGCGACCTTCGAGGAGCGCACCTCGGAGACATCCACCCATCACCGTAGGCCTTGCTTTTTCTACCACCGTGCCTAGTATTGTCCTGCTGAGCACTGCGGTGACGCAGGGCTTAAGTCTCTCGGGGGCGCAATGGCTTCGACGTGGATCGGGAGACGGACGTGGCGTGTCGGAGGTCTCAGTGACTCCGTTATGAACTGCTGAGAACGTGATAACTGCCAACGATGACGCGCAGTTGGCTCTGGCGGCGTAAGCTTCTAGAGTCACCGATGCTACCCAAGCGGTAGCCCGTGATGTGGGGCTTTGCCTGTGGGCCCTCCATCACGACATACAGCAGGCTTGGCGAGCGGGGCTTCATCCTTCGACCACTCGCGACATCCCGAAGGGTCCTCGGCAAACATGGCCTGTTCGTGGGCAGTGGCTTGTTCGAGGTAAAACCTACATACACGAACTACACACGTAGAAGCGTTCAGTCGATGGTTCGCGGACGCGGGTTCAATTCCCGCCGCCTCCACTGACGGAAGTCGGAAGGCAGGGGTCAGAGGTCGGAAACGACTTCTGGCCTCTGTTGTTTCTTGTGAACGTCAGAACATGAGAAATACATCGACCAAACTGGGATTCGGGATCGGCGTACCGGGTTACCGGGTTGATATGACTGGCCGATGCGTGTCTGTCGGTGGGCGTATTTGACTTTGATGCGACGTCATTGGTACGACGAAATGGTGCCCCGCGCCGCGCTCAATCAGGCGGCCTAAACGATGAAACTACTGTCCAGAACAGCGGGGCCATTCCAGGTTACGAAGGTTTGGGTTCTAGAGGCGACCGCCAAAGAGATCGGGCAGAGGAAAACGCGAATGAAGAGCAATTTTGTACGTGTGAGTTGTGTATTTATGTTGTTGTTTTCGGGGGGTGTCCTCTCGGGATGCGGTGAGCCGGACCCGGTAGAAGGTGAACCGGAGCCGGTAGAAAATCACAACAGTGAGCCGGACCCGGTCGAAAATGACAACGGCGAACCGGACCCAATAGAAAACGGCGACGACGATCCGCCCCAGACACAAATCACCCAGGGACCCGACCTCGTGACCCTGGAGACGACGGCGACATTCGAGTTTTCCGCCAACGATGACAACGCGGAGTTTGAATGCCAACTCAACGCCTCCGGCTGGGAGGCATGCGGTTCCCCACATACTGTCGCTGGCCTTGCTCCCGCAGAGTACGCCTTTACCGTTCGCGCCACCGTCGACGATCTGGTCGAGGAGGTTCCTCCCACCTGGGAATGGATGATCGTCGACAGTACCGAGACGGTGATCACCGAGCACCCGGACTCGATGAGCAACGATCCCGATCCCCGTTTCGAGTTCGCCAACCCGATCTACTCTACCTTTGAGTGTCGATTGAACCAGGGCGACTGGGAGCAGTGCGATTCACCGGTGACCTTTTCGGAGCTTCCAGACGGCGACCATCTCTTTGAAGTACGGGCCATCGACGAAGACGAAGCAGTCGAATCGCCGGTGGAGTATTTCTGGACGATTCACACCGTCGCCCCGATCACGACCATTCTGCAGGCCCCTGAGCAAGTCGTCGAAGAGACCGAGGCGACCATTGAGTTTGAGGCCGACGATCCCGATGCGGCCTTCCAATGTCGACTCAACGGCCAGAACTGGGAAGACTGTGAGTCACCGTGGGAACTGATCGACCTCGAGATGGGAGAGCAGACCTTTGAAGTAAGAGCTACCGACGTATTCGGCAACATCGAAACTCCGCCTGCGTTTCATGTCTGGGAGATCTACATCCCGCTGGCCTGGGTGGACGTGGCAGCAGGAAGACGCCACGTATGCGGCGTCACTGAAGTAGGCGAATTATACTGCTGGGGATATAACCGCGATGACCAGGTAGGTGTGGAACAGGAAGACTTCTGGGATTACAGGCCCTCTCCGCAACAGGTTGGAGATGACTCCGACTGGAGTCAGGTCGCAGCGGGACCGTCACATAGTTGTGGAATCCGCGACGACGGCACTCTGTGGTGCTGGGGAAGCCAGCGATTTGGTGCACTGGGCAACGGTGTTGTAGACGACGAGTCGACCCATATTCCCCAGCAGGTGGGCGATGAAGAGTGGGTCTATGTGACCGCCGGGGGAAGTGATGGCACATTCGGTTACGACCTGAACACCTGCGGAATCCGTGACAATGGCACGCTGTGGTGCTGGGGCTACAACTATTACGGCCAACTGGGGCAGGGAGATACTCAGGAGTACGACACACCCCAACAGGTCGGAGACGAAGACGACTGGGAGACGGTCGATGTGGCCGACAACAGTGTCTGCGGTATCCGATCCGGTGAATTGTATTGCTGGGGACATAATCCAAGCCCCATAGGGCACTCCGGTCATCGACTCCCCATTGACAATGACAACACGGTCATTTCCACGCCCCATCGCGTCGGCGAAGAGTCGGACTGGACCGATATCGCTCTTGGGGACGACGATTCGAACCTCGGAGCGATCACCGAAGTCAGTCATGGCTGCGGAATTCGATCCGGCGGGCTGTACTGCTGGGGAGAGTTTCCCGCCGAAGAGATCGGTGTGATCCATCAAATCGGCGACGACCAAGACTGGACCGTGGTGCGCGCAGCCCATAGGTCTACCTGTGCGTTGCGTCAGGACCAGACGCTGTGGTGTTTCGGGCAAAATGCAAACGATATGCTGGGCATCGGCGTGGCCGGCGATATTCTGGAACCCCAACAGGTAGGAGATGCCGACGATTGGGCCACCTTCGACATCGCGTCCCACTCCAAAACCCCTTTCGTATTGATGGGCGTTGCGAACGAGCCCCATCTTCGTCCGAGTCGACATCTTTGTGGAATTCGTGGTCCCGATTCGGAAATGCGTTGCTGGGGCCGAAACACCTTCGGGGAACTGGGACAGGGAGAGCTGACCTGGACAGCGGATCCCACCCTGGTCGACGGCAATCTCTCCTGGGATCAGCTCGCCGTTGGATTGTACAACACCTGTGGAATCGACACCGACGGCGATCTTCGCTGCTGGGGGTATAACGCCGACACCAACCTGGACCAGGGCGTGCAAGCCACCCCACAGATCTACGGCGACGGAAACTGGTCGACGCTTGCCGCGTCGAGTTTACTGAACTGCGCGATCAACTCCGCGCAGGAATTATGGTGCTGGGGTCACAGCGGAAACAACGGTCTGTTTGGTGATGTCCCGAACGACGGCTTCCCGTTCTACCGCGTGGTGGAGCCGACGCAGATCGCCGCGTCTCAGCAATGGAAATCCGTGTCTACATCGGCGAGTCCCGCAGCGTACTCTCGCCCCTACCTGTGCGCCATCGACGCCGATGATCTTCTCTGGTGTTGGGGATCCAACTCGGATGGCCAACTGGGCGACAATACAACGGACAACCGCTATGAGCCCGGGCAGGTCGGCGACGAACTATGGGCGACTGTAGCCACCGGCTATCGACACGCCTGCGGCGTCCGTGCCGATGGAACGCTCTGGTGCTGGGGGCATAACGAAGACGGCCGACTCGGAAACGGTACCACTGACAACGCTCTGGAACCGGTCCAGGTCGGCACAGATGAGGACTGGATGGAGGTTGTCACCGGCCTCGACTTCAGTTGTGGGCTTCGCGAAAGCGGAGCGGTCTACTGCTGGGGCGACAACTCCTACGGCCAACTCGGCGACGGCTCCGGGGTGGGCGGCCCATCGTCGAGCGAGCCGGTCGCCGTCGACTCCAACGACACCTGGATCGCACTGGCTGCCGTCGAACGGGGAGTCAGCAGAGCCTGTGCGTTGAATGAAGGGGGACAGATGTATTGCTGGGGACGAAACGTGAGCGGCGCGATGGGAGACTTCGGCCCGCCGAACTTCTCCGACGTTCCCAACTATGTCGAGGGTACCGAGGATCTGATCACCATCGACACCGGATGGTCTCACTCCTGTGGGCTCAACGAAGACTCCCTGTTCTATTGCTGGGGATCTGACTGGCAGGGTCAGCTCGGCCTGCAATTGTCGATTCAATCCATCCCGCAGCTGGTGGTGCCCTGAACTCCCTTTGTGTCTGCACGACCTCGACGCTTCAAAAGCTCACGGTGGAACCCCGTGACGATGGTGAAGGCCGGAGATCGCGAGGGGGCCCACCTGGGCATGGACTTCCTCTTTCGGGTCGCGCCCTTCGTGGAGGGGGGCGGGGCGGTATGGTTGGACTTCGCTGACTGGCAAGAAGAAGGGGGAGAGCGGGACCTGGGGAAGCTCTGGCGGGTCCGAGCCGAGGAGAACCTTCTCCGGGCCGATCAGAGAAGGTACGGGGAAACCCGGCGGTCGAACCGTGCGAACTTCCGCATGTATGTGTCCTTCGTGTTTCTGGTGTTCCTGGTCTTCATCATCAGCCTTCGAGGTGTACTGCGGAGGCGAGAGAAGGGTAACGGTGGCTTGCTGCCCGAGCCTTCCCTCCTCGACGGTGCTCTCTTCCTCCTGGCCCTGGTGCTGGCCACGGTGATGTCAGGCCGAAAAGGATCGCCGAATGGAGAGGGCCACAGAAGAGTCCTGATCAGGGAGGCCAGAGCAGGGTGAACCACAGGGTGAACATCAGGTATTTCATGGTGTTCTCGGTGTTTGGGTACGCATCGGAAGACCCCGTTGGGCCTGCGAGGCAAGAGCGTGGCGTTCGCAGGTGGCCCCCTGTGTCAGGATAGTTGCCGCCTGATGTGATTGACCGCAACGGGGGCGTTAGAGAGGAAGTAATGACCTACTCGGTGGTGTTTAGAGAACGTATGGTAGAGAAGATGCTGGGACCC
>SKON01000046.1 GCA_007120035.1 Myxococcales bacterium
GAACGCCGCGCCTATCAAATCTCCAAAGAGGGCTATTATCCCCGCGCCGTCGAGCTCGTCGGCCGCCGCCACCGCAACCACGTCATCGCCTGTGCCTGCTCCGTCGGCCTCCTGTGGCCCGCCCTCCTCTTCAACCAGTACCCCTCCAGCGCCGTCGTCACCCTCCAACGGCAGAGCCCTCCCCAATCAGCCAGCTTCGACGAATCACCCCGGATCAACTTCGGTCACTGATCCTCCCTTCACCGCTCCTCGCTCTCCCACAACGCCTGCAGCGCCGCCAGATACAACGGCGCCCGCTCCACGGGCACCGCAAAGAGCGCCTCTGAGAGCCGCTCCGGCGTCCCCTCATCGGGCGCCGACAGCTCCTCCTGCAGCATCGCCAGACCCCGACATCCCCAGTCCTTGATCCCCGCCGGTCCCCCCGGCGAGTACGACAGAAGATCTCCGGCGATCTGCCGAACCCCCTCATCGCCGAACCCATCGAAGATCCCCGCCGCTGCCTCCAGACCCTCCTCCGTCAGCTCCCCTCGCCGGTACGCCCGACGCACATCGCAGAGCGTCCGCAACGCCGCCACCCGCCCCTGCACCGACGTCTCCCCAAACAACCCCTCCAACAAGCTCCGCACGTCGCCCCCATCGCCGACTCCCGACGACAGCGGCAACCCGCTGATCGGCGGCGGCACCACCCCCCGCTCCACCAACGCCTGATGCAAGGTCGTCGCGATCAACAACCCCGACAGCTCGTCCTCCTCCCCGATCGCCAGATGAAACGCCACCCGCCGGGGATCCTCCTCCATCCACCGATGGGCCTCCCCCGGATCCAACCCATCGTCCTCCACGTCATCAAAGAGCTCCGTCAACCCCGCCGCCACCGCGAACGCCGCCGCCAGCTCAAACCCGTCCCGATCCCTGACCTGCCTGGCCATCGCCACGCACTCCACCCACTCGTTCGTCCCCACCTGGGTCAGCACATCCGCCACGGTCCGATCATCGGACAACCACCGCCGATCCGCCGTCCCCCCGATCAAATGCCTCCCATACCCCACCGCATCCCAGGCCACCATCGCCCCGTCCAACACCAAAAGCTCCTCCTCACTTACATCCTCCCCCAGCTCTTCCCTCCACCCCTCCAGGTACTCAAAGAGCGGCTCCTCCGCCGCCAGCGCCGCCGCCCGCAGCCCTTCCAACACCTCCCCGGGCTCCCCCAGCTCTCCCAGGGCATCCAGGAGCCGGTCCAGGTCGGCCACCGCCAGATGATAGCTCGCCAGAAATCTCGTCTCTTCATGCTGGCACAACCCATCCAGCGCCGGATGATCCCAACACACACCGGCCCGCAACAGCCCGTCCAAGAACCGCGCCGCCCGCTCTAGATCCACCCCGGCCGCCCCGATCGCCTCGTCGATCACGCCGTCCACCCTCGGGTCCTCGGCGGTCACCGCCGCCGCGATCTCCCACACCTCAGCGTCCAAAGACAGCGCACCACCCGACCATTTCCCCCGACCACAGAGGATCTCCGCCGCTTCCAATGCCTTCCCCTTCATCTCCGCTCCTTTCTACGAACCGTCTACGAACCCGCGGCCCTCACTCCGACCACCGACCCTCATAAAACACATTATTCGCCACGAACCCGAAGTTCTCATAGAGCTGCACCGCCGGCGCATTATCCCGCCCCACGTTCAACGCCAGCAGCGACACCCGCTCAAAGAGCTCCTGGATCAGCCGCCCCGTACACAACGTCGCCAGCCCCTGCCCCCGATACGCCGAGTGGGTCACCAGGTTCCCGATCACCGCCACGTCGTGCTCTTCGCTCACCACGTGCACCCCGGCGATACTCACCAGCCCCTCGTCTTCCCCACGAATCCCGAAATACAGCCCCGTCTCCAACTGGTAGGGCTCAAAGAAGTTGTCCGGGTAGTGCTCGTAGACCTCCATGATCGCCGCCGTGTCTCGATGACCCAGCCGCTCCACACGCTCATCCACAGCGCGCGCCTCAAAGCTCTCCCGCTCCAACCCCATCCGCAGCATCGCCGTCGCCCACTGCGGCTCGAACACCCCCTGAAGCGCCTCCATCTGCTCTTCCAGCACGTGAAAGTGGAACCGATCCGGCAACACCGCACGGCTCGCCTCCAAAAACTCCCGCAACCCCTCTCCGTTCCCGCTGGTAAACACCACGGGCAAGCTCAACCCCTGATACAATAGCAGCAGATTCCGCAGCTCCCCCTTCGCATCCCGAGTCCCATACCACTCGCAGAACTGAAAGTACGCCGGATCCAGATTCCCCAGCAAATACGCGTTCGCGAGCCGGTCTTTCATCAGAAAGCTCAGGAGCTCTTCTCGATCCCTGAGTCGTTCAACGGTCATGTTGCACTCCTGCTGCAGCTTTACGCGGTCACCCCGGTCGAATGAGGCTGCCCTACCCCATCCGTGGCCTTTCTTCAACCACCCCGTGATGTCGCGCTCTCCGCGATTCATTCCTTTATACCCCCTCACCCCACCCGCTGGCAATGCGCCCCCCCACTTTCCGGTTGCCACATTCCACTTCAGAGACCATAACTACCACGGAACAAATTTACAGCCCTCTCCCCCTCGTGACCGTGGACGATCTCAACCCCCCACAACGCGAAGCCGTCCTCCACCACCGCGGCCCTCTCCTCGTCCTCGCCGGCGCCGGCAGCGGCAAGACCCGGGTCCTCACCCACCGCGTCGCCCACCTGATCAACCACCACGGGGAGCCCCCGGACTCCATCGTCGCCGTCACCTTCACCAACCGCGCCGCCGCCGAGATGCGCCACCGCATCCACTCCCTCCTCGACGACAAACAGGCCGCCCAGCGGGTTGTCATCTCCACCTTCCACAGCCTCGGCGCCCGCCTGCTTCGACGCCTCGCGCCTCGGGCCGGCCTCGACTGGAACTTCACCATCTACGACGACGGCGACCAACGTCGCCTCATCTCCTCCCTCCTCGATCGCCTCGGCGAAGACCGCAGCCGCGGCGCCGTCCGCCAACGCCAACACTTCATCGACGCCCAGAAAAACCGCGGCTGGACCCCCGATCAGGCCCAGGAGAATGCCTTCGGCGCCGACGCCGAGCGACTCGCCGGCTTCTACGACCTCTACCAGGACGAGCTCCGCCGCCAGGGCGGCGCCGACTTCGGCGACCTCCTCCTCCAGGTCCTCGTCGTCCTCCGCCAGGACCCCGCCCTCGCCAAACGCCTCAGCCGCCGCTGGCGCTTCCTCATGGTCGACGAGTTCCAGGACACCAACCCCGCCCAGAACGAGCTCCTCGTCCACCTCACCACGGCCCACGACAACCTCGCCGTCGTCGGCGATGACGACCAGGCCATCTACGGCTGGCGCGGCGCCGAGCCCGCTCATATCCTCGGCTTCGAGGACACCTTTCAGTCCGCCCGGGTCATCAAACTCGAGCAAAACTACCGCTCCACCTCGGGCATCCTCGACGCCGCCAACGACGTCATCGCCCACAACCCTCACCGCCACAGCAAACGCCTCTGGACCGACCGCCCCGAGGGCGACCCCCTCGTCGTCTTCCAGGGCCGCGACGACCGCGAGGAGGCCGCCTACGTCGCCGAACGTATCTTCGAGCTCCTCCGCTCCGGCGCCCACCCCGAAGACATCGCCATCTTCTACCGCACCAACGCCCAGGGCCGCCTCTTCGAGGAGCAGCTCCGCCAGTGGGGCCACCCCTACCGCATCGTCGGCGGCCTCAGCTTCTACGCTCGCCAGGAGATCAAGGACATCCTCGCCTACCTCCGGGCCGCCCTGAACCCCCGCGACGACGTCGCCACCACCCGAATCCTCAACACCCCCAAGCGCGGCATCGGCTCCGGAACCCTCGACAAACTCTCCGCCGTCGCCGCCCTCGACGGCGTCTTCGGCCTCCAGGATGCCCTCACCCTCCTCGACACCGAGCTCCCCCCTCAGAGCGATCTCTTCCACGACGGCCCTCGCCCCCGCACCCCCTCCGAGCAAGCCGCCCTCGACGATCTCCGCACCCTCCGCGGTGTCGGCCGCCGCGGCCTCGAAGAGTTCCGACAGATCCTCGACGACACCCGCGAAGACCTCCTCCACTACGACCGCCTCACCCCTGTCGTCGAACGCCTCCTTGAACGCATCGCCTACCAGGACTACCTCGCCAAGAACGACCCCGAGACCGCCGAGGACCGCCTCCAGAACATCGGCGAGCTCCTCAACGCCGTCGAAGAGTTCCACCGCGACCCCAACACCCCGGCACTCCTCGACTCCGTCCGCGACGAGATCCCCGAAGGCACCTCCAACCCCCTCCTCACCGCCGACGCCCCCGTCGCCCTCCGGGCCTTCCTCGACCGCTCCGCCCTCATCCAGGACACCTCCACCGACGCCGACCGTGACTCCGGCGCCGTCACCCTCATGACCGTCCACAGCTCCAAGGGCCTCGAGTTCGACACCGTCTTCCTCGTCGGCCTCGAAGAAGAGCTCTTCCCCAGCCTCCGCAACGACTCCCCCGAAGGCCTCGAAGAAGAGCGCCGCCTGGCCTACGTCGCCATCACCCGCGCCCGGGACCGCCTCTTCCTCTGCTCCGCCCGCCGACGCCGGGTCCACGGCACCTTCCGAAACACCCGCCCCTCCCGATTCCTCTCCGAGATCAACCCCGACCGCCTCGCCATCGATCCCCGCAGCGCCCACTCCCCCCTGGAGCGCCCCTTCGAGCCCCGCCCCGCCCTCACCCCCCAGAGCTTCTCCTCCACCTTCGAGCCCCCCCGCGACGACTTCCCCGACGCCTTCAACCAGGCCCCCCCGGACTGGGACAACGCCTACACCGCCGACGAAGCCCACCGCATCGTCACCGCCGAACCCACCCAGGACGACTCTCTCCTCGGCGCCACCGTCAGCCACTCCCGCTTCGGCATCGGCGAAGTCATCGCCGTCTCCGGCTCCGGCGACAAAGCCCACGTCACCGTCGAATTCCCCTCCCTAAACGAAGAAAAAACCGTCATTCGACGGTTTCTCAAAGTACTCGCCTGAAATACAGCACGCCTCCCCGGCTGCCCGAAAGCAGCCGGGGAGGCGCCTTCTTCTCAGCCTTTGATCACTTCCACCAGCGCCGCCGTATACTCCTCCGTCGTCGCCTTCCCTCCGAGGTCTCCCGTCACGGCCTCTCCCTGCCGCAACACCTCGTCGATCGCCCCGTTCAACTGACGAGCCTTCTCGGTCATCCCCATATGATCCAGCATCATCCCCGCCGCTCGCATCAGCGCCGTCGGGTTCGCCAGCCCTTTCCCGGCGATATCCGGCGCCGTTCCATGGACGGCCTCAAACATCGACGCCTCGCTCCCGATATTCGCACCCGGCGTCAACCCCAGACCGCCGATCAGCCCAGCCGCCAGATCCGACAGGATGTCCCCGAAGAGGTTCGTCGTCACGATCACGTCGAACCGCTCCGGCCGAATCACCATCTGCATCGCCATATTGTCGACGATCAGATCCTCAAACTCGATCTCCTCGTACTCCCTTGAGATCGACCGCCCCACCTCCAAGAAAAGCCCGTGGGTCTCCTTCAAGATGTTCGCCTTATGCACCAGCGTCACCTTCTGCCGTCCCGTGGTCTTCGCGTACTCAAACGCGTACCGCACGATCCGCTCACAGGCCCACCGCGTACACAGGATGATCGTCTCCGCCGCCGCTCGATTCGGCGGAATCGCGTGCTCGATCCCCGCGTAGGCTCCCTCCGTGTTCTCCCGAACGATCACCAGGTCCAACCCGCTGTCCGAGAACCGCGTCTTCACCCCGGGCAGGATCTTCGACGGCCGCACGTTGGCGTACATATCGAAGTGCTTGCGGATCGCCACGTTGATGCTCCGGAACCCCGTCCCCACCGGCGTCTCCAGCGGCCCTTTCAGCACCACCTTATTCCGGGCGATGCTCGCCAGAGTCTCCTCCGGCAGCGGCGTCCCGAGTTCTTGGAAGGCTCCCGTTCCGGCTCGCACCTCCTCCCACTCAATCTCCACCTCCAGGGCTTCCAGAGCACGCACCGTGGCTTCCACGATCTCTGGTCCGATCCCGTCACCGCGAATTAGAGACACTTTCTGAGTCATCTATACTCCCTTGATCGCCCTCTGACGGGCCCTTTCCCACACGAGGTCCCACACCACTTCTTGGCGGGATCACAGCGACCGACACCTTAGAAGAGCCCTTACCATACGGTCAACACTCTCCCCCGGTTTTACCTCGCCGAAGTGGTAATTATGTTTTTTCTACGAATTCCGATTCCCGACGTGTCGCACCGCAGGGGGAAAGCAGATGCCATCGTACTGGGCGCTCCGCTGGTTCTTGACCCTCTTGCTCTTCACTCTCTTTGCCCTCCTCCTCTCTTCCTTCGCCGGCGCCTCTGCACAGACCACCAAACAGACCACTTCACAGACCATCAACCCCGGCCAACACGCCGTCCCAGGAGCTCTCCATGGCCCAATCTGCGCTGATCCGCTTCCTCATCGTCCTCGCCATCCTCATCCTCCTCGCCATGACCTCCTCCTTCATCATCCCCTGACGTCTTGTAGAACTCCCCCACAGGCGCTACACCTGAGCCGATTTCACGCCGAAGATCACCAGGAGATACCGTGGAAGACGTGCTCAGAGATCTCAGAACTCGCCTCACAACCCTTCAGGAACAGGAGGGATTGACCGACCGCGCCCTGGCCGCCGCCATCCAGGCCACCATCCGCCAGGGCGCCCCTCCCGAGAGCCTCGAGAACCCCGCCCGAGCCCTCGTCACAGACCTCACGGCTCTCTTCTTCCTCCGCGCCCCTCGACTCGACCCCACCTACCTGGTCGTCTCCTCCATGCACCTCGACCTGGTCATCGGCGAGGACCGCTCCCTCGAAGACTTCTTCGACGAGCTCTCCACCCTCGAGGACACCCCCGCCCAACCCGAGGCCACCTGGCTCCAGGAAGCTCTCGCCATCGCCGACTCCCTCCCCTCCGACAGCACTCCGTCCTCCACGCAGCAGGCCCTCACAGACCTCCGCACCCACCTCGAAGATCACCACGACCACCTCCTTGCCTTCACCCGCGACGTCCTCCAGGATCTCACCCACCGCTTCGACGCCGACGTACAATCCGGCACCCTCCAACCCGAGGCCCTCGCTGACACCGACCCCGCCACCGCTCTTCAGGACGCCCGCGCCGCCCGAGACTCCGGTGACCCCGCCGGCGCCGAACCCCTCTTCGACCACTACCTTCAGACCCACCCCAACGACGTCGAGATCCTCGTCGAACGGGGCATCCTCCGCGCCGCCCTCGAAGACCTCTCCGGCGCACTCGAAGACTTCGATCGCGCCCTCCAACTCGACCACTCCCACCTCGTCGCTCGTCTCAACCGCGCCCTCACCCTCCACTCCCTCGGTCGCATCGACGCCGCCCTCGACGACTACGACAAGGCCCTCGCCACCGTCGACGACGACCCCGAGATCTGGACCAACCGCGCCATCGCTCGCTTCTCCAAGAACGACTTCCCCGGCGCCCTTCGGGACTTCAACCGCGCCATCGACCTCGACGACACCCTCCTGGCCGCCTTCTTCCAACGGGGCAACCTCCACCGCGTCATGGGCGACCTCGGCGCCGCCCTCAACGACTACCAACGCGTGATCCGCATCAAGCCCGACTTCCCCGACGTCTACGCCGCCCGCGGATACCTCTACCTCCACCTCGAAGACCCCGAGAAAGCCGCCGCCGACTTCGGCATGGCCATGGGCCTCCGCCCCGGCGACCCTGACCACTACTACAACCGCGCCCACGCCCGCCTCCTCACCCAGGACTTCCAGGGGGCCATCGACGACTACGACAAGGCCCTCGAACTCGCTCCCGACGACGTCGAGACCCTCGCCAACCGCGGCGCCGCCCGCATGCTCATCGGCGACCTCGACGGCGCCGTCCAGGACTGGGAGACCGCCATCGCCATCGATCCCTACTACCCCACCCCCTACCTCAAGCGGGCCTCCATGTGGATCGCCACAGAACAACCCGAAGAGGCCGCCCGAGACCTCCGTATCGCCCTCGATAACGCCCCCGACGACTGGCCTCACCGAAAAGCCGTCGAGGACACCCTCGACGAGCTCCTCCAGGACCTCGGCTTCGACTCTCCCGACTGACCTCTCGCCCCTCTCCCCTTGCCCCACACCCCTCTTGCGACCATAATCCCGCCTCGAGACTACCCAGGAACTCACAGGAGCCCCCTTGAGCGACAACAAAATCATCTTCTCCATGGTCGGTGTCGGCAAAATCTACCCGCCCCGAGAGCAAGTCCTCAAAGACATCTACCTCTCCTTCTTCTACGGCGCCAAGATCGGCGTCCTCGGCCCAAACGGCTCCGGAAAGAGCACCCTCCTCAAGATCATCGCCGGCCTCGACAAAGAGATCATCGGCGAGATCCACCGCGATAAGGGCGTCACCTTCGGGTACCTGCCCCAGGAACCCCAGCTCGACCCCGAAAAAACGGTCCGCCAGATCGTCGAGGAAGGCGTCGGCGAGACCGTCGCTCTTCTTAAGGCCTACGAGGAGGTCAGCGCCCAATTCGCCGAACCCGACGCCGACTTCGAAGCCCTCATGGCCAAGCAGGCCCGCCTCCAGGACCAGATCGAGCAGCTCGACGCATGGGACCTCGACAGCAAGCTCCAGATGGCCATGGACGCCCTCCGCTGCCCCCCCGAGGACCGCCTCATCGAGAACCTCTCCGGTGGCGAAAAGCGCCGCGTCGCCCTCTGCCGAATCCTCCTCGAAGAGCCCGACGTCCTCCTCCTCGACGAGCCCACCAACCACCTCGACGCAGAATCCGTCGGCTGGCTCGAGCAGCACCTCGCCCAGTACGAGGGCACCGTCATCGCCGTCACCCACGACCGCTACTTCCTCGACAACGTCGCCGGCTGGATCCTCGAGCTCGACCGCGGACAGGGCATCCCCTTCGAGGGCAACTACTCCGCCTGGCTCGAACAAAAGGAAAAGCGCCTCCGCGACGAGGAGAAGAAAGAGTCCAAACGCCAGCGCACCCTCCAGCGCGAGCTCGAGTGGATCCGCTCCTCCCCCAAGGCCCGCCGCGCCAAATCCAAGGCCCGTATCAACGCCTACGAGGAGATGCTCGCCGAACAGAAGAACACCAAAGAGCGAAACCTCGAGATCTCCATCCCCCCGGGCCCCCGCCTCGGCGACATCGTCATCAAGGCCGACGCAATCCAGAAAGCCTACGGTGATCTCCTCCTCTACGAAGACCTCTCCTTCAACCTCCCCCCCGGAGGCATCGTCGGCATCATCGGCCCCAACGGCGCCGGTAAAACCACCCTCTTCCGCATGATCACCGGCCAGGAAGAGCCCGACGCCGGCTCCATCGAGATCGGCGAAACCGTCGCCCTCGGCTACGTCGACCAGAGCCGCCCCCTGGACCCCAACAAGACCGTCTGGGAAGAGATCTCTGACGGCGACGACGTCATCGACCTCGGCAACCGCGAGGTCAACTCTCGGGCCTACGTCTCCTGGTTCAACTTCGGCGGCAGCGACCAACAGAAGAAGACCGGCACCCTCTCCGGCGGCGAACGCAACCGTGTCTACCTCGCCAAGGTCCTCAAGGAGCCCAACAACGTCCTCCTCCTCGACGAGCCCTCCAATGACCTCGACGTCAACACCCTCCGAGCCCTCGAAGAAGCGTTGCTCAACTTCGCCGGCTGTGCTGTCGTGATCTCTCACGATCGGTGGTTCCTTGACCGCATCGCCACCCACATCCTGGCCTTCGAGGGCAACAGCGAGGTCCTCTGGTTCGACGGCAACTACTCTGAATATGAAGAGGATTACCGGCGTCGAATGGGTGGAAATGCACGACCTGAGCGCATCAAATACAAACGTCTGAAACGAGACTGAGGAACCCGACAATGCCCCGATTCTATCTCCAGAGTGCCCTGGCGCTCCTCCTGGTCGGCCTCGCCGCCGCCCTCTCCGGCTGCGCTACCTTCAGTCGCGCCGCCGCCGACACCCTCGTCCCCGTCGCCGAGGAAAACCGCCTCGGCCGCGAAGTCGCCCGGGAGATCGACTCCCAGCTCACCTTCCACTCCAACGAGGAAGTCCAGCGCTACGTCTCCGACCTCGGCCGCCAGATCCTCCGCCACGTCGACAACGTACCCGCCGGCATCAACTTCACTTTCCAGGTCGTCGACGACCCCACCACCATCAACGCTTTCGCCATCCCCGGCGGCGGCATCTACGTCTACACCGGCCTGATGCGCGCCATGGACAACGAGGCCGAACTCGTCGCCGTCCTCTCCCACGAGATCGCCCACGTCACCCGCCGACACATCGCCCAACGCCTCGTCGCCGCCTACGGCGCTCAACGCGTCTCCAACGCTGCCCTCGGCAACGACCCCGGCCTCATCGGCACCCTCACCGCCACCGTCATCGGTCAGGGCTTCCTGCTCCGCTATAGCCGCGACCAGGAGCGCGACGCCGACGAAATCGGCTTCGGGTACATGGTCTCCGCCAACTACAATCCCGAGGCCTTCATCACCTTCTTCCGAAAGCTCGAAGGCGGCCCCACTCCTCCCACCCTCATCTCCAGCCACCCCCCGCCTGCTCAACGTATTCAATACCTCACCCAGATGATCCGCGAGCTTCCCCAGCGGCCCACCCGCACCGAGGCCGAGCGCTTCCAGCAGATCAAAGACCTCCTCTGACGCTCACCTCTTGAACTTCTGCCGCATCTTCTTCTCCGCGGCGCTCATCTCCCCCTCGTGGCGTACCACCCGGATCCCCCGCAGCTCCGAGGCGGAGATCTCCCAATCCTGCAGCGACGTCTCTAGATATTTCGCCGCCAGCGCCTCTACGTCGGAGATCTCCTCCAGAGATCGATCCACCGCCACGGGCTTCTTCTTCGGCTTCAGCCTCAACGGCCGTCCCCCCAGGTTCGGAATCTGCCTCTTCCCCTCCCGAACCCCCAGATAACCCAATAACTGATTCGCCTCCCGCAGTTGCTGAATCGCCGCCCGCGTCACCACTTCTTGGAAGTGCCACCCCAGCGTCGAGTCTGCCTCCAGCAGCGCCTCGAAGTTCCCCTTCGACAGCCCCAACACCACCGTCGACTCTTGCGCCGCCCGCAGGGTCGCCGTCCTCACCCCTTCAGCCAACAGTGACTGCTGCCCCAGAAACGCCCCCCCATCAAATCGCGCCAGCCGATAGGTCGTCCCCTCCAACGTCCGCAACACATCCACCGCCCCGTCCACGACCAAGTACGCCGCCTTGGCGTTCTCCCCCTCCAAACAGATCACCTCCCCCTCGTCGAAGAGCCTCCCCTCCGTATTCTTCAACAAGAGCTCCCACTCCCGGTCCGTCAGCGCCTCCATCACTCCCATCCGCGACATCTCCCACCCTCGCGGCACCTCTCTCCCCCTCGACCGCTCTTTCTCCATCGCCTTCAACGTCGGCTGCCGCGGTCCCGTCGGCGCCCGCTTCACCTCCAAGAATCCCGATATCTGGGCGTTGGTCTCCTTCAACAGCTCCGCCAGCATCGGCACCATCCCCTGCAACACCTTCGAATAGAGCGCCGGCCCACGCTCCTTCATCTGCTTCAGCATCGCCTCGTCGAGCACCAACACCACCGACTCCCCCACGCTCCGCACCGTCGCCGATCGCGGCCCCGGATCGACACAGGCCATCGCCCCCACCACTCTCCCCGCCTCCACACGACTCACCTCCGTCGGCCCCTTCTCCGACTCCACCTCCACCAGGAGCTTCCCCATCGCTAGCACCGCCAGAAAATCCCCCCGATCCCCCTGCCGAAACAACCTCTCCCCCTCGGCCAGGACCCTCGCCTCGAACACCCGCGCCAGCTTTCTACGGTTCTCCCCGGACATCCCTTCAAAGAGCTCCGCCTCCGACAACCACCGGGCCACCTGCTCTTCACGCATCACGCCTCCTTCAGCTCATTCAAGAATGGCCCGATCACCTCCAGAACCCTCTCCGGATCGGACACATGCACGTGGTGCCCCCCCTCGATCTCCACGAGCTTCAGGTCGCGGATTCGATCGATCCGCCCCTTCACCTGATCCTCCGACACTGGCCACCCCTGCCGGGGCCGTACCAGGAGCACCGGCACCTCCAGGGCCCCCAAATACGCCCGCACCTGCTCCTCCACGAAACGCACCCTCGAAGTTCCCTGCAGCCTCGGATCAAAACAGAACCGCACCCCTCCTTCCCCGTCGGGCTCGCTGGCCCGCGCCGCCATCCCCATCAACTTCTCGGCGCTCACGTCCCCCCGAGCCGCCGCCAACCGCTCCGCGATCCCCCTCACCGACTCCGAGCTCACCCCTCTCTTCGCCGACAACCCCCTCTCCTCCTCCAGCGCTTGCCTCAACACCTGGGGACTCGCCATCGCCGGTGTCGACCGCGGCCCGATCGCGTCGATCAACACCACCCTCTTCAACCCTTCCGGCTGCACCGCTCCCACCAACGACGACACCGCCCCTCCCATGGAGTGCCCCAACAACCCGTACTCCTCCCACCCCAGCACCCTCAACGCCTCCATCACATCCGCCACATAGTCCACGAAGTGATACGCCCCGTCCCGACTCCGCCAGTCCGACCTCCCATGACCCGCCAGATCCAGGGCCACCACCTGCAGCCCCTCAAGCCCCCTGCCCACCGCCTCAAACCCAGCGCAATTGTCCAACCATCCATGCAACGCCAACACCGGCGGATCCTCCCCACTCCCCCATCGCACACCTCGCAGCGTCAGCCCCCGGACCTCTACCTCTACCTCTTCTCCCTTCCTCGCATCGCTCATACCGATAAATGCTCCCGCCGGACCTCTTCTTCGTCATAAGCCATCAACACCGCCGCCTCCACAAAGGTCTGCAACTGCCTCACGTTCCCCGGCCACTGATAGGTCACCATCCACTCCCTCAGCGCCTCATCAAATACCCGACACTTTGCCTCATACCGGCTCGCAAACCTCTCCAAAAAGAGCCTCCCCAGCGGCAAGATATCCTCCTTTCGCTCTCTCAACGCCGGCACCTGCATTCGGTGCGGCTTCAACAACTCGTAGAGATCTCTCCGAAACCGACCTCGCCCACAGAGCCCCTCCAAGTCCCGATGGCAGCTCGCGATCACCCGGGCATCCACAGGCCTCCCCACGGCGTCCCCGATCCGACGCACCTCCTTCTCCTTCAGCACCCGCACCAACTTCCCCTGCACCATCGGCGACAACCGATCGATCTCGTCCAAAAACACCGTCCCCCCTTCAGCCAGCTCAAAGATCCCCTTCCGCGGCGCCACCGCACCCGTCAGCTCACTCTCCACGCACCCGAAGAGCTCGAAATCTACCAGCTCCTCCGGAAACTCCGCACACCCCATCCGGATCAACATCCCCCCCTGACGCCCCCCCAGATGATGCACCGCCCTCGCCATCAGCTCCTTCCCGCACCCTCCCTCGCCAGTCATCAAGATCGGCCCATCGTCCTCCACACGCTCGTTCAGCTCATCATAGACCCGGCGCATCGCCTCGCTCTCGCACACCAGGTCCTTGAACAGATAGTGCCGCTTCTCCCGCTCTCGGAAATACCGATTCTCCTCCTGACAACCCGTCAGCTCTCGTCTGCAATGCCGCGCCCGCGCTAGCTGCATCGTCGGCCCCTCAAAGAGCTCCCCAAACCTCGCCACGCTCTCCGCCGTCGCTCCCTTCACCCCCATCACGCACAGCGCCCCCAGCAGCCGCCCCTGCTCCACCGCGAAGAAGAGCCGCTCCTGCGCCTCCCCGCCGCAGACCTCCTCCTGGCGTACGATCGCTCCCTCCTCCAACAACCGCCTCACCCCCGGCGCACGAGACAACAACGTCTCCAACCCATCGGGCCTCCCTCCCCGCTCTCGCTGCACCTCCTGAAAGAACTCATCTGGCCCGTCCCAGAACACCACCGCCACCGCCAGTTCATCGCCCTCCCACCACTCCTCGGCCACCCGCCGGGCCTCCGACAACAGCCGCTCCCACCCCTGCCCCTTCGCCAGATCCCGGTACAACCTCCACATCCCTCGCGACATCTCCTCCTCGGCCTCCCCCAGGCTCTCCCTCCCCTCCAACGCCCACAGCCCTTGTCCTTCCGCTCGCCATTGACTCATCTCACTCCCCGTCTGCGACTCGCTCCACATCTTCCAGGGTCTCTCCCTCCAAGGAGAGCTCCCACTCGAACTCCTCTAGGGTAGGCACGGGCCCTACGTCAGGCATCTCCAACTCCACGTCTTGTCCCGCCGCCACCACGCTCGCCCAATTCTGCAACCGTCGGGCGTCTCGATTCCCCGACGACAGCGTCGTTACCCGCCGCATCGCCGCCGCACACAGGTCATACTCCCCTCGCTTACACTGATGATACCCCACGATGTACAGCCGCCGGGCCCGCTCCTCCCGCTCCTTCGCCTGCTTCCGCTCCAACTCTTCCCCCACCCGCGCCGCCTCCTCTCGAGCCTCCACCACCGCGTCGGCCACCACGTCCTCCCCAAAATACAACAACTCCTGAAAGGCCAACCGCTCTCGCTGCTGCCGCTCCGCCTCCAGGTAGTCCCCCACCGCCCCGTACACCCACACCGCCACCACGGCGATCACGATCACCATCACCCACCACTTCACCGCGTACACCACCGCCTGCCGGCTCGCCGTCTCCTCCGGCCGCGGCGCGTGATAGGTCCGAATCTTCTCTCCCCTCGCCCAGGCCTGCCGCACCCCATCCACCCAGGGCTTGATCAGAAAGAAGGTCATCCCATACCGCTGCCCCTTCTCGGGCTGCCCGTTGTACACCTGCCCCGCACCAGGCGCGACAACACCCCAGATCGCCGCGATCAACGGCACATGAGGAGGCCTCGGGTCGTACCCCTTCGGCTCGAACGGCGCCCGTCGCTCTTCATGAAAGGCCTGATGAATTCGTCCCGCCTCAAACTCCTGCGCCTTCTCCTCCACCACATCTCGTGGCTCCCACAGCTCCTCGACCTCCTCCAGCTCCTCCACTGCCTCCAAAACGTCGGCCAGCTCCTCCTCCCCACCCAACAGACTCAGACTCTCGATCCCCTCGAAGATCTCCCCTTCCTCTTCTACCTCCTCCCCATCCGCATCGCTCATCTCCGCCAGATCCGGAAAGAGCTCTCCCCAGGCCCCCGACGAAAACCTCTCACCCCCCTCTTCCTCTTCTTTCTCCAACTCCTTTCGTTCGGGCTCCTCCCTTTCACCCTCCTCCCTTTCACCCTCTCCCCTCCGGGCCTCCCCCCTCCGGGGAGGCTCCCCCATCAACACCACCGCTCCGTCCAGATCCGTCCCTGCCGGCGAGATCGCCGCCGGAATCTTCCGCTTCGCCAGCGCCCGTTGTACCTCCAGCGCCTCCCCGTAGCTCAGCTCTTTCCCCAGGATCACCGGCCCCCGACACACCGCCGCCTCCACCTCGTCCACAGGCTCCCCCACCAGCTCCGCCAACCTCGCTGCCAGAGTCTTCGGCTCCAACGCGATCTTGGAGGCCGTCACCGTCACGGCGTAGTCTCTTGCCATGGCACCTTGCAATTTGGGGTGGATTCTCGCGTCCTTTGTCGCGCTCCGCATCATAACCCACCCCTCCCCCCAGCGCCAGATCCCCGGATCTCTGGAATTGACCCCACCCCCATGATACAACTTCTCCGTGGCCCCCGGGCCACCTACGACGATCTTCCTTCCCTCTCGGAGGTCTCCATGGCCCCTGCTTTCCCTCGTCGCACTACCGGTGTCCTCGTCGCCACCCTCGCTCTCTTCGTCCTCACCGCCTGCCCCCTGGACTTCGCCGACCTCGACACCCCCGAGATCCTCAACCTCACCGTCGCCCCCTCCTCCATCTCCGTCGCCGACACGGGCTCCACCAGCCAGACCTTCAGCATCGAGATGAGCGTCGTCAACTTCGACGACGAGATCGAGTTCGCCACCGTCTTCATCCAAGACGGCAACCGGGAAGCCCAGTTCAACGACGACGACATCTCCATCGACGGAAACCTCATCGTCATCACCGGCATCGCCTACACCTGGTTCCAGGGATACGACCCCGGCACCTACGACATCGGCGCCGAGGTCCACTCCGCCACGGTCCAGCACAACCAACGAAACCTCGCCACCGTCACTATCAACCCCTGACCGTGGCTTTCTTTGACCCCGTGCTTATTCTCTCCCCGTCCCCTCTACCACTGTCGGATCCATCCCATGGCTGACCCCCCCGCCAACCGACAATCCAGCTTCCAGGCGGCCCTCGAAAACCTCACCGACGGCGTCACCACTCTCGTCACCCAACACTTCGAGCTCGCCCGCTACGAGCTTCGCATGGAGGCCTCCGAGGTCGGCCGCAACGTCGGCATCCTCGCCATCACCCTCGCCATCGGCCTCCTCGGCTACGCCCTCCTCCACGTGGGCATCATCCTCACCGTCGGTTGGCTCTTCGGCATCGGCCCCATGGCCCTCACCGCCCTGGCCATCGGCCTGATACACCTCATCGTCGCTGGCGTCGCCGCCTCCCGGGCCCTGAAACGCCTCTCCGACGACGAACAGAGACTCCCCGAAACTACTGAGGAACTTCAGAGGAATCGACAATGGCTGACCGAGATGCGCGACAACTCATCCCCCGGTCTTCCCGCCGAGACGAGCTGATCTCTTCCCCTCGGCCCTCCCCCGACGAGATCCGCCGTCAGATCGAGGAGAGCCGACAACAGATCACCTCCAGTATCGAGGAAATCCGCACCCAGGTTTCTACTCGCGTCGACCGCGCCCTTGACTGGCGAGGTTGGGTTCGGAATCATCCCCACAAGTCCATCGGGATTGCCTTCGGGATCGGCCTCTACTTCGGTCTTCGCTGATCCCTTCGCTTGACTACCACCCCTTCGGTGACCACCTTTGGTCCCCGTTCGGCTTTTTTCAGGAGGCTCTATGAGTTCTACCAATCCGGCCACCGATCCGGATCTCGCTGACAAGACCCGCGAGGCCCGACAGAAGATCCAGGCCCAGTATCAGGACCTCGAGCAAACCTACGGCGATGCACGGGCTCGCCTCGACGATCTCAACGATCGCGCCGTCTCCTTCATCAAGGAGAACCCCGGCCTCTGCATCGTCGGCGCCGTCGCCGCCGGCTACGTCATCGGACGCCTCGCCTCCCGACGCTGGTTGACCTGAGACCCTCTTTTCTTGCCGGAGACCTCCACCCATGGCCGACGAACCCACCCACTCCCTCTCCCACGACACTCAGCGCCTCGCTGATGACGCTCGCCAACTCTACGAACACCTCAAAGACGACAACCCTTTGGCCCAGGCCTATCAACAAAACCCTTATCTCGTGATCGCCGCCGCCGCTGGCCTGGGATACGTCCTTGGCGGTGGCCTCTTCACTCCCTTCACCCGCCGCCTCCTTCGCGTGGGCCTCAAGACGATGGCCCTACCCATGGCGGCTGGCCAACTCCGTGAGATCGTCGGAACCCCCGCCGATCTCACACAAGGTGACTCATGAACTTTCGCAAGCCCTCTATCGACCCAGGAGAAGCTCTCATGGAATGGAAAAAAGTCGTCGAAGACCTCAACAAGAACGTCTCCAGCCGCTACGACCAGGGCGTTGACTCTCTCTTGGACCGCATGGGCCTCGAGCAAAAGCGGACCGCCATGGACGTGATCGTCCCCATGCTCGGTGTCTTCGGCGCCGGCATCGCCGTCGGCGCTACCCTCGGCGTCCTCTTCGCCCCCAAGCGCGGCGATGAGTTCCGCCACGAGATCAAGCAATCCCTCGAGGATCTCCGACACAAGACTCAGAAGACCGCCGAAGAGGCCGATGAATCCGCCTCCGACACCGTCTCTGAGCTCCGCGGCGACACCTAGAGCGATGTTGGGCCCCCCGTCGTTCGGGGGGCCTACTCCGCCGTGATCAACCGGCGATCGTCTCGCTCTTGCTTCTTCGACCACGACGTCGGCACCGCATAGAGTACGTGCTTCGTCGGATCCTCCTCCCTGTAGATCACCCCCAGCGGATCCCCTACCCGCAGGTTTCTAAACGCTCGGTCTTTCGACGCCACGCTCCCGTGCACGAACCCCACCGGGCCAGGGAATCGGTACGTCAAATTCCCGTGGGCCTCCCCCCCTCCGATCCCGCTGAACCGGGCCGTCACCTCCCCCAACGTGTATCGCCCCTCCCGGTAGATCCCGATATCACGCAGCACTCGCTGGCACGCGAAGAGCCCCATCGCTCCCGTCGCCATCGGCGCCACCATCCCGATCAACGCCACCGGCGACTTCAGCGCCACCAACAACCCGATCGGGAACGACAGGGACAACAAGAACGCCCCCAGGTTCACCAACGCCGTCGTCACGTGACTCGTCCCAAGATACACATCCCGCAACTGAAACCCCGGAAAACTCCTCGGCGCCGCCACGATCTCATGGGGAATCGGCAGCGTCCCCGTCACCGAATCCCGGGGGATCATCAAGAACTCATCGTCCAGCTGATCCAGCACCTCCTGCGCCGACTGGATCCGCCGATCCACGTCGGGCTCCGTCATCCCCATCAGGATCCGCTCCATCCCCAGGGTCACCTCCAGGTCCGCCGGAAGCCGCACCGTGTGAAGCCCCTCAAAGAGCTCCCCAGGCGGACGACCTGTCAGCAGCTCCACACAGCTCGCCCCCAACGCGAAGAGATCCGTCGCCGGCCCCGCCTGCCCCGCGTACTGCTCCGGCGGCATGTACCCAAACGTCCCCACCACCGTCGATCCCACACCCTCCGCTGTCACCGACTCCCGCACCGCACCGAAATCGATCAACACGATCTCCCCATTGGTTCGGCGCATCAGGTTCGACGGCTTGATATCCCGGTGGATCACCGCCGGGTTCAATCCATGGAGGTACTTCAGGACCCCCAACGTCTGGTACAGGAGCTCCTTCACCTCCTCCTCACCAAACTCCTCGCCATCCTTCAGTAGGTCCTCCAGGTTCTCCCCGTCGATAAACTCCTGCACCAGGTACAGGCTCGCCGGCTCGTCCTCCGACCGCGCCTCCACCGTGAAATGCTCGTAGTGCTTCGGGATCCCCTTATGATTCAGATGCTCCAGCAGCTCGCACTCCCGGTTGAAGAGCTCGTAGTCCTTCCACCGCTTCATCCGGCTCGGCAGCAACTCCTTGATCGCTACCTTGCGCTTCCCCGCCTCGTGGTCCAACGCCAGGTGGGTCCGCCCCATCGCCCCCTCACCGAGGACTCGAACCAGCTCATACCGGTCTTTGATCCACCCTCGTTCTTCCTGATCTTCCTCGGCCACCGCCGTGGCACTCTCCTCGGACATCCCATGCCTCCCGCTCGGGGCTCCTCAATACGCCGTAGCAGGCACGAAGATCACATCTCCCGGCAGAAGTCGCAAGTTTCGCTGCCGTCCCTCCACGATCTCTTGCATCGGGATCCGCACCTGGATCTCGACCCCATCCACCACCCGGGTCAGCTTCGTGTTATTCGTGTTCGCCCGATCCGAGAACCCACCGGCTAACGCGAAGGCCTCGATGATGCTTATGTCCGTCCGGTACGGGAAACTCCCCGGTGCCTCGACCTCCCCGAAGATGAAGATCTGCTTCGACCGATACTCCGTGATCGAGCAGTTCAGACTCGGGTTCCGCAGAAACCCCTTCTTCAACCCCTCCGTCAGGTAGTCCTCTACCTCGGCACAGGTCATCCCCGCCGCCCGAAACCGCCCCACATGCGGATAGTTCACCGTCCCATCGGCGGCCACCGTAAAGTCCCCGCTCAGCTCTGCCTCCCCATACACCCTCAGGTGGAACTGATCCCCCACCCCCAGCTCCCCCGTACTCGGCAGATCATGTTGCTGATCCACCAGCGCCAGATACCCCGGGTCCACCCGATCCGATGCACACCCCCACACCAAACCACCACACACCAAGACGAGCAGCCACACCAACGCTGCTCGCCAATAGTTCTTTCCCCAATTTCTTCCCGCTCTCGCCATGCCCCTATCCAGCCGTGGTCTCACCGGGTACCTCTTCAGTACCTCAGCTCCGTAAACAACAGCACGTAGTGGCGCTGGTAATCCCGAATCGCGTCCTCTCCCAGCCCCTCCACCAAGATCACGTCCTCCGTGAAATTGGACCGGAACGAGTACCGAGCCCCCACATCAAACCCCCGCCGAATCGAAAACACCGCCGACCCATTCGCTCCCACCAGGAGATCCTCCAGATCCCCGATGGTGATCACGTTGTCCACGGTCTGCACCTCCGACACCCCCAGCGGCGCGTAGTCCCTCAACTGCACGTCGGCGTCCAACCCCACCCGCAGCCGGTTGTTCACAAACCCCTGCTCGTACCCCACCACCCCTCGATGAAACGAGTAGAAGCTCCCGATCGTCGAATCCCGAAACCCCAGCTCGTACCCCGCCCGGAGCCGATTGTCGAAGTCCAGCGTTCCGAACTGATAACTCAGCTCTGCCTTCGCCAGAGGGCCCCGGAAATCCGCCCCCGGCACCTCGCTCTCATAAAATCCCCACCCGTAGCCTCCCCTCAGCCCCAGCGTGATCCGCCTCGTCAACAACCCCTGCAGCCCACCGATCAACCTCAACGGATTGCTGTTCACGTTCGGCAACCGCGAGTCCGGAAGCACCTCCGCGCTCCCCTGGAAGGCCTCCCGGTACCGAATCCGCCGGTGATCCACCTCCGCCACGATCGCCGTCCGGGGCAAAAACTTCCAGCTCGCGTTCCACCCCAGATGATGGGTATCTCGATCCAACCACTGCAGCCGGTTATGGCGATAGAGCGAGAAGTCATAACTCCCGTACGTCTCCAACACCCGCCCGCCGGGGTGCACCCCCACCATCACCCCGGCTCGGTTGAAGATCCGATTCAACGACTGCGCTGACGGCGAGTTCGGCGTCTCATTGCTCCGCACAAACTGCTCGCTGAACCTCAGACTCACCGCACCATCCCCGTTCCACAGCGCCGACGCCCCCAGGCTCGCCGACAGACCGCTCTGCCGACGCACGATCTCTTCATCGCTGAAATACTGCGTCCACCCCACCTGGGCCTGCCCCGAGATATCCCACGCCCCGGGCTCCACCGTCTCCAACGTCAGGCTCGGCGTCAGCCGCGCCTCCGGCGCCTGCCGAATCCGAGCCGCTTCCCGCTCCGAGTTGTAATATAGGTTCGAGTCATACCCCACGGACACCGTCACACCCGGATGCAGGCGAAACGGTCCGCCTGTCACTCCATCGCCCCACTCCGCAGACGCCTGCGGGGCCCACAGGAGCACACAGACTCCCGCTGCTATCGCGGCCTTCATACCGGCTTGTTTCATCCCTGATTCCGTCGGTATTGCCTCGTAAGGCTCCTGCGTTTCCCCCCGAAACTGCCTGTCTCACACATCCACTGCATCATTGAAACGGTGTCACCTTCGGAGGTCGATCCAGGACCTCCACATCTCCTAACACATCTTCATCGGCCGTCCCGATCTCCGGGTCCACCCGCACTTCCAGCGTCGCATCATCGGCATACCGCAACTCTTCTCCCGCACACACTCGAGCCTGCTCTCCCAGGTTCGCCACTCGCTGGCCGGCGATGCTCACCAGCGTGTAGTGGTGCCGCGCCGCGTCCTCATCGTTGGACCGCGCCGCCTGGGTCAGGCTCTCGTAGCTCGACTCACCAACGTTCACGAACCCCCGCATCGACGCCAGATTCTCGTTGATGCAGTTGATCTTGATGATGTCCCGAGCCTCTCGTCTGGCCTCTTCCAACAACGCCGTCGTCGACTCCAGCGTCACGCCCATGGCGCTCACCTTCGCCTCCCCTCGCTGCACCATCTCCCCCGGCGTCAACGACTCAATATCCTCATCCAGAATACCGTTGCCGTTTCCCTCTTCAAAGTCGGCGAGCATCGCCTCGGACTGCCCGTTGCCATTCTGCGCTACCGCTGCGTGGGCAAACCCCGCAACCAGCAGCGCGATCAGGCCGATTTTCGCTGTCCTCTTCATGCTCACTCCTTCTCTTTGCTTTCCGTTTCACCAGAAAGCTCTCCGTTGCCCCACCTTCGGGGCCCCACGTCAGAGACGTCTTGTATTCACTCTCAAATATAACCCGTCTCCGTCGTGACGCAAGGACCGGCTTCTTTCCGCCCGGCACCTTGGGTTCCTCATCCCCCCGGAGAGAAGTGGAACGGTATCGTGATCTGCACATCCCCATCTTCCGGCGGCGGCAGCCTCACTCGACCCGCCCTCAGCTGGTTCGCGATGCACTGGCCCACCCGGCCTCCCGCCACCTCATCCAGCGCCACATCAGCGCTACGGATCACTCCCCGCGAGCCCTGGGCGCTGATCATGATCAATACCCGCACCGTCCCACTCGCGTTCGGATTCGTCCGCAGATAGTCCCGATAGCAGGCCTCGATATTGTTCTGCAGCTGCCGCAGCGCCCGGGTCAACGCCGCCGTATCCAGCGTCCCTCCCACCATATCGTCCGGCGTATCCACACCCATCTGCACCGGCACCCGCTCCACCTCGGTCTCCCGACGCTCCCCGGTGTCCACGCTTCCCCCCGCTCCCGCGATCTCTCCCAGGTCTTCACCCTCGGCGATCCCACCTGACGCGTCGGGGCTACCGCTTCCCCCTCGGCCCAGACGATCTCCTCGCACTCCCGACCCCGTCTCCACCCGGGTCGTCCCCTCAAAGGCTTCTTCCGCCGTGATGTCTCGTACGTCCGCCACCAGCCGCTCCACCACCCCGATGCCGTCTTCACTCGGCGCCGCCAGCGTCCCGATGATCGTCGTATCCTCGATCCGCTGCGTCACCTCCAGACGCTCCTCGTGCCGCTCCTCGGCCACGTCCTCCGGTGTCCGCTCTTCCACCGGCTCCGGATCCGGCGTCGGCTCCGGCTCCTGCGTCGGCTCGTCCCCTGGCGTATCATCTTGCTCCACGGGCTCCGGCTCGTCCGGCTCGTCGGGCACCATGATCCGCGCCATCCGATCCGGGATTCGAAACTCCTGATCCTCCCGCACCGGCCAGTCATTCAACTCCAAAAAGACCACGAACCCCACCTGCAACAACGCCGACAACAGGATCAACAGCGCCAGCGGTCGATCCATCCCGTGGATCAATCCTCCCTTCATCGACGCTGGCAACACCGGCTTCGGACGGACCGGCGGCGGCGTCACAAACTGAAACACCACCGCCGCTTCCCCCACCTGCACCCGGCCTCGCTCCATCCCCTTCAGTGCGTATTGATACACCGGGCCTTTCTTCTTCGCCGCCCCGCTTCGTCGCAGCTCCTCCAGAGTCTGGACCTTCCCTCCCCCGGACACCTTCCCCTTCATCTTCTCCGTGAACTGCAGCGTGTACTTCCCGCCGGACTCATCAAAAAGCAGGAATGAGCTCGGCAACTTCGACACGGGCACCACAAGCGTATTCTTGCGGAAATTCGTGCCGATCGTCACCTTCGCCGGCTTCCTCATGTACCGCTCTTCCAGAAGTCGCTGGTTCTGGAAGAGCCCCACCCTCAGTATCTTTTGCACGGGCTGTTTCGACATCGTACTCATTCCTTATCGCCTCGACGCCTCTGGCAGGATTCCGTCCCGGTCCACACCCCGACCGGGCTCCTCAGCCCGTCTGCACAGCTCTTAAATCTCCGGTGTCGCTTCCGCGATACCTCCCACCGATTCCGTGGTGCTCCGGATAATCGCAAACCGGAACTGATTCAGCTGTGCTTCCGTCGCGGTATACAATACTTCCAATACCAACCGGTGCGGCGTCATCTGATCGGCGATGATCGTCGCCTCCGGTGTAAAGTCCTCTCCTAACAACTGCGCTTCCGCTCGTCGTTGTTCCACTGCATCGTTCAATCGATCCAACAACGGGATGATCCGCATCGAACTCTGTCCCCCCGATCCCTTCTGACTCGGATCCACACGACCCTCTCGGATCGGCACCGCCTCATCATCATCCACCAGGATCGCCCGCCGCGTCACTGTCACCACCGTCGCGTCCACCGGCTCCAGCTGCGCCGTACTCCGCGGCACCTTCAGGTCCTCATCCACCACCTTCAGCGGATCGTCCCCGTAGCTCTTCAGCAAAAACACCAGCATGATCACCATGATGTCCATCAACGAGTTGATGTTCACCGCGTTCTTATCGTCGCCGCCCCGACGGCTCAGACGCTTCTGACGCTCTGCTTCCCGCGCCCGCTGCGCCTTGATCCACTCTTCTTCTTCTTTACTGAAGCCCTTCGTTTCTTCTGCCATCGGTCACCATCCCGTCGGTGAGGAGTAGTTCGTCCTTATTGTACCACCGCGAACGCCGGATCGCCGAAGAGGTTCGCAAATTGCTCTTCCCCGTCCTCGGCCGTCTCCGTCGCAAATTCCGCGCTCCAGAACGCTTCGTTCGTGTCGTAGGAGCTCTCGGTAAGCCGATACCTCGACACGTCCATCACCCGTACGGTCAACGCAAACGGAATGTCCGGATCCGCCGCCAACCGCACCGTTGACTCATCGGGGAAGTCCTCTTTGAACCCGGACAGCATGTTGTACAACTCTCTAAAGTTATACGCCTGCAGCCCCTCTTCCATCACGGACTCCCCGTCGGCATCCTGGCCCGCCGCCAGCAGCCGCCGCGCCTCCTCGAAACGCTCCGCCACATCCACGGAGTCGTCTTCCAGGCAGATCGTCGGGCCCTGCGTCGGACACCCCTCGATCGGCGGTCGCTGATACCCCGCCGCCGTGATGTAAAATCCGTTCGGCGCTAACGCGATCGACAGATCCAGACGCTCATCTGGTGGCTCGTCCGTATCCTTGGTCGTGCTCCCGCCTAACGGCATCGTCACGTTGATCACGGCCACCTCCAGGAACACTACCGACAACAGAAGCATGGGGATCAAAATGATCACCAGGTTCATGAACGGCGCCAAATCCGGATCGTCTGGTTGTCCTATCTCTTCTCGAGACCGGCGAGCCATCGGGCCTCCTTATCTTCTCGCTTAGGTGCTTGTTCGCGAACCCTCCTCGTCCACTACGACGAGGCAGGGCGCATCGGCCCGGCCGCCTTACCAGCGACCGGGCCGTTGACGAACCAAGGATTAGACCGATCCACCCTTACCACGGGTGACCAGCAAGTTCTCCAGCTTCACGCTGTACATGTCGATCTCGTTGAGGATCTTCTTGGTGATCCCCGCCAAAATCAGGTGCGCGATCAACGTCGGAATGGCCACGATCAGCCCGAAAGCCGTCGTGTTCATGGCCATGGCGATACCTCGCGACAACATCCGCTGCCGGTTCTCAGGCGTCGCTCGCTCCAGAGCTTCGAAGGCCTCGATCAGACCCATAATCGTACCCAAGAGACCCATCAACGTCGCGATGTTCGCGATCGTCGCCAGAGCCGGCGTACGCTTCTGAATCTTCGGCACGATCTCCAGGGTCGCCTCTTCAATGGCGTTCTGGATCTCCACTTCACCTTTGTTGGCCCGCGTCAGTCCCGCCTTGATCACCTGCGGAAGGGCTCGCGACGGCGCGGCGTTGCACAACTTGATCGCCTTATCCACGTCGTCGGCCATCACCAATTTCTGGATCTGGGCCATAAACGCGTGGGCGTTCATGTTGTACTTAAAGAATAAGAAAAAGAACCGCTCCAGCGCTACACCTAGCGCGACTACACTGGTAGCGAGAATGATGTACATCCATATCCCGCCATCGCGGAAGGCTTCAGCGATTGCTGCCATGTCCGTTTACCTCCGTTCGTGGTTTGTTGCTCTATGCTTGGTTGGCATGGTTGGTCGATGTCGTTCTGCCTCTCGACCGGGCCTGGAATCAAAACGGCGGTGTCCGCGATGCCTCTCGCTTCGTGGAACGGTTCGCCATGACCCGCTGAGAACACGATTTATAGCATAAAGGATTCAGGGCGGCAAAGACACTTTTTCTCTTCCTCCACCACTGCGATCCTCCTAGAATGGCTCGTCCTCCACTGACTTCAACAGATCTTCCAGAAAACTCGGTTGATCGTCCACGGGCTGATAGTGCAGCCGGTCTCGTTGCACGAAGAACTGCGCCACCCTCCGGGGCACTTCGCTCTCGATCTCGATCACCTCCAGCTCGATCCTCCCCCCCTGCTGAGCCGCCGCCGGCGCCGACATCAGAAGCATCCCCGTACCCAACGCCACGGCCCACCCGATCTTCCAGGTCCCTTTCATTCTTCGTCCTCCTCGGCGTCGTCTGCCTCTTGTTGCTGCTGCTCCTCTTGCATCTGAGCCCGCCGCAACATCTCTTCCCTGGCTTCTTCCCGCTCGATCGCGCTCGACGCCTCGTTGATATACGACGCCACCGGCCCCTCTGAGGCCGCCCGATCGCCGACGATCTGTCGGTACTCCTGAAACGCCGAAAGGGCCTTCCGCAACCTCGGGATCGTCTCATGCCCCGGCACCTCTGCCTCCAGGTACAGGATCCCCAGGTTGAAATGGGCCGAAGCATCCCTCCCGTTCATCTCCAGAGCCTTCAAAAACGCCCCTTCCGCCTCTTCGTATTGACCCAACGCCTTGTACGTATTTCCCAGGTTCACCCGGGCCTCGATCATCGCCGGCGCCTGCTCCGTCGCCGCCGTCAAATGCTCCAGGGCCCGCGGATAGTTTCCGGCCTTATGCAAGAGCCGTCCATACTCGTTCCGAGCTTCTGGGAAATCGGGCTGCATCTCCACGGCCTGCCGAAAATTCGCCCGCGCCCCGTCTTCATCGTTCTGCCCCAGGGAGATCCTCCCCAGCAGATAGTAGATCTCCGCCCGCTGTGGCGCCGCGTCGATCACCCGGGCCAGCATCGCTTCGGCCAGCTCGTACCGCCGCAGCTCAACGTTCGCCGCCGCCATCATCAAGATCCCGTCCACATGTCGGGCGTCCCGACGCAGAATATCTCGCCCCCCTTCGATCACATCCTCGTACCGCCCCATATCCATCCAGATCTCCAACCGCACCGCTCGGTGATCCAGATTGTCCGGCCGCTCGTCCACATACCGCTGCGCGATCCGCTCCGCCTCTCCCTGCTGTCCGTTCCTCAGATAGAGCCGCACCAGGCTCGTCAACGCCGGCGTGAAATCGGGCTGACGCTCCAGGGCCTGCGCGTATCGCCGTGCCGCATCCTCCCCTTCGCCCGCCCGATCGTGGAGGACGCCCAGATTGTACGCCGCCAGAAATCCACCCTCCGGCTCGCTCACCAGATCCCGCAGCGTGTCCATCGCCGTCGACCGATCCCCTTGTTGAGCTCGAGACAGGGCCGCCTGAATCCTCGCGTCCACGTGGCTGGCGATCTGCTCCCCCTCCGGCGCCGCCTCCTCGACCTCGACCTCCTCTCCCTCCGATCGTTCCCGGGGCTCCCCGGCTTCCTCATCCACTTCCGCTGGCCGCGCCTCCGTCTCCGGTCGATCCGTCTCCACCGGTACTTCGTCGTCCGTCGGCGGACCCGCCGTTCGACAGGCCATCAACAGCGCCACCACCCACACCCACAGGATCCTTGATCGTCTCACAGCTCACCTCCCCCGGTGTCGTCCCCTCCCCAGGGACGCCGTATCTGTCGGCTCTGGTAGTCCTCGCCGCTCATCAACGGAGCGCTCTGGTTCACCCGCGGCGTCGCCGGCGCCCGCTCCTCTTTGTAGAGCGGGTAGTTCGCCGGCTGATAATGGTTCAACGCCTCCAGCGTTCGCCGGGTCCACTCGTTGACGATCTCCGCGTCCCGCGCCCGCTGTAGAGTCTCGGCGTACTGCTCGATCGCCGCGTCCTCCAGCGGGAACGCGATGTCGTCGAGCATATCCTGATAGGCAAAGTACTCGTCCGTGCCCTCATCGAAGGGGATCGGCACCTCGTAGAGCTCCTCCGACAGCCGCTGCAGCAGACTGCCCTGCCGATAATAGGCCGCCAGACTCCAATCCAGGTTCTGATACCCCATCACCTCTCGATACCGGGCCGTCAGCTCCTGCACTCCCTCGATCTTCGCCTCCAACCGGCTCGACTGCTGCTGCAAACTCCCCTCGATCCGGATCGCATCCCACTCCTCAAACTCCTGCTCCACGATCCGAAATTTCGACTCCGCGGCCATCGCCCGCATACTCGACATCGCCCGGGGCGCCTCGTCCTCCTCTCGCCACACCTCGAACTGATCCAGGATCTCCCGGTACATCGCCAGCTCCTGGCGCTGATTCCCAGCCTCCCGGGCCTGCGTCGCCATCTGCGCACGGGCCCGCATCGCCCGCTCAGCGTGCTCCGGCACACCCTCGTATTCGTTGATATACTGCCGGAACACCCGGTCCTGCTCCCGCTGATTCCCCGCCTTTTGCCAGGCCTCCGCCGCCGCCCACAACGTCGCCGCCGCGAACTCGCTCTCCGGATACCGGCGATAGAAGTCCTCATACCCCCGGGCCGCCTGCTCGTACCGCTGCATGTACTCGTTGAACTGAGCCACCTGCAAGAGCGCCTCTTCTCGACGCTCCGGGATATCGAACCCCACCTGGCTCAACGCCTCCGGGGTCTCCATGTCGAACTCATCATAGAAGAGCTGGTAGTGGCGGATCGCCTTGTCGAAGTCGAAGAGCCACTCCGAGTTCGCCGCCACCCGGTACACCGCCAGCGGCGCCATATCGTCGTCGGGATACTCCGTGAACAACCGCTCGAAGACCTCGCTGGCCCGCTCGAAGTTGCCCGCCTGCTCAAACGCGAACCCGGCGTTGTTCAACGCCCGGGCCGCCAACCGGTGATCCGGGGCGTCCTGCGCCAACCTCAAAAACTCCTCCGCCGCCGCCTCGGCCTCTTCTCGCGCATAGAGATCCTCCGCCGACCGGAAGAGCGCCACCAGCCGGTACTCCCGGACCTCGGCACGCACCGCCTCGGCCTGCTCCCCTTCGATCACGTTCGCCAGGATCTCCGCCCACTCCGCCAGAGCCGCGTAGTTATTCTCCTGACGATAGCTCTCCAGGATCAGACTCCCCGCAAGATACGCCACTTCATGCTCCGGGTAATTCTCGACGATCCAAGCAAACCGCGTCCGCGCCTCATCGTTATGCTTGAAGTCGTAATATACGCGCGCCGCCTGAAACGCGAACTTCGCCCCCAGATACGCGTCTTGCTCATTCTCCAACTGGAGCACCACGTACCGGTCCATGGCCGTCACGTAATCCGTCACGATCGGCGGGATCGGCTCTCCCTCCACCGTGATCTGCTCCATCGACAGCTCGTCGTCGAACTCCCGGGCCTGCCCCAACGAATCCGCGTCGTCTCGGCTCTCCTCGAAATCGGCGCCCATCACCGCCCGGGGCGTCAACTCCCCGGCGCTCACCTGGCCACGCATCACAAACTCCAGCGCCGTGATCGCGTTGAACGCGCTCACCTCCTGGAACGGGTTGTCCGGGATATCCATCTCCCGCACCACCTGATACTGATCAAACGCATCGGCGTACTGCCCCGAATAATACAGGGTCTCCGCATAGTAGAACGTCCACTGGAAGATCTCCCCGTCGTTCGGGAACTGCGCCAGGAACTGCCGATACGCGTCGGCCGCCACGGCGTACTTCTCTTCCGCCACCGCCACCATCGCCGGATCCCGCCGCACCAGCGCCTCGTTCCGGGTCGTCTGGGCCTGCTCGTGATACCAGGTCGCCGCCATCAGCAGGTAATCCCTCACCATGTTCTCGGCCCGCAGGATCGCCGCCTCGTTTCCGCGCCGACGCTGATGGGCATACCAGGCGCTCTCATGGCCGTAGTAGTCCATCATCTCCCGCCGCACCGCGAACGCCGCCTCCTCCTGGAAGTCTCGGTGCAA
>SKON01000176.1 GCA_007120035.1 Myxococcales bacterium
C
The DNA here is from genome assembly GCA_007120035.1 of Myxococcales bacterium. Classification (GTDB taxonomy): domain Bacteria; phylum Myxococcota_A; class Bradymonadia; order Bradymonadales; family Bradymonadaceae; genus SKON01. The sequence continues at coordinate 2 of SKON01000176.1, forward strand.
GCCACTGGTCAATCGGCGAGTCCGTGGTCAGATCCACGAGGGTCACCTCGCTCTCGGCCAGGGCCGCCACCAGCCGCTGCTCCGCTCCGTCCATCTCAAAGGGCGGCGCGAACACCAGGTTCTGGGCCCGCGTGGGCAGGCTCAAAAACCGAGCCTCCAGATCGGCGCCCCGGAGATCCACGATCCCCAACTCGTTCAAGTTCTGCACCACCAGGTTGGACCGCATCTCTCCCGAGTGGGACAAAAGCAAGAAGTCCCCCTCGGGGTCTACGGTCACCCGATCGTAGGCGCTCTCCAGGACCACGTCGCGGCGCTCCACCCCGCCGGTGGCGATATCGAAGACGCTCAGAGAGCCGTCCCCTTCGTTCAACACATAGAGCTGGGTGCCATCGGCAGAGGCCACCATCCTGGACGGCTCCTGCCCCGTCTCGTGGCGCTCCACGTGCAGGCTGCCCACGCCGTCGACGATCTCGGGCCGCACCACGATGATCTCCTCGAAGGCGGGCTTCAGGTACACCATCGCATCTTCCAACATCACCGGGCCGATCGGCTCCAGGGGCGCATCCCATCCCGGGTTGCTCTCCGGGACGCATGCCGCCGCCACGGCCACTCCGGCCACCGCCAGGGCTATCTTCCTTGCAATCATCGTACTGCCTCCTCGCTTTGCCATCTCACTGAATCCCGGCGTTGAGTTGATAACCGGTGACGGTCTGCAGTCGCTGCTCTACCAGGTCTACAAAAGTCATCCGCCCCTGAGGGTGAATCTGGTTCACGTACACCTTCTCCGCCGCCGGGATCAGCCCCATCCCATCGGGGAGACTCGACAGCCGGAAGGTGTCCTTGCGGAAGCTCCGCAGGTTGATCTGCACCACGTCTCGATGGGCCGCGGTCACAGCCTCCCCGGGCTCGGGCGACGCGAAGGTCAGAAAGACCTTGGCGTCTCCGGCCGCCGGCGACCACAGCGCCGCCTCCCCGGGCTCCAGCTCGGTCAGGATCAGCCGGGTCGTCCCGGTCCGCACGTCCAGGATGGTGAACCCGTGGCTTCGGGCCACGAACTCCGGATCGTTTGGCGAGAGCCCCGCCGTCGACCCCGGCTCCTTGTCGTGGAACACGATGAAGGTGTCGCCTCGGCCGTCGGCCAGGACTCCGTTGATCCTCTTCTCGAAGGCCAGGATCTCCATCTCCTCGGAGTCGAAGTCCAGGAGCACGGCCCGCTTCTCATCGAGCACGGTGGTGAACAACACCGCCGCGTCGCCGGCCCGCGACAGGGCGATCGCCCCGGGGCCCACAAAGGGAAGCTCCAGGTATCCGAAGCCCTCGTACTCCGTCCAATCGGGCTCCGGCTCGGGCTCCGGGTCGGGGTCGGGGTCGGGGTCGCCCTCACCGCCGTCCCCGGCTCCGCCGTCCCCATTGCCGTTGTCCCCGGCTCCGCCGTCTCCCGCTCCGCCGTCTCCGTTGCCACTATCACCGGCTCCGTTGTCTCCGGCTCCATTGTCTCCAGCACCGTTGTCTCCGTTGCCGTCGTCCCCGGCTCCGCCGTCTCCGTTGCCATTATCACCGGCTCCGTTATCTCCCTCACCGCTGAGCAAGATCTCCATGCCCGGCCCTTCATAGGCCGCCATCAACCCATCGGGGACGGTGGCCCGCAGCAGTCGGCCTTCGGATCGCAACACCGCCAGAAGCTCCACCTCGTCGTCGGTCTCCCGCAGGACGACCCCCGTGGGTGCCGCAGGCAGGTCGATCGAGAAGGCGTCGACCTCCTGCAAATCAGCGACGATTAGAAACGCGTGGCCCTCGCGATAGGCGACCACATACCGACCGTCAGAGGTCACCAGCAGGTTCAAGTCCCGGATCCGATGCTCCGACCGCGACGGGGGCACCAGGTTTCGGGGCGGCGAAAAGGAGTCCCCCGTGACGGCGTCCAACTTCAACACGCTGATCCCGTCATCGGTGACCACCAGGGCCTGCTCCCCGGAGGCGTCAAACCGGACGTCTCTCACGTGGAACCCCACGGCCACCTGGTAGCTCCCCTGAGCGGACACCACGGAGACCGCCGACAGGTCTCCCGCCATCTGCCCCGGCTCAGCGGCGCTGCTGTCGAACCACACGATCCCGTACTCCCCGCCGGGGGACATCGCGATCGAGTTGGACCGGGCCAACACGGGCACGTTCTGAGCGGTCTGCTCGTAGGGGTCGATCATCGTGACCGTGTAGCTCCCCTCGTTCAGCGCCATCACCCGGGCGTTCTCCCCGGCCGGTCCCTCCTCCCCGGGACCCACCACGATCGTCGGGCGAGCTCCCGTCATAATCGTCTCGATCCCCAGGGTCCGGCTGTCGATCACGGCCACGGAGTTCAGCGTCTCGTTGGCGATGTACACGTGGTGCCCCACGATCGCCGGCGACGAGAAGTCGTACTCCTGGACCTCTTCCGGGGGGCCCGGATCGGCGTTGTTGGTCTGATTGGAGCCCGGCGGAGGACCCCAGTTCTCCCCTTGATTCTCAGCGGCGTTGCTCCCTCCGGGGTCAAACTCGCCGCCCATGCTATCATCCCCGCAGGCCACCAGGAGAAGCGCCGCGAAGCCCACCGTCGCCTTGCCCACTACCCGTCTCTGGTTCTCGAACAATCCCGTTCTCATCTCGTACTCCTCGGTGGTCTGAAAGACCTACTGAATGCCCGCGTTCAGCTCAAAGCCGCTCACAGTCCGCTGTTCGTTGGTTCGAATCTCAAAGAAGGTGATCCGCCCCGTGCTCTGATCCTGGTTGACGAAGACCCGATCCCCGACCTGTCCCAGCCCCGTCGGCGGCCGAGGCAGCCGCACGAAGTCCGTCCGGTGGGTCAAGAGATCCACTCGTTTCACCCCCTGGAAGTTCGGGTTCGACGACGTGAGCATCACGTAGAGGTAGGGATGCCCCGTGTCGTCGGTGGTCATGATGATCTCCTCCGGCTCGGCCTGCAGAAGCACGGGCCGCCGGTACCCGGTGTTCAGATCCCAGATCGTGATCCCCTCGCTGTTCCGAAACTGCTCGTCCCAGTCGCCGCCGGCTCCTTGCGGGGCCTCCTGACGCCGATGGACCACCACGGCGGTCCGGCTGTCCGGCGACACCGCCAGGTTCCGCACCTGATTGCGCATCTCAAAGGTGGTGATCTCCTCGGTCTCCAGATCCAGGAGCCCCACCACGGGGACCAGGGGCAACGTGGAGAAGAGAATCATCTGCTCACCGTCAGGGGTTAGCCGTCCAATCCCCGTGGCGACCCCGGGGGCCTCCAGCACCCTCATGTAGTCCTGCCCCTCTCCCTCGGAAGCCAGGGCCTCCTCCAGGTCGATCAGCACCACCTGCTCCTCTTGCCGGAGGCTCGCCACCAAAAGCGGCGCCTCCCCGTCGCGCTCTACCAGATCGATATCCGTGGGCACCCCGGCGAGCTCCACCAGGGTCTGGGTCAAGACCTGGGAGCCTTCGGGGTCCAGCTCGAAGAGCCCCACCCCGGCGTACTGGCTGGTCCGCACCACCAGCACGGATCCGTCCTCGGAGAACGCCACCTCCCGATCCACGGGAGGGAAGACGGACGCGCTCAACCCCAGATTCAGGGCCGGCAAAAACGCGTCGGCCTTGATATCCTCGAGCATCAGCCGGTGGATCCCCTCCTGGCCCACCACGAACGCCTGGGATCCGTCGGCCGTAAAGGCCACGTCGTCGATCATCCGGGTCACCGAGAGCTGGAAGACCTCGTCGAGCCCCGGCTCCTCTCCCAACCGGACCAGCGCCATGGACTGCAACGACACGGCGCTGGCCGCCGTGTTGATCGGCAGGTCGGGATCGATATAGGCCAGCAGATGCCGGCCGTCAGGAGAGACCGCCAGCTGGTTGACCTCTTGCGGCACGGGCACGAGCCGCACGTCGTAGCCCTGTTCGGCGTGATGAAAATCAGCCCGGATGATCGCCACCGTCGCCGCCCCCGTGCTCAACACGTACCCCACGGACCCCTGATCCTCGACCTCGGCGGCCACCACCACCGACGGCTCTCGACCCACCCGAATGGGCCGAACGCTGAAGTCTCGACCATCGATCAGCGCCACGGTCTCGCTCTCGTCGGCCTGATTGGGCACGAACACGTGGGAGTCCGTCGACGCCGTCTGACGCACCAGAAACTCCTCCTCTTCGGGCTCGAAGTCCTGATTGGCCCCGGCCTGGTTGGAGTCCTGATTCTGGTTCCAGTCGCCCTCGTCCCACTCTCCTTCGCCGGCCTGATTGCCCCAGTCCTCGCCAGCCGACCCCGGAGAGTCGAAATCAGCGCTACAACCCAGCCCGGTCACCAACAGCCCCACGGTCAACCACACGCCACGTCTCATGGCCTACTCCTGAAAGTCTCGCTCAAACGTCGCCGTCTTCCTGCGCTCGAAACATTAAGCAACAGGTGTGCCAATCACTCATCCCCCGGAATATTATCGAACACTCCGCCCTCACAGGGCTCCCATGGGATCTGTCTCATCCCACTCTGGAGTACTCCCTATCCGATCGACCAACGCTCAGAATCGAAGCCGCAGGGAACCCCCGGCGTACTCCGGGGAGACCTGGGGCTCAAAAGAGAGCCCGGCGCTATCGTCAGCGCCGCCGGTGAACACCAGGAAGAGCCCTCCCGCGGTGAGCAATCCACCCACGGCGTACACCACGGGGACCACCCTCCGCGACCGAACCACGGAGTCGAAGAGCTCTTGATCCAGGGGCTCACCATCTGCATCCTGCCTCTCCAACTCGGCATACCCTCGAAGCCCCTGAACGTTCCACACAGCGGCCCCCACCAGAGTCCCGGCGCCCACCACGGTCAGAGACCACCCGGCGATCTGACGCCCCGTCAACCCGTCTCCCTCCACCGGTGGCGGCTCCACGATCCCCGCGTCGGTATCGTCGTCGTCGTCGACAGGATCCTGAGCGGCCCGCCGCTCATTGATCCGGCCTCGCAGGGTTTCTCCATCGGCTCGGAGCTGATCGTCGACCAGAAACTCCTCCCCGAAGTCCAACCATCGCTCGGCGTCGGAAAGGTCGCCGGCGTCCAGGGCCGCCTCGGCCAGATCCAGTGAGCACTCTCCGAACACGGCCTCCACGTCGATCCGATCCTCATCGGAGGGCTCTTCGGCCGCCAGAAAGGACTCCCCCAGGGTGATCGCCTCGGCACACTCTTCCAAGAGGTACCGGGCCACCATCTGGTTCTTCAACAGGATCGGCTGGGGGTAGGCCTCGTAGGCCCGGGCATAAGCCTGCGCGGCCTCATTCAGGCGTCCAGCCTCGTAATGCTCATGGCCCTCGGCGCTCAACCGGAGCATCTCTTCCCGATCTTCTCCTTGAGCGAACGCCGTGCCGCTCAGGATCATCGCCACGGCTAACACCACCGCAAAGAGGACTTTATTGGTCATTCTAAAACCCACGCTGCTCTCCATAACAGAAGCTTTCACCGTCGACGAAACGGAAGACTGGCCGGTTCGTCGCGCTCTTCCTCTTCGTCAGATCTCTGATCTCCACCACGACGCCGCTCCAGTCCTCGGATGGGCGTCGGTTCCCGAACCTCTTCGACCTCGGTGTCCTCTTCACGGGCTTCCCCGGACTCGGACTCCCGGGTCGGCCGCGTCGCCGGTCGGGTCTCCTCCCGGACAGGTCGGGTCTCTTGTCGCGTCGCTTCTTGTCGCGTTGGAAGGGGATCCGGCTGGGCCGCCACGGCCGGCTCTTCGTCTGGCTCCGCTTCCTCCACCTCGGCGCTCTCCTCGACCGGCTCCGGCTCCCCGTCAGCCACCTCCGGCGCGTCTTCGGGTTCCAGCGCCGACTCCTCCACCTCAGCGATGGGCTCCGGCTCTTCCGCCACCTCGGCGACCTCCGCCAGGACCTCTTCAGGCTCCCCTTCGACTTCGTCGTCACTCCTGGTGAGCCACACGAAGAGCACCCCAGAAAAGATCAGGGCCAGCAGAAGGATCGCCGCGATTCCGGCCATCTTCCCCGTGCTCATCGGCGCATAGGTCGCGACCTGCTCGTCCCGATCGGCTCGCGTCGCCGGGGTCGCTACGGTCGCTACGGTTGCCACGGGCTCCGGCTCGGCCTCCGGCGCCGGCTCCGGTGTAGCCTCGGCCCCTTTGGTCGACGTAGAGAGAGCCCCTGACGCATCCAACAGAGTCCCCGCCGTGGCGATCTCCTCGTCTTCCTCGACCTCGGTGTCCACCGACCCGATATCTCCCCCCGTGGAACGCTGCTGAAAGGCCACGTCCGTATTGGGTCGAGGCTTCGGCAAAGACTCCGGGATCGCCGCGGTCTTCTTCAGAGGACCCAGATTCCGATCCCACTCCACGTCTTCCAGCGCCCGGGCCAACGCCCGGCCGCTCTCATAGCGATCCTCGGCGTGCTTCTCCAGGCACCGGAAGATGATCGTCTCCAGCTCCGCCGGGACCCCCTCTCGCTCCAGCGGTGGCACCTCCTCGCTCAGGTGGGCCATGCAGGTCTCGATCACGGTCTCTCCAATGAAGGGCAACCTCCCCTCCACCAGCTCGTATAAGATCACCCCGATGGCGTAGAGATCAGCCAGGATCGTCACGTCCTTCTTGGCCTGGATCTGCTCGGGGCTCATATACGGGGGCGTCCCGAACATCTGCCCCATCTTCGTCAGCCGGGTGGTCTTCTCGTCCTCCGTGATCCTGGCGATCCCGAAGTCGAGCACCTTCACGTTCAGTTGCCCGTCGGAGTCGGTGCTCACCATAATATTGTCGGGCTTCAGGTCCCGGTGGATGATCTTCTGGCCGTGAGCATGATGAATCCCCTCGGCGACCTGCCGACCGATCTCCAGCACATGGCCGATCGGCAACTGCTGGCCCACCCAGGCTTCCAGCGACGACCCCTCCACATACTCGAAGGCCGCGAAGAGCGCTTCCAGCTGATCGGAATACCCGAACTCATAGAGGAGCACGCAGTTGGGGTGGCGTAGCCGGGCGATGGCCTTGGCTTCCGTCTCAAACCGCTTGCGCACCGCCGGATCCATCGCCAGATCTCGGTGAAGGAGCTTGATCGCCACCGCCCGATCGATGGTCGTATCCTGTGCCAGAAATACCTGCCCCATCCCCCCGGCCCCCAGCTCTCGTTCCAGGAGGTATTTCCCCTCGAGCAGGGTCCCCTCCTTCAACTGAACGCCTTGCTGGTTCACTCTCGCATTCCTTTATCCGAAGGCCCTGATACGCCCACTGCCATCATGCACGGACTTCAAGGGTTGTCAAAGTACACTCCCCATACCTTAACAGATGGCAGAGTCCCCTTCGAGACTCCCCGTTCTCGGCGTAGAACAAGGGGTTCCTCGAGTCCCTCCACCCTCGCTTGACCCTCACTACTCAGGTCATTATCCTTCGTCGCAGCCGCTGAAGCCGATGGACGGTCTCCCCGGTCCCTCTCTCTGAGTTCACAGGTGTTTCATGATTTCTCGTCCCACTCCCGCTCGCCTCGCCACACTTCTGGCGCTCCTCTTCGCCGGTGCCGGCCTGGCGGCCTGCGGCTCCACCTCGTCTGAGGAGCCCATCCCCTGGGTGAACCAGGGAAACAACCAGTCCAACAATCAGACACCTGATAACCAGAACAACCAGAACCAGAACAACCAGAACCAGAACCCCACCAATCAAAACCCCACTAATCAGACCAACCCCGGTGACGCCGGAGTGATCACCCTCTTTGACGAAACCGTCAGCCTCATCAACGGCTACGCCACCGAGGCCATCGAGTTCCAGGTCCCCGACAACGTCCTCTCCGTGGCCATCACCATCTCCGACGGCCCTCCCAATGCCCAGTACGCCGTCACCGGATGGACGGGCCCCGGCAACTTCCCCATTGTCCCCTCGGGCTGGGAGTCCAGTGGCAGTGGCATGTGCTACCCCAACTGCAACAACCGGATCATCCTCAACGTGGCCTCCTTCGGGGGACTGGCACCCAACAACCCCGACTCTCGAGTGGAGCCCGGCAACCACCGCTTCTTCCCCATCGGCTTCGCCGTCTCCGGGTGGAGCATGTCGCCCCTGACCGCTGGGGTCCGCGTCAAGGTCATGGCCAAGACCATCAGTGATGAGGTCCCCGACACGGGCGTCATGGACCTGAACATCTACTTCACGGGCTCCAACGGCTGGACCGCCGAGACCGCTCAGAACGACCCCAGCTTCGCCGCCATGCTCCAGCAGGTCGACGCCCTCTATGATCAGGTCGGCGTGGACCTCGGCGAGATCACCTACAACGACGCTCCCTCCAATCTGCAGGTGATTCAGGACCACTCCTCGGGCTCCGGCGACCTCTCCCAGCTCTTCGCCTCTTCCGCCGATGCCCCCCTGGAGCATGGCCTCAACCTCTTCTTCGTTCACGAGCTCCGCAGCCCCTTCGGAGAGATCCTGGGTATCGCCGGCGGCATCCCCGGACCGGTCCTCAAGCACGGCACGGGCCGCAGCGGCGTCGCCGTCGCCACCTCCTCCGTGGGGACCCCTGGCGCTCCCTCCCTGGCCCACACCGTGGCCCACGAGCTCGGCCACTACCTGGGGCTCTTCCACACCTCGGAGTATTTCTCCATGGGTGGCACCCCGGAGCACGACCCCCTGCCCGACACGCCGCCCAATGACACCAGCTACTTGATGCACGCCTCCGGAGAGGGCAACAACATCTCTCCCTGGCAGGGCCGCGTGATCCGCAAGAACCCCTTTATTCGACATCCCTGACGTTTTGCCCCGCGAGAACCCCATGAAGATCTACACCCCCCTCTGCCTCCTTTTGGCCATGACCATGCTCCTGGCCACCCCCGCTGTAGCCCACGAGCTTCACGGCGACTCCGACACCGGAGAGGAGCATACCCGCCAGGTCGACGACGACCGGGCCTTCGATGACTTCATCCGGGCCATCGACGTCGTCGCCCCCCGGGAGCAACTCGAGAGGCGATGGCCCGACGTCCTGGACCGTCTCGTGGACCGGGCCACCGATTCGGAGGCCACTACCTTCGAGCGCCGCCGGGCCCTCTCGATGCTCGGGATGTTCCCCGAGCCCTCGGCCCAGCAGGCCCTCATGGAGCTCACCGCCGAGTCCGATGAGCGCCTCCGGTCCCTGGCCTTCTACACCCTGGGTCGATTCTTCGTCGATCGCGACGACGACCGCCTCCTGGCACACCTGGAGACCGGCCTCCGCGACCCCAGCCTCTCCGTACGCGCCGACGTCGTCCGGTCCCTGGGCTGGACCCCCCACCCCCGGGCCCGGACCCTCCTCTCGGAGGTGATCAACAACGCCGACGACGAGACCCTCGTACAGGAAGCCCACCGGTCCCTGGAACGCCTCGGCCGAGACTGATCTCGACCTCCGCGAGCCCCAGCCGAAACAGCGAAGCCCGTGGCCCCCTCCCCGCCTGGCGGGGAGGTGCCCGTAGGGCGGAGGGGTCGTCCGCGCCGCCCATACCGTCACCGCCCTAAAAGAATACCGTCATCTGAACGAACACAAGATCCGGCTGGCCCCCATACTCCGAGTTCAACCGCAGCTCCAACCCGTCAAGCTCCGGGGCCTCACCGAACCCCAGGTAGGCCCCGGCGGAGACGCTCATCTGCTCCGCCAGCTCGTACTGGATCGCCGGGAAGATCACCACGCTCGGATCGACCACGTTGGCCATCACCCCGCCCCCGGCCCCCCACCCGCCGTCGCTGCCGTAGAACCCGGTCAGCCCCAGGTAGTGCTGCCCCAGAAAGTAGGTCTCCCCCCGCTGAAACTCCGGCGCCGTCACAGCCTCCCCGTAGTCCTCCCGGGCATACCCCAGCCCGTTGAAGTGGTACTCCGCACCCAGGGTCCACCGCATGGCCACCCGCTGCACCCCCACGGTGACACGCGGCAGGTCCGGCTCCCCCTCCTCCAGGTTCCACAGCCCCTCGACCTCGGCGAAGGTTTTCCAATGGCCTCGCAGGTAGCTGATCCCCCCCAGGGCGCTGGCCCGGTCGTAGAACCGGCCACCCCCCAGGTACGCGTCGATACTGGCCCCGAAATACTCCACTCGCCCCGCCGCCGAGATCGCCTCGTCGGGCCCCCGATCGGCCACCACCAGATCCACCTCCACATCGGGGGTCACGTGGGCCACCACCCGGGCGGCGTCCACCCCCCGACGCTGCAGGGTGTCCAGCTCAAAGGGGCTCAGTGGGGCGAACCGGTCGGCCACGGGGAAGAGCTCCGCCACGCCCCACCGGATCGCCTGCCTCCCCAGGTAGAGGTCGAACCGCTCCGTGTACACCCCCAGGACCAGCCGATCCAGGTCGTGAACCAGGGTCGCCCCATCGCTCTCCAGGATCTCCCAGGACGTATCCAATCGCCGATCCGCCCCCCGGGTCACCTCGAACCCCTGGGTCAAGAGCTCCGCCGGGATGCTTGAAGTCTGCCAGAAGAGCCGGTTATGCACATCCAGGCTTACCCGATCCCCGAACTCCCCCCGCCACTCCAGGCGCCCCACGGCGCTGCCGAGGCCGGCGTCCTCCGGCACCAGCCCGGCCATCTCCTCGGGCAGATCCAGATCGGGGAGCCGCACATACCCCGTCAGGATCTGCAGGTTCGCCCCGAGCTCCGCGTAGACCGAGTCTCCCTCCACCAGGGTCTGCTGCCCCGCCGCCTCGGGGATCCCCCACACCG
>SKON01000320.1 GCA_007120035.1 Myxococcales bacterium
CCAAAGTGACCGTGACGCTGGTGGCCAGTCCCGAGCTACAACGCTACCTCACGTTTCTGCCCCAAAACTCCGGATCGTCGGCACTAGATGCGGAGGTGAGCTGATCCGTATCAAGTGGGTGTGTGGCGGGGATCTGGCGTGGTGGTTGGGGCAACGGGGTGTGGACCCCGGGGGTTGGGGCTTGATTCTGGGGGGCAGTCGTGGTCTTCTGGCGGGGAGGTGGCGGGACTTTTGCGGAGGAAGAAGGAGCTCATGGCCAGTCAGCAGTATAATGCGGCGAGCATCACGATTTTGCGGGACTTGGAGCCGGTGCGGAAGCGGCCGGGGATGTATATCGGCGGGACGGGGAAGGCCGGGTTGCATCATCTGGTGTGGGAGATCCTGGACAACTCGGTGGATGAGGCGATCAACGGGTATGCGACGACGGTGGAGGTGACGTTGCATGCCGATGGGGAGTCGGTGACGGTGTCCGACAATGGGCGGGGGATCCCGGTAGATGTTCATCCGGAGGAGGGGCGGAGCGCGTTGGAGATCATTTTGACGACCCTTCATGCGGGGGGGAAGTTCGATGAGGGGAACTACTTTACGGCCGGGGGGTTGCACGGGGTGGGTTCGTCGGCGGTGAACGCGTTGAGCCTGGACCTGCGGGCGACGATTCGGCGGGATGGGCACAGGTATCAGCAGAGCTTTCGGCGGGGGATTCCTCAGGGGCCGGTGGAGGATCTGGGGGAGGCGCGGGGGTCGGGGACGGAGATCTTCTTTCGGCCGGACCCGGAGATCTTCGAGGAGGTGCGGTTCGATGGGGAGATGATCGCCGAGCGGTTGGAGGTGCGGGCGTTTCTGCACGCCGGGCTGCGGGTGGTATATCGAAACGAGGTGGCCGGGACGTATCAGGAGTTTAAGAGCGAGGGGGGGATCGCAGACTTTCTGACGCAGATCCAGCGAGAGGCGAAGGCGGCGCCGATTCATACGGATATCATCAAGCTGCGGGAGGACCATCCGGGGCCGGGGATCGCGCGGGTGGAGGTGGCGTTGCAGTGGACGGAGGATACCGCTGAGGACGTGCGGACCTTCGCCAATGGGATCGCGACGGTGGACGGGGGGACCCACGACAAGGGGTTTCGGGACGGGGTGCAGAAGGCGCTGAGGAATTACTTTGAGACCCACGATCTGGCGCCGAAGAGCCTGAATATCACGAGCGATGATATCCGGGAGGGGTTGAAGGGGATCGTGAGCATCTTGATCTCGGAGCCCCAGTTTCAGGGACAGACGAAGGCGAAGTTGAACAACCCGGAGGTGCGGAGCCTGGTGGCGGGCCTGGTGGCGACCCACGTGGAGCAGTATCTGCACAATCACTCCACGACGGGGAACGGGATAGCCCAGCGGATCATTCAGGCGGCGCGGGCTCGAATGGCGAGCCGTTCGGCGGCCAAGAAGGTGACCCGGAAGCGGGCTGTGAGCCACCGGTTGAATCTGCCGGGGAAGCTGGCGGATTGCTCGAGCACGGATCCGGAGGAGAGCGAGCTCTTCATCGTCGAGGGAGACTCGGCCGGAGGCAACGCCAAGCAGGGGCGGGACCGGAAGACCCAGGCGATCTTACCGTTGCGGGGGAAGGTGCTGAACGCCGAGCAGGCGTCGCTATCGAAGATCACAAAGAACAAAGAGCTTCGGGATGTGATCGACGCGTTGGGGTGCGGGATCGAGGAGCAGTACGACGCGTCAAAGCTGCGGTATCATAAGATCATCCTGCTGATGGACGCCGACAGCGATGGGCACCATATCTCGACGCTGCTCTTGACGTTCTTCTATCGGTATCTGCCGGAGCTGATCGAGGATGGGTACCTGTATATCGCCCAGCCGCCGCTGTACCGGGTGGACTACGGGTCGGAGACGGAGTGGGCGTTGGACGACTCCCATCGGGACAAGATCCTGGCGAAGGTGAAGCGGCGCAAGAAGCCGCCGAAGATCAATATCCAGCGGTTCAAGGGGCTGGGGGAGATGATGGCGAAGACGTTGCGGGAGACCACGCTGGATCCGACGCGGCGCCGGTTGTTGAAGGTGGTAGTGCCCGAGGAGGCGTCGGAAGAGACGAATCGGGTGGTGGGAGATCTGATGGGGCGAGATGCGTCGGTGAGGTTTGATTTCATCATGGAGCACGCTCCGAATGTTGATGAGCTCGACGTCTGAAACGGTGAGGTCATGGCAGAGCCCTTCGTGTTTCATTTTCGACCCGGTCCCGGGGGAGTGCCGGAGGTGCTCTACGTGCTGGATCTGGACTGCGCCTGCGGGACTTGCGGTCATGAGCAGTTTCAGCGGTTCTATCACAGCCTGCCGTTTCATGAGGCGACGGTGGCGGGGCTGAAGAGGAAGCTTGAGGAAGGCCCGTTGAAGGCGGGATACGCCTGTGAGAACTGCGGTGATGGGGTGGGCTCATCGCAGGTGCGGCGGGTGAGCCTGAGTTACGGGTTTAGCGACGATGCGGGGACGATCCAGCTCTTTCGGGATCTGAGGGATGGGACAGGCGGAGTGGAGTTGCGAGCAGGGCGGCGGTTGGATCCGCAGGCGGTGCCGAGGTGGGAGGCGAAGGACGAGCCGGGGCGAGTGGTGTTGGAAGAGCTGGATGAGGAGGGGGTGGAGGCCCATCTGGGGCGTCCGTTCAGCGTGAAGCTGGCCTGGCGAGATCTTTTGGAGGATTGGATGGAGGATCCGGAAGGGGGGGCGTTTTCGGCGATCGGGTCGGATCTGTGGGTGGTGATCGACGAGTCGGAGGACAAGGCGGCGACGTTGATGGAAGAGATCGAGGAGGAGGAGTTCTGGGAGGCCTACGAGGACGGGGATCTGGCGGTGATCTCACTGCATGAGAGCGTGCCGGAGGGGTTGGCGACACACGAGGAACCGGGGTCGATCCACGGGAGGTGGGAGACGTGGTTGAGCGATGAGGTGGTGGAGGCGATCGGGGAAGGATCGGTGTGGGCGGACGCGTACCTGTCGCGATCGGCGGCGGAGAAGGTGGTGCGGCGGGCGTTCGATGTGGCGCGGCTGAGCTATGAGGTGAGGCGGACGGACGCGGACCTCTTCTTTCTGGAGATCACGACGCCGACGGGGACGGTGTATGGGCGGAGCCTGTCGCTGTCGTCGGTGCTGCGGCGGGCGGTGAATACGGGGTTGACGCCGGGGGAGGCCGGGAGGTTGACGGCGGAGGAAATCATCGGAGTGCTCTTGGAGGTGTGGAGGTAGGAGTGTAGTCGGCGTTCGCGGTGTTGGAAGAGTAGAGGGTCAGAAGAGAGGAGGTCGATGCGGCTGTTTACGGTACCGAGGCCGAGGGGGACAGTTCCTGTGGGGGCGTTGCTGATGGCGCCGCTCTTTGGGCTGCCTCTGGGGGCGTGGCTGGTGGAGACGGGGCGGATCGATCTGGGGATCTGTGGGATGCAGGCGGCCTTTGAGCTGCCCTGTCTGACGTGTGGGGCGACGCGGGCGACGATGGGGTTATTGGGGGGCCAGGTGTGGAAGGCGGTGACGTTTCAGCCTCTGATCATAAGCCTGTACTTCATGCTCATGATCTGGGGTTCGATGAGTCTGTGGACGTTCTTGCGGGATCGGAAGTTGGTGCTGGAGATGAGCAACCGGGAGGATCTGTTGTTCAAGGCGGCGTTGATCGTCGTGCCGTTCGTGAATTGGTTCTATTTGTTTCGGATCGGGGTGTGATCGTCGTCGTCGTGGCGGTGTAGGAGGTCTTGGAGCTCCCGTCGGACGACATCGGGACGGATGGGCTTCTGGAGGACGGGCCGATCGGTCTCGTCGATGAATCGAGCAGCCATGGGGGTGACGGCGCCGCCGGTGATGAAGATGAGTTGGGGGAGGAGCTCGGGGCGTTCTTGTTGGAGGAGGTGGTAGAAGTCGGCGCCATTCGTTTCTGGCATCATCAGGTCGCAGAGGATAGCGTCGAAGGAGTCGCCATTGCGGAGGAGGTCGAGGGCGTGCTGTGTGCGGTGAACCTCGTGGATCTCGAAGGTAGGGTTGAGGGATCGGCGTAGGACGCGAGCGACGAGGGGTTCGTCGTCGATGATAAGAACCCGAGGACGGGTTTCCGGGAGGTCGTGGGTGGTGTTCTGGGGAGGATGTTCGTCGTTATGGAGAGCGGGATCGGCGGCGGGAAGGGTGACGGTAAAGGTGGTGCCTTTGCCGACCTCGGTGTCGACGGAGATCTCGCCGCCGAAGCGCTGGGCGATGTTTCGGCAGATGGCGAGTCCGAGTCCGGTGCCCTGGTCCTGGGGCTTGGTGGTAAAAAAGGGGTCGAAGATGCGGTTGAGGAGGTTTTCGGGGATGCCGCGACCGGTGTCGGAGACGGAGAAGAAGACCTCTTTGCCATCGCTGCGGAGTCGGGCCCGGATCTGGTGGTCATGGGCGGAGCCGTCGGGGATGGCGTGGGCGGCGTTGATCAGGAGGTTGAGGGCGATCTGACCGAGGCCGGCGGGCTCTCCGAGGACAGGGGGTACGTCATCGAAGTCGCGCTTGAGGGTGGCCCGGTGCTTGATTTCGTTCTGGGCCATGTTGATGGAGGTCTCGATGACGTCTTGGAGGTCGACGGGGCCGATCTCTTCGTGTCGTTGGGCGGAGTAGGTGCGGAGGTCGGAGACGATCTTTCGGATGCGCTCGGCGCCCTGGCGGGCGTCACCGACGGCGTTGGCCCAGTCGTCGGCGTTGCGGAGGAAGTGGGGAGGGTTCTGGAGGGCTTCGGCGAGGAGCTCGAGGTTTCCGGAGACGAAGGTAAGGGGGTTGTTGATCTCGTGGGCGACGCCGGCGGCGAGGGTGCCGACGGCGCTCATGCGCTCCATGTGCATCATCTTCATGCGCATCTTCTTGCGCTCTGTGAGGTCGCGAAAGATGGAGATCAGGGAGGGTTCGTTCTGGAAGGAGGCGGCGAAGGTGCTGCTCTCGACGGGGATCTCGTCGCGATCATCGAAGGTATGGAGGTGGTGTTCTTCGAGAGTGATGGGGCCGGAGGAGGGGTTTGCGGCGAGGGCGGCCTGCCAGCGGTCCCATTCCTGAGGGGGGATGAGGGGGGAGAGGGGGAGGCCGACGACGGAGTGGACGTCGGGATCGCCGAGGAGGCGGAGAGCGGCGGGGTTTGCGTAGTGGACGACTTCGTCACGGTGAGCGATGACACCTTCGGGGAGGTTTTCGATGAGGGCTCGGAAGCTCTCGACGGACTGTTGAAGTCGGGCTTTCTGCTGCTCTTCGAGTCGTTTGCGGTGGGTGATGTCTCGGACAACGACGACGAAGAACCCCTGACCTCGGTCGAGGCGTTCGACGGCGACCTCGATGGGGACGGGGTTGTGATGTTGATCGAACCCGGTGGTTTCGAAGGAGAGCCCGGCCCAGGGAGAGAGGTCTACGGGGGTGTCGTCGGCGGGATGGGAAGCGGGTGGTGGGATGTGGGGGATCTGGTTGGTCGAAGCGGGGTTTGCCGGGACGGAATAGATAGCAGGGACGAGGGGACCGAAGTGGATTTGACGGTCGTCGTTGGGGAGATCAAAGATTCGACGGAAGGCGTCGTTGGCGGTCTCGACGCGTCCATCGGTGGAGACGGTGAGGATGGCGTCGGCGGCGTTTTCGACGATCTTGCGGGTCTGTTCTTCGCTGGCCTGGAGGGCGGAGACGGCGAAGTTTTTGGCGTTCTCGTAGGCCATGGAAAGGAGGAAGACCAGGAAGAAGAGGCCGGCGATGACGGAGGCTTCGAAGAGGAGGAGTTGGCCATCGACGATGCGGAGAGAGTCTGTGCCGGGGCCGAGGAGGAAGAAATAGTAGGCCGTGGTGGAGACGAGGATGGTGATGAGCCAGAAGAGGCCGGAGCGGAAGCCAGCGACCAAGAGGGAGAGCATGGGGACGACGGCGAGCCAGAAGAAGGGCGGAGGACCGAAGCCGGCGTAGGCGCCGACGAAGAGCATCTCCCAGAAGACGTTGAAGGCGAGCCAGTTACCGACGAAGAAGAAGGAGGCGCCCCGTCGAAGGAGGAAGGGGCTGATCCCGACGAGGACCATGCATGTCATGGTGGAGAGGACCACGGGCCAGTAGGAGGCCAGCTGGTACATCATGAGGGAATAGATGGGGGCCCAGATCGCAAGGGAGATCGAGAAGAGGAGGACGACTTTGTAGCGGAAGCCCTCGTCGATGGGTGTGTGGTTGTTGGGAGCGGCCATCAGGATCTCGTCGCGAGCCAACGGAGGAAGCGTTTCTGAAGGTCTTTCCCGGAGGCGGAAAGTCTAGTGCGAGTAGCGTGCATGGAAGAGAAGGCAGAGTCGAGGAGGAGAGAGCGGATTTTGGAGCGTTGGATCTTGCCGCTGGAGGTTTTGGGGAGGCTGTTCGGGGGGACGAGATGGACCTCGGCGACGCCGATCTGGAAGGCTTTGTGGACGGTGCGGCGGATCTGAGCCTCGATGTCGGAGAGGGGGCGTCCGGGCCGGGGGGCGACCTCGGCGATGATGTGGAGAGCGTCGGTGCCGTGCTCGCCGGGGAGGGCGACGGCGGAGAGGGCGCCGCGGCGGAGGCCGTCGATACCGGTGAGGTGGCGTTCGATGTCGGAGGGTACGAAGTTGCGGCCCCCGAGGATGATCAGGTCCTTGAGGCGATCGACGACGAAGAGTTCGCCGTCGACGAGGTAGCCGAGGTCGCCGGTGTGGATCTCGTCGGAGTCGCGGGGGGGGCGGCCGTAGTACCCGGGGGAGGTGGAGGGGCCGGCGAAGCAGATTTCGCCGACGTGGCGGTCAGGGAGGAGGAGGCCGGTGTCGACGTCGCGGATGCGGAGCTCGTGGTCGGGGACGGAGCGGCCGACGGAGACGAAGGTGACGGCCTTTGGGTGGGATTCGGGGACCTTGGTGGCGACGTTTTCGGTGGAGAGGAGGTCGCGGTCGACGCGGTCGAAGCGGGGAGGGTCGGTGGGGTCGGGGAAGGAGACGGCCAGGGTGGCTTCGGCGAGGCCGTAGACGGGGTAGAGGGTCTCCCGTCCGAAGCGGAGGGAGGAGAAGCGACGGAGGAATCGTTTGACCGTGCGGTGATCGATGGGTTCGCCGCCGTTGAAGGCCAGGCGAAGGTGTCGGAAGTTGAGGTCCTGGAGGGTGTGATCGGGGAGTTTGTGGGCGGCGATGGAGTAGGCGAAGTTGGGAGCGGTGGTGAAGGTGGCCTGGAACTCGGAGAGGGCTCGGAGCCAGGAGATGGGGTCCATGACGAACTCCACGGGGCGCATCAGGTAGGGGGGGGCGTGGAGGAAGATACCGAGGAGGGGGCCGCCGATCAGGCCCATGTCGTGGTAGAGGGGGAGCCAGGTGACGCAGCGATCCTGGGAGGTGAAGTGGGCGGCCAGGGCGCTGGCGCGGAGGTTCGCGACGAGGTTGCGGTGGGTGACGATGACGCCTTTGGGGGAGCCCGTGCTGCCCGAGGTGTACTGAAGGTAGGCGATGTCTTGGAGGGGGCGGATCAGGTCGAAGAGGGAGGGCTCGGCGGTTTCTTCGGCGAGGAGCGTGTCAAGCCAGGGGGTCTCCTCGGCGTCGGAGACGAGGGTCTGGGTCTTCTGAGCGCGGTCGGAGACGATGGCGGTCGGGGAGGCGTCGGCGTGGACGGACTCGATGCGCTCGCGGAAGGACTCGGGGAGGCCCATGTTGCTGGGCGGGGGGAGGGGGACGGGGATGGCGCCGAGGGCCATGGCGCCGAGAAACCAGGCCATGAAGTGACCGTGGCGTTCGACGAGGAGGAGGACGGGTTGTCCGTGGGCGACGCCGGCGGCTTCGAGGTGAGCTGCGGCGTGGCGGGCCTGGGTGAGGAGAGCCTGGTGGGTGATCGGCCGGGGTCGAAGGGTTCTGTCGGAGGCGCGAGAGAGTTCGAAGAGGACGGGAGTCTCGGGGCCGGTGGTGGCGTGGCGATGGAAGATTTCGGGGAGACTCCAGGAGGGGTCGGGAAGGGAGGTGTGATCAGCCATAGAGTTCTACCTCTTCGTGAAGGAACCGTTGAGCGTGGGCCCAGACGGGTTCTGGTGTGTGGTGGGGGGAGCTCTGCAGGCGGTCCAAGATCGTCCGGGCTCGTTGGAGGGTGAAGAACTGGCCGAGGGTTCCATGATGAATCGGGAACCCGATGAGATCAGTAATCGCGATGTCGGCGACGCTGCGATGGGGGAGTACTTTGTTTTTAAGGAGTTGGGCGGAAGAATAGATGAGTTCGAGTAGGATTTGGTCGATGAGAAAAGGTTGAATTTCGCCCTCCGATGTGGGGAGGGAGGATGTAAGCTTTTCCAGGGCGGGGCGTTCGTTGGGAGGGAGGGTGTCGGGGGCCAGGTAGGTGGCGATCTCCGAGGGGGGGAGGAGGAATCCGAAGTCGAGGAGCGTGGTGTGGAGATCGGCGGTGGAGCCGCCGTGGGTGAGGAAGGAGAGAAGCGGGCGGAGATAAGCGAGGAGGAGAGAGTCGGTGGCGAAGGCGGAGTGGGGTCGGGAGAGGAGGACCGTGGCGTCGAGGTCGGTGAGGAGTGCGAAGAGGTGCTGGGCGGCGGGGTCGGGTTCGGGGTCGTGGATGGCGAGTTCGATGACGGCGGTGGCGCCGCCGTGGGGACGGTGGAGGTGGGAGAAGTGGCGGTGTCCGGGGGTGGGTTCGTGCCAGGTGAGCCCCGGGGTGTGGGCGGAGAAACCGGAGTGTTGGCGGAGGGTTGCGGAGGAGGAAGGGGGGCTTGTAGGGGGGAGGAGGGGGATCTTCAGGGCGTCTGGGCGGGCGTGGTCGGGGTCGGTGAGGAGGCGGAGGTGTGGGGGTCCGTGGGTGGCGAGTCTGGCGAGGAAGGAGTGGGGGTTGTGGTGGAGGAGGTCGGGGGGGACGAGGAGGTCGATGGGTTGGGGGGGTGGGGCGTGGCGGAGGGTGGCCCGTTGGGCGAGTTGGCGGAGGAAGAAGACGGAGCGGGCCTTGGAGGCGATGGGGTTGATGAGGGTGTGGCCGCAGACGTCGAGTTCGGCGCGGCGGTCGTCGGGGGAGACCGTGGGGGATTGGTGGCCGCGGTGGAGGAGGGTGAGGCATTGGTCGTGGAGGTGGCGGAAGGGCTCGGGGAGGTGGTCGATGGCGGTGCGGAGCTCGTTGATGGTGTGGGCGCCGGTGCCGGGAGTGGGTCGGGTGAGGGTGGTGAAGTCGGGGTCGGAGAGGAGTTCGGTGAGGGATGAGGAGAGGTCGTGGTGTGGGAGGATGCGGTCGACGAGGCCCGTGGAGAGGGCGTCGGGGGCGTGGAGGCGGCGACCCCACATGAGGAAGTCGACGGAGTCGGAGAGGGTCATGAGTTTGGGGAGAAGCTGGGTGCTGCCGAAGGCCGGGGTGTCGAGGTAGTCGACGAGTTCGGTCATGTAGAAGTGGGTGTGGCCGGCGTCGGTGGCGATGCGGCGGTCGCAGTGGAGGGTGAACTCGACGCCGCAGCCGTAGCAGGTGCCGTGGACGGCGGCGACGGTGAGGAGGGGTAAGTCCTGGACGGCCTGGTAGGCCTGTCGGAGGAGGGCGGTGAGGGGGAGGACGTCCTCGGGGCGCTGGACGGCGCTGGCCATCATGAGCTGGGCGCCGTTGAGGAAGCTGCGGTCTTTGGCGGTGGCGAAGATCAGTGCCCGGGGACCTTCGCGACGAGCCCGTTCAGTGAGCTCGAGGACGGCCTCGGCGAGGGGGCGGGTGAAGATGTTCACCGGGCTCTTGGGGGTGTCGAAGTGACACCACCAGACGTCGCGGCGGGCTTCGATGGATAGGGGAGAGCTCGGAGAGGTCACACGTGCTCCAGGTATTCGCAGAGGGATTGGACAGTGAGGCCCGAGGGGTCGTCGACGGCTTCCACCCACCGGCTTAACAACACGGGGCGGCCGAGGCGAGATTCCAACTCGAGGGCGAGGACCGAGATGGTGAGGGAGTCGTAACCCAGATCCTCGATGAGGGAGTGCTGGGGCTCGATGGAGGAGGGGAGGTCGTGAGAGGCCGCGTGGAGGATGGCGTCGCAGATCAGGTCGAAATGGTTGGGTTGGGAAGACATCAGGTACCCCGGTAAAGCTTAGGTCTAGGGAGGAACGTAGCCAGGTGAGTAGCGACGCTGTAGGATGGAGTCCCCCTCGGACAACAGAAGTCATGTTTGGGAGAGGGTTTTGACGATAACGGAAAATTCCAGTGGGATCAAGTTTTGGATAATACCAGTCAGTTGCCTGCGGGCCCTAAAGCTTCATCGGATGTTCAGTCCATGCAGTGGTTGACGCGACCGCTGGAGTACCTGGAGGAGTGTGCGGAGGAGTTAGGGACGCCGTTTACGTTGGATCTGAGGCATCATGGAAAGTACGTGTTTTTCGCGGATCCGAGGGCGGTGGGGGAGGTGTTGTCGGCGGCGCCGGAGAAGCTGGTGGCGAGTCGGGGAAATCGGGTGTTGAGGCCGTTGTTGGGGGATTCGTCGCTGTTGTTGATGGAGGGAGAGGATCATCGGCGGCAGCGTCGGTTGTTGGGGCCGGCGTTTCAGAAGCGGCGTGTGATGGAGCTGGAGGAGGGGATCCGGGAGTGTACGAGGAGGGCGATGGAGAGGTGGCCGGAGGGGGAGGAGTTCGCGTTCCGGGACAGGATGCAGGAG
>SKON01000272.1 GCA_007120035.1 Myxococcales bacterium
AGCCTTCCTCGAAACCGAGCCAGACTTCATGAGCCTAACCCGCTGCGTGGTCATCGCTATGGCCCTGTCGCTGGGCCTCTTCATCGCCGGATGTGATCTCTTCTCATCGCCGGAGACGCCACCGCTGCGCCTGACGTCGGAGCACACCGAGGCCGGATGGAACTACGCCACTGACGGAGAGGTCGTGGCGGCTTGTCCGACGACGTGGACGTTGGAGATGGTGAACCGACCCAGCCGAGCCTGGAGATGTCGGCATCACGCTACGGTCGATGGTGTGGCCGGGTGTGGGCTCACGGTGTACAGGGCCCGCGGTGCGGATACGCTGGAGAAGCTCCGGGACCGAATTCAGCCGGAGATCGAGGGGTACGGGTCGGCGATGGAGGTGATTTCTTCGGGTCCGTCAGAGCTGGGCGGTCTGGACGCTTATGAGATTGAGGTCACCCAGACCATTGAAGGCTCCAACTATCACGGGTGGTATCGGATGACCCGGCGAGAAGATCTCGCGTGGTTGGGTCACTGCATCATTCCGGTGGACTCCGTGGAGGAGGACCGGGAGACCGTGGACGCCATCTTTGAGAGGATCTCCCTGTGAGCCCGCTGGATCTCGATGAGTACCAGCGGCTGGCGGGACGCACTGCTCAGTATCCGGGGCACGACGAAGAGCGCCTGGCGATGTACCCGGCGCTGGGGTTGGCCGGAGAGGCCGGCGAAGTCTGCGAGCACTTCAAAAAAGCACTTCGGGATGATGGTGGGGTGCTCACCGACGAGCGCAGGCAAGCGGTGGCGAAAGAGCTCGGCGATGTGCTCTGGTATGTGGCTGCGATCGCGACTGAGCTGGGGTTGTCGCTGGGAGAGGTGGGGCAGGGGAACCTGGAGAAGCTGTTGAGTCGACACCGTCGGGGGGTGATCAAAGGAGACGGCGACGACCGGTGAGCGGTGGTGGGAGCCGACTCTCAGTCAAGTTCGCAGTTTCGAAGATCGTGGGTTTCGCCGTCGACCCGGAGTCGGGCGGAGTGCAGGGTCCATTCACCGTCGGTTCCCGTGAGGGAGAAGTCATATCGTCCGCGGCCCTCGCTGCCGCTGACGGTGACTGACCAGGTGGCGCGGCCGCTGTTGCAGCTGCCGCTGCTCTCCCCGGTCTGGCATCCAACCCAGGCGAAGTCGGCGTTCTCACCAAGGGCGTCGACGGCGACCTTGCAGGTGCGAAGCGGCTCTAACACGACATCCTCGTAGCCCATCATCTTGCTGGAGAAGCGCCCACAGTTGGTGGAGGGGACCAAGATCACCGCAAAGAGAAAGACGGAAAAGAGTGCGCTCGCTGCGCTGGCCCCGGCGACGACCTTGGTGGGGGTGAGTTCGACGGGTTTTCGCGGGCCCTGGGAAAGTTCCACGGGTACAGCGGGAGATACGGCGGCCTGGCGGTCCAATGCGTTCAGGGCGTCCAGGGCCTCTCGGGCGGTCTGAAACCGCTCCTCGACGTCGGGTTGAAGCATCTTCTCCAGGTACCGTCGGAACCGGGGGGAGACGTGTACGTGGCGGGCGAAGTCGATGGCCATTCGGCGCATCGGCAGGTCTGCCGGGTGGCGTCCGCTCAAGAGATGCACCATGGTGGCGCCGAGAGCGTAGAGATCGGTGGCCGGCACCGCCCGGCCCATCAGCTGCTCCACGGGCATATAGCCGCTGGTGCCGATGATCGTGGATCCGCCCTGGGCGTCGGGGAGCACGGACTGCACGGCGCCGAAGTCGATCAGGGCCACGGAGCCGTCGGGTCGACGCATCAGGTTCGACGGCTTGATGTCCCGATGGATCACCGGGGGGCTGCGCTCCTGGAGATAGACCAGGATCTCCAGGATCTGGCGCAGGAGGTCGCGGGCCTCCTCCTCGGTGAAGTTTGTCTGGCCCGCGGCGATCAGCGACTCAAAGTCGGTGCCGTCGACGAACTCCTGGACCAGGAAGAACCGCTCATGGCCGTCGCCATCGGTCTGGTGAAAGGCGTCGATATAGGCCGGGATGTTGGGGTGGTTCAGGAACTGCAGGGTCTGGGCCTCTCGATCGAAGAGTTCGATGGCCTTCCAGCTGTCGGCCTGCTGAAAGTCGAGCTCTTTGATGGCCACCTGCCCCCCTGGGGACTGGGTGTCCTCGGCGTGATAGGTCCGGCCCTGGGCTCCTTCACCGAGGAGGCCGAGGATCCGAAACCGGCCGCCCAGTAGATCCTCGAGATCCCCGTTGCCAGCTACCGAAGTGGCCGTCTTTCGGCGGTGCTCGGTCTGGACCTCGAGGGTGATCACCCGGCGGACCTCCTCCCACTCCTCGTCGTCGATGCGACCATCACCGTTGCGATCGTAGCGCATCAACTCCGAGGGCCGCCGACGGATCTCATCGAGGCGACGCCGAATTTCTCTTTGAATCGCGGGATCCATGGGGGCCTCAGCTCAGAGGACCTGCTGGAGCAGGTCCCGGGTCAGGAGGGGACGCTCTAAGACTTGCTCCAAAGCGTTCTCCAACACGCGACCGGCCTGGGCGAGGGGCTCGGAGTCCCAGGTGGTCGTCGACGGTCCAGACAGGCTCAGGAGTATACCGAATGCCTCCGCAGAGATCAGCCCCAGAGACTCTCCCGGTCGCCGGCAGGAGCCACAGACCAGGCCTTCGCCGCGGCGGCTCAGGCGCAGCGATTCGTCGTCTCCCGGAGAGGCCCCGCACCGGGCGCATCGCCGAAGATTCAGAGGAAAGCCATAGAGGCTCAGGAGGGCCATCTCGAAGGAGAGGAGCTCCCGCTGGACCTCTGCGGAGTCGGACGCCCGAGAGAGGGAGCCGTAGGTGCGCCGCAGGAGCTCGAAGACTTCCCGGGCGTCCTCGCCCTCGCGGAAGGTCTCTCGGACGAGCTCTGTGAGGTAGCCGGCGGCCATCACCCGCTCGATCCGATCCTCGAGGGCCCGGAAGTCTTCGGAGACGTCGAGGGCCTCGGCGGTGAAGAGGTCGCCCTTGCGGGGAGGTTTCAGAGTGGCGTCGAGCACCCGGAGGGGCTCCAGGCACCCGGAGAAGCGCCGCTTGCTCGCCCGGGCCCCGCGGGCCACGGCGCTGACGCGGCCCAGGTCGCGGCACAGGAGGTGGAGGATCACGTGGCTCTCCCCAAAGTCCACCTTTCGGAGGACCAGGGCCGGGGTCTGCTCGACTTCTGGGGCCAACGGGTCCTCCGAGAGTCAGTCGCGGGGGGCGTGGCGGTCGATCAGGCGTCCCACGCCGGGGAGGGCCTGCTTGACGTGTTTTTCGGCCTGGCCCCGGAGCTTTCCATAGGTGGACTTGAGCACCTGCTTATCGGACTGCTCGGCCCGGGCGTCGGTGATGGCCAGGAGGTCCTGGGCGGCCCGGTTTTCGTGGCGCTGGATGAAGCTCTCGAAGTTCTCCTCGCTGTCGGTCTCAAGAAACTCGGCGTAGAGGGGGTCGAGGGCCTCGGTGAACTCGTCGAGGAGGTGGTCGATGGCGTCGGGGATGATCCCGGGGCGGACCTTCTTGACCACTTTGTATCCGCCCTTGATCGCCATGCCGGAGATCCCCGATTTGGCTTTCACCTCGTCGTCGATCAGGGTCTCCGTGTCGTGGATCACGATCTTGCGGTCTACAGCCTGGAGGCGTTCGGTCAAGCTGGTCATGGAGCTCCTCGCTCAGTGTTCGGTACCAGTGCGTACTCCTCGGTTGTAATCACCCCGGACGCCGCTGTCCACCCCTGCGGGATCGCTGTATAGTGGCGCCCTGTCAACGGGTCTATTCGACGAGGGTTGTTGTGGTTCGTGTGCTCACCGGGACGATCGGGTTTCTCTTCTTTCTGGGCCTCGGGGTACTTCTGGTCGCCGGCGGCGTGCTGGTGCTGGCCCTGGGATTCGGGGAGCTCCAGACGGCGCAGAGGGTCACCCAGCTGTGGCGCCTTCCGGCCGCAGCGGTGACCTCTGGCGAGGTGATGGTCGACGGGGAGGTCCGCGGGACGGAGACGTTGCGGGCGCCTCGAGAGCCCATGGACGTGGTGTACTTCGACCACCTGATCGAGCGCGAGGAGCGTGACAGCGAGGGACGCACGACCTGGCGAACGGACAGCCGGACCACGGAGCACGTGCCCTTTGAGGTGGCCGATGAGAGCGGTACCGTTCGCGTCCAACCCGGGGGGGACGTAGAGTTCACCGGCGAACGAGTCCACCGGGAGGTAGAGGGCCGATTCCGGCATACGGTCACGGTGATTCGGCCCGGCGATCCCATCGTGGTGATGGGATACGCTGCCACCCGGAATGGCGAAGCGGCGATCTTCTTCGACGAGCCCGGGGCCTATGTCCCGGCGATCACCAATCAGGGCCTCTCTTCTCTGCAGGCAAGTCGGATGAACCGATCAGTGTTCGTGACGAGCCTGGGCCTCTTGCTCCTGATGATCGGTGTCCTCCTGGTGCTGCGGGCGTTCCGAGTCCATAACGTCTCGCTTTCCCTCTTCTTGCTGACCGCCGTCGCAGCGGTGGCGATGCTCTCGATGGGGCTGAGGGCTTCCAACGGGATTGTCGAGGAGCGGGTGGATCTCGTGGAGCGCACGGCAGCGACCACTCAGGAGAGCTTCGACGCGGTGGCCTCCGAGGTGGGCGTCAGCCCCGCCCCCCGGTGGTCCGACTCCGGGGCCCTGGAGGCCCTGTCGGCGGCTGACGAAGAGGCGTTGACCCGACTGGGCTATCTGCAGGCGGCGTCAGCGTCGTTGCAGAACAACACCCACCGAGAGTTGAACCAATTCCCGGAGGTGCTCTTCTATCGGTTCCTGGGGGGGCGAAATATTTTGGGCACCCTGGACGTGGACGAGAGCTATCTGATCGAGCAGCCCGAGACCGGGGGAGCTCGGTTCGGGTTCATCCCGGTGGCGATATTTCTGGTGCTGGGGTTGGTCACGGCCTTGATCGCTCGCCATGGATTCCGGCGAGTTCGGTTGAAGCGGCTCGTGGAGCATATGCCCCCGTCGCCGATCAAAGGGGTGACCTACGGCCTCAACGAGATCCAGGCTCGGATCGAGCCGCTGGCGAGAACCCTGACGTCGCCGCTCTCTAATCAGGCCTGTGTTTACTACAAGCATCAGATCCAGACCAAGCGGGGCAAAAATACCCATACCGAGGTGCACACCCAGGGGGTGATCTTCGCGGCACGTGATGAGGACGGGACTATCGAGGTTCATCCTGATGGCGCCGAGGTCCACTCCCGGCATAGCACCCGGCGGCGAATGGGCAACCGCACCGAGACGGAGTGGGTGGTGGTGCCCGGCGACGAGCTCTACCTCTTGGGGGAGGCTAGAATTCACCCCGAGGCCCCGGATCGCCTGCGGATTTGCCAGGGAGACAAGGACGATGACCGCACGGGGTTTGTGATCAGCAACCTCTCGGAGCGGGATCTGCTCTTTAAGATGGGGCGGCAGGGGATCATCGCCCTGGGCCTGAGCGTCTGCGGGATGGCCGTGACGGGCTTCGGGCTCTTCATGATGGTCGGGAGCGTGGGGACGCTGGACTACTTCTTGGCCACGGCGCTGAGCTGCGTGTACCTGGTGTTCTGCTTCGTGGTGCTCCTGTTCAACGATCTGGTCTTCTTGCGGCAGCGGGTGCTCCGGGCGTGGGCCAATATCGACGTGGCGCTGAAGAAGCGCTTCGACCTGATCACGGCGTTGGTCCCGGTGGTGCAGGCCATCGCCGAGCACGAGCGGGGGCTCTTTGAGACCGTGGCGAATCTTCGCAGCGCCGCTCCGAAGGCCGGCGGGCTCAAGGCCGAGGAGGCCGGGGCCGTCATGGAGCTCGGCGACGCCTCGGCCCGGCAGATGATCGCGCTGCGGGAGGCCTATCCCCAGCTACAGTCGGACGAGCACTTCCAGAAGCTGATGAAGAGCCTGACCGACGTAGAGAACGAGATCGCCCTGATGCGGCAGGGGTATAATGACGCCGTGGATCGCTACAACACCCGGATCGCCAAGGTGCCCGAGGTGATTGTCGCCAAGCTGGCCGCCATGAAGGAAGAGCCGCTGTTGACCGAGACGGTCTGACTGATGGTCCCGGTCACTGCGGTCCCGATTACTGGCCCCGGGTTACTCCACGGGGCCGAATCGGGGCTCTTCGTCGGGGCTCAGGGGAGAGTTTGCCTCCACGTAGGTAGCCAGAGCGTCGAGGTCGACCACGCCGCCGGTTCGATCGGTTCCCTCGGTCAGGACCGTGAACCCGTCGCCGCCGTCGGCCATGAAGTTGTTCACCGTCACCCGGTAGTCGGCCTCGGGGTCGAGGACCTCGCCATGGAGGGTGATCGACGCCGGGTCGACCCGTTCACCGGGGGGAGCCTCCAGGTCGTAGCGGTAGGAGAAGCCCTCGGAGACGGCGAGCACGTGCTGCCGGTCGGGATCTTCCCACTGCTGCTCCAGGAGCCTGTGGATCTGGTCGCCAGTCAGGGTCATGGTGATCAGGACGTTCCCGAAGGGCTGAGCTGTGTGGAGGTGGTTGAAGGTGACCATGCCTTCTTCGGCGTCGTCGGGGGTGAAGCTGAGGTGTGTGCGGATGCCGCCGGGGTTCATAAACGCGATCTGGGCGCCGGCCTCGTCGGCGGTGGCCGTGAGCTGGGCGTCGGCGATGAGCCGACCCATGGGGGAGTTGCCCCCTTGAGCGCGGGCGCCCCGGGGGATGTCAGCGGTGATGGTCCCGATGGGCCGGTTGGCCAGGGGCTCGGCGATGGTCCGATAGCCGGCGACCCGGTCTGCCACGGCGGCCACGGGTTCGATGTCTCGGCTCACGGGCCGTTGACGGGCGGTGCGCTCTAAGACGTCGCCGGTCTCGGGATCGAGGTAGAGGTCGATCACGGTGATGATCCGACCGGAGTGTCCGGCCTGGGTGACCAGGCGGCCGCCGAACTCGCAGATATGTGCCTGGTGGCTGTGGCCGGTGACGATCACCGAGACCAGGGGGTGGATCTCTTCGGCGATGGAGACGATTGGCCCCTGCACGCCGGGGCAGTCGTTGATGTCGGTCTGCTCTTCCGTGGCTCGGCCTCCTTCGTGGACGAGGACGACCACGGTGTCGACGCCCCCCTCTTCGAGTTCGTCGATCAGCCCTGCGACGGTCTCCACTTCGTCGTGGAAGGACACGGCTTCGATGGCCGAGGGGACGACCACGCTGGGGGTGTTCTCCAGGGTCATGCCCACGAAGGCGACTTTCAGGCCGGCGACCTCGCGGATCTCGTAGGCCGGAAGGATCACCTCCCCGGAGTCTCGCCATCGGACGTTGGCGGCCAGGTAGGTGAACCCGGCGCCCTGGTACTCGTGGTCGTCGCGGCACCCTTCTTCGGGGTGGCAGCCGCCCTCGACGATCCGGAGGAGCTCGTCGACGCCGGCGTCGAACTCGTGGTTGCCCACAGAGGAGATGTCCAGTCCGGCTTTGGTCAAGATCTCGATGGTGGGTTCGTCGTGGAAGAGGGCGGAGATCAGCGGAGTGGCTCCGATCAGGTCCCCGGCGGCGACGACGAAGGAGTACTCCACTTCGGACCGTTCGGCGGCGATATGGGCGGCAAAGTACTCGGCGCCACCGGTCTCCACGGGTTCCCCGGCCACCAGAACGTTGCCCGACGGGCCTTCCAGAGCGCCGTGGAAGTCGTTGAACGCCAGGAGCCGTACGTGGACGGTCTCGATGGGCTCTTCGACGGGGGGAGTATCCGGAGCCGGCTGGGTGCAGGCAGCCAGGACCAGCGCCAGGAGGAGCGAGGAGACGACGCGGAGATGCCAGGTCATTACAGATCCCTTGGAAGTGGGGAACAAAAGTGCCCGTAGTCGCGTCAATCTTGTACAGGATGGGGAGGGAAATCACAAATCGGAGGCGATGCTATTCGCCGAGGGCCCATCGGCGAAAGAACTCCGCGAGAGACTGTCCGTCTTGGTCAGTGAGCCCGTTGTTGAGCTCCAGGATCGCCTCGTGATCGGAGCCCTCGGCGACGAAGGCCGAGGTGTTGTCGCCATAGTAACGTTCTTGCAAAAACCAGGCGATGTCGCGCTCCAGCTCGGCGGGTCGGAGGCGGAGAAAGGCCGCCAGCGTGCTGTCCCGTTTGTGAACGGACATGGCGAATCGGGTCTCCGGGTTGGACTCGATCAAGAACCGGAGGAGGTGGTCGGGGGCGATCTCGCACATCACGCAGCCTGTGGGCAGGGTCAGCCCCCAGGTTCGTCGCCACTGGGCCCACATCTCGTCGTCGAGTCGAAGCCAGGGAGAGGCGTCGGCGAAGACGTGGATCTCAGCGTCGGGGAAGGCCGCCTGGAAGTGCTCGAAGTTCCAGGTGATCCCGTAGCCGCCGGCGCTGGTGCCCACGAGCCACACCCGACGAGCGTCTCCGTACCGTTGGGAGAGAAACTGGAGGTAGTGCTTGATGTTGTCGGCGCCGCGGTGGTGGAGGGCTTGTTCGCCGGCGAAGCTGTCGTATTTAGTGATCTGCTGGCCGCTGTGGAGATCGCCGGTGCAGTAGGGGATGAACGCCATGTGGGCGTCGGGGAAGGGGTGGACGTCGGAGGTGCGGTCCAAGAGCCCGGCGCCGACCAGGGGACCGAGCTCTTCGGCCATGCGGTCAGCGTTGTAGGTGATGTCCAGGTTAGCAGCGGTCTGAAAGAGGTTGCAGCTCTGGGTATCCCAGCAGGCGCCGCCGCCGTTGAGGTAGATCACCAGATCGGAGGAGTCGTCGCCGGCGTTCAGCCCCATGCCCACAGGGGTGCCATTGGCGCAGACCGGGCCATCGATCTCGATGTACTGCCAGCCGTCGGGGATCTTTTCCGTGTTCCCATCCCAGGACTGTACCAGCACGTGGTGTTCCTCGGTCTGGCCCCGTAGTCCCGGGGGGACGACGCAGGCGGCCAGGACGGAGAGGGCCGCGAGACCGGCGGCGGCGATGGCGGGGTACTTCATAGTGACCTGGGTCCCTCGGGTACGATCAGGGAAGCGGAGAGCGGAGCGTGGTCGGAGAGGGGCATGGTCTGCATGCCTCCCGACGCCTCGTCTTGGTGCGTGACCGCGCTGCCTTCATGGAACATAGAGTTCGTGAACAAATAGTCCAACTTTCGGTTCCAGAAAGTTCCGCTGTGAGTGGAATGGGTGAAATGGGGGGTGTTGTCCCGGGCGTAGTCCTCGAGGGAGACCGCCGGGGTGTATCGGTCGTAGAGGGCGTCGAGCCACCCTTCCTCGTGGCGGTAATCGCTGCCCTGGAAGTGCTCCTCGGTCTGGACGGCGTCTTCAAAGCCGTAGCGGCGGCGGGAGTGTGGGGGCAGGGTGTTCAGGTCGCCGCCGCCGATCACGCAGCCGCCGGCGTTGTCGATCCGGTCGAGCTCGGCGGCGAATCGGAGGATCTGCTCCCGTTTGGTGTGGTCTCGGGAGAAGGCCTCGGCGTGGACGTTGACGACCTGCACGGGCGCCTTGCCGGGCACCTCGATGCGAGCGGTGACAAGGTTTCGGCGCAGGTAGAAGTAGTTCACCAGCGGCGGTTGGTCGGTCATCTGGGGCAGGTCGATTCGGAGGCCGTCCAGGAGCGGCCACTTCGAGAGGATCGCGTTGCCCATATCCACGGGCCCCAGGTTGTAGGCCGGCATCCATCGGGCTCGCCAGGAGGATCCGTACACGCCGTAGCTCAAGTCGGTGTGGTCGAGGAGCCACTGGAGTTGGTCAACACCGGCGACCCGACGAGAGCGGCGGTCGATCTCCTGGAGGAGGAGGATGTCGGGATCGACGTGGCGGATCTTCTTGGCCACACCGTGGAGGTGGTTGATCACCTCGAACTCGGTCAGGTGAACCCGATCGTCGTGGCCATCGAAGAAGAAGTCGATCCTTCCGCCCCCGAACTTGATGTTCCAGGTCATCACCACCAGGCCGTCCCGGGGACTCGCCGCCTCGGGCCGCCTGACTTCGGCTCGCTCCAGGGGCTCAAGGGGGCGAAACTGGGTGCCCAGGGGATCGACCCGCTCCAAGGACGCCGCCACCAAATTTGAGACCCGAAGATCAGCGAAACCGCGCAACACACTCATGGTCAAAGTGTGACGGTTTTCCCCCTGCTCATCAACCCGCAAAAACAATTCCTACCCCGGGGGTAGGGATTTGCGAACCCGCATGGTGGCTACCGATTCCCGGGGAAGAAGCCCCCCTTCTTCGGGCTGAGGGGGGGCCTATTGAGTGGCGAGTTCGGCGTTGGCCAGATCCGTCAAGAGCGAGGCCTGTGACGGGGAGACGTCGGAGGGGTGCCAGAGGTCACGGGGCAGGGGTTCGGCCGTGATGGTGCCGTAGATGACCAGGGCAGCGAGGTAGGTGCCGGTG
This sequence comes from Myxococcales bacterium, assembly GCA_007120035.1. Classification (GTDB taxonomy): domain Bacteria; phylum Myxococcota_A; class Bradymonadia; order Bradymonadales; family Bradymonadaceae; genus SKON01. The sequence goes on from SKON01000272.1 coordinate 10,326, forward strand.
GGGGTAGCGTGGTTGCCGTCGTCGAGGTGAAGCACCAGGGGGTGTCCGGCCCGGCGGGCTCGTTCCCAGGCGCCACCGGCGGGGGCCAAGCGAGCTCCGGTCTGGGTGGCGGCTACGGTCAGAGTCGACCGGATCTCGCGGGCCAGGAGCTCGGGAGAGGAAGGAATGTCGTCATAGCGGTAGACCGGATCGAAGTGGGCTCGCGGCCAGACCTCGTAGAGGATCGGGGTGGCCGAGGTTTCGTTTGCGAGCGCAACGATGCGGGCGACATTCTCGACATACTCCTGGGAGTGAGTGACCGGTTCCAGGCTGGCGCCCTGAATGACGACGAAGTCGAAGTCGCGAAGAGAGGAACCGAGGTCGGGGTTATTCAGGTGGTCACGGAGATAAGCACCTCCCTGGAGGTGGCCGTCCAACCAGATCGGGGGAGAGGAAGGGTCGGAGTGGGCCAACCGCTGAACCATGTCGGGGAGATCGTTGAAGAACGTGTGGCTGTTGCCGATGAAGAAGACCCGTTGGGCATTTTCCGGGGGGCGTTTGTAGAGCCCCGTCGATTCTTCGACAGAGTCAGGGAGAAAGAGAGACCCGACAAGGGTGGCCAGAAGAAGGGCGGCGACGACGGCGATAGCGATACGCAGCGGTGCGGGTCGAGAAGTCATCGAGAAAGTCCGTCCAAAAAGTCGTAATGAAAGAGTAAAAGATGGGCCCCGGCGGGGAGTCCGCCGGGGCCTGGGAGGGAAGGGTCAGCGGTTATTCACACTGGCCGGCGCTGAGGTGCTCGAAGGGGTGGTAGGAAGCCTCGTAGTCGTAGTCGTACTCGTCTTCGATGAGGCACATGCCGGCGTCGACCTGGATGTCGATGGCGGCGGCCTGGGACTGGATGTGGAGCTGGCCGCGGAGGACCTGGAGCCCGAACTCGCCGAGGGCGATGGCGGGGTTGGCGTCGCCGGTGAGGGCGACGCGGATCAGGTCGTCGAGCATCCAGTCGTCGACGTCGTTGAGGTGGTCCAGAGCTCGGTAGAGCTGGAGAGCGACCTGGAGGTCGAAGCCGGGGCTGACGTCGAACTCCACCTCGTCGTCGGAGATGGAAAAGCCGAGGTCGAAGTCGTTTGCCAGGTGGATGGAGACCACGTTTTCGCCGTCGATGTCGAGCTCGGCGGGTCCGCCGCCGAGGCCGATGCCCTCAACGGTGACGTCTTCGTTGGCCAGATCGGCGACCAGGGAGGCGGTAGCGCCGGCGAGGCGAAGGGCCACCGGGACGGGGTCGCTCTCTTCGGGGTAGGGCATGGGGTCGAGGGAGCCGTCGTCCTCACCTTCGCCGGAGTCGTAGTCGTAGTCGGGCATGGGGGGCTCGGCGTAGGCGTCGCGGAAGATGTGCTCGGCTTCGATGTCGACGGAGCCCACGCCCAGGATCAGGGCGGCGGTCTCAGCGGCGGCGTCGACGGAGGCGGCGAAGAACTCGGGGGTGGCGCCCAGAGCCAGCTTGAGCTCGTCGGCCTCGATGTGGATGGCCCGATCGATAGCCAGGGCGACCTTGGTCTCGGAGCCGCTCATCAAGAGGGCCATGCGGAGCCGGCCTTCGAGGCGGTCCGGGAGGTCGCCGGCCATTTCGCCCTCGTAGAGATCGTCGAGGTACTCCATCAAGGGCACCATGGCGTCGAGGTCGGCGGAGAGGCTGACCTCCGAGGGGGAGACCCGGAAGGAGGCAGGGCTGATCCGGGTGGGGCCGATCTTCAGATCCAGGTCGATGGCGTTGGCCGCCAGGCTCCGGGCCCGAATTCGGAGCTCGAGTTCGTCGATCTCGTCGACGCAGGCCTGATGATCAGCAGGGTCCCAGAAGTCCTCAGCGTCGCCGCAGAGGACGTCGCCGGAGAGGAGATAGATGACGAAGTCGCCGCCTTCTTCTTCGACATGGGCCTCGGGGAAGACCCGGGTCTCGAGGAGTTCGATGAGCTCGGCGCGGACCTCTTGCAGCTCTTCGGAGGCGGAGGGGCCGGTCTCACACTCCTCGACCCACTCGTCCATGGGGTCATCGGTTCCATAGCCGTAGCAGTACTCGCTGGGGCTCATGAGGTCGCCCAGGAGGTTGGAGTTCTCCATGGCCAGGATGGCGTCGGCGATGGAGTCGATGGCATTCTCCAGGTTGGAGCGCAGGCTCTGAGAGACGCTCTCATGGTCGACGGGGCGGGGCTCGCCGTCGCCGGGCTCGGGGTCGCAGGCCATCAGGGTGGCGCCGGCGAAGAGAGCGCCGGCGAGCATCAGGTGGTGGTTCTTCAGTGGCAACATGGAACACCTCGTGTGAGTTCGTTAGCGATGGTTCGTAAGACGAAGTCCGACGAGATTTTGTTCAGCAACCTCTGTGCCATGTCTGAGGTCGGTGTGTTTGGGTATCGCTAAGATCTTGTAATTTCAGTGTATTAGGGGGTGTCTTGGGCGGCCGTGGAGAGTCGCTCCGAGGTGAGGTCGTCTGATCTGGTAGGGCGTTACTCCGGTGGAGTGGTGAAAGGCCACTCCGACTGCTCCGATACAATAACCTTCACTCCCGGTATGAACCGGGATCGGACCGGAACGACTGTCGGGCGTCTCAGGTGTGCACCGCTGATGAGGAGTGACCATCGGCGGGATCTTCGTCGGCGGGATCGTCGGGGCTCGGGGATGGAGCCTCGCGGTGACCGAAGGCGGCGAGGCGCTCTTCGAGGAGAGCGGTCAGGCGGGGATCGTCGGTGTGGCGGAGGAGCTCGCGGAGGGCGGTCCACTCCGGGTCTTCGTGGAGGCGGAGGCTGACCTGTTGTGGGGCAGCTACGTGGGCGATGAGAGACTCCGGGGCGTCCATGGACGGGGAGAGGCCGTCGACACGGAAGGGGCGGGTGCGGTCGAGGCCGTCGAGGTCACGGAGGACGGAGGTCATGACGAGGAGGCTGCGGAGGACCTGCTCGGGAGGGCGGTCGCAGAGGCGGTCGTCGCCGAGCTCGGCGAAGCCCATGAGGTGGGTGGCGGCGTCGATGAGGTCTGTGCGGTCGGTGGTGTCGACGGCTTGCTGGACGGCGCCGACGACGGGGTGGTTCTGGCGAGGCCGGCCGCCCGGGGGGCCCGGGCGATGCCCGTTTCGCCAGGATCCGCAGAGGCGAGCGATCCGATCGACGAGGGCTGCCGAGGGCTCTTCGGTGGCAAAGCGGCCGCGATCGTAGCGGTGGAGGTCGGCCTGGCGGTCCGTGAGGCCCTCTCGTTGGCCGGCGAGGGCGAACTCCTTGAGCTCCTCTTCGAGATCGAGGAGGGCAGCCCGGACGGGTTCGACGGAGGGGAGGTCACGGCGGGCGGCGAGCTCCATGAGGTTCATCAGGTGGAGGGCGTAGTGGGCGAAGTTGGTCGCCTCCCGGAGGGTCATGCCTCGGCCCTCGGCGAAGTCGGCGCAGGGGCTGCGGAGGTAGTCGATCCAGGGGGCCATGGCCGACAGGGGCGCGAGCCCTCGGAGGACGCGGAGGGTGACGCCGTGAATCTGGACCAGGGCGACGGCGAGCTCCCGAAGGGGTTGGTCGTCGGCGAGGACGTCGAAGGTGACCAAGAAACGGTTGATTTCTCGAGGGGATAACCCCGGTTGAGGGGGGGCGAAGGCGAGGGCTGCGCGGATCGCGGGGAGGAGTCCGTGGCCGGCGAGGTGGGTGGCGAGGCTCTGCTCGAATCGGCGGGCGCGATCGCCGAGATCGAGGCCGTCCGGGAGCCGGTCAAAGCCGGCGGACTCGAAGGCGGTGAGGAGTCGGAGGGGCTCGGTGGAGACTGGGAGATCCCAGGGGTAGAGGCTCTCCTTGCGAAGGATCGCCGGGGGCTGGTGGGAGAGAAGCGCCGTGATGGTGGGCCCGTCGTCGAGGAGTTCGGCGCGGCGGCTGGAGGTCTCTTGGGAGAAGTAGCGGGCCAGGGCGCGGCTCTCGCAGCGGAGTTCGTCCAGCGCTCCTCTACGGCGCTCGCCGAGAGGCGGTGTGCCGAGGTCTGGAGATTCGGGAGCGCGGCGGATGTCGCCGTCTGTGGCCGCGGCCCGGAGACGGCGGGTGATCACGGCGGGGTCCAGGCGGGGGAGGAGGCCCTCGTCGACGAGGAGGCTGGTCAGGGCGTCAACGTCGGAAGGATCGTCGTCGAAGCTCAGATGAGCGGCCAGAAAACGGAGCCCGTCGGCGGCGTGAAGGAGAGCCCGGGGGCCGGCCTCAGTGGCGAGGTTCAGCCCGGCGATCCCCAGATGGCGATGTGCGGCGGAGTCCTCTCCGGTCCAGGCCGCGGCGGCCTGCCGGAGATCTCGAGAGTGGTGTGACATCTTCACCTTCCGTGGTGGAGCGACTTCGGCGGCGTCCGTCCGTGGGCGCCTTATGTGGGGAGTGTAGCGTGGGTGAGGCCGTGGCGACAAGTGGCCGGTCAGACCAGCTCGGAGAGGAAGACCACGGAGTAGGAGTTGGTCGGGTAGCGGGTGGCCAGCATCCGAGGGATGTCATCGAGCTCGGAGAACCAGGGGGCTGTCGTGGGGCGGGCGCTGAGGGCGACGATCAGGGTGCTGTCGTCGACGACGTCCTCATCGAGGACGGCGGGGAGGTCGGCCCAGGTCTTCATGGTGTCGTAGGAGGCGTCGAGCTCGGGCTCGATGGACTCGACGAACTCCTGGTCATGCTCGAGGTGGTCCTCGAGGCAGACAATGTGAAGCTCGGACTCCACCCGGGAGGCCAGAAGCTTCACGTTGTGGATGGCTTCAAAGAACCCGGGGCTTCGTTCGGCGAAGGGAGGGATGACCAGGACGACCCGGCGGGTCGTGTTCAGGGGGTATCGGAAGTTGTTGACAAAGACCATCTGTCGGGTCTCGTCGAGGAGCTGGTCCAGGACGGTGCCGAAGATCCGTTCCCGGGCGCCGATCTGGCCGGCCCAGCCGATGAGGACCATGGAGATTCGCTCTTCGCGGGCGGCCCGGGCGATGCCGTGGGCGATGTTCATGTCGATGCGGGTCAGGGGGGTGACGGGGACGCCGGCCTCGACGCCGCGATCGACGACGTGGTCGAGCTTTTTCTGCTTGAGGAGGAGGCGTTCGTCGAGCTCTTCGCCGTAGTCGACGATCATCAGGGGGAAGATGGGCTCCTCGGAGTCGGGATTACGGATGAGGAAGGCCATGTCGAGGAGGTCGGCGGAGGTCTCCGGGTTGGCGACGGGGACCATGATGCGCTCGGGGAAGTCGTCGGGGGAGACCGGCTCGGACTCTATCTTGCGAGCCATCTGGAGGCCGAATTTTTCGACCAGGGCCGGGCCGAGGATGCAGGTAAAGAGGATCATGACGACCACGGCGTTGACCATGGTGGTGTCGAAGAGGCCCACGTCGTATCCCACGAGGGTGACGGCGAGGGTGGCGGCGGCCTGGGGGACGCTGAGGCCGTAGATGGTCCATCCCTCGGCCGAGGTGTATCCGTAGATCCGCTGAACGATCTTGGCGGCGGCGAGCTTGCCGAGGGAGACCAGGACGATCAGGGTGCCGGCGAGGATCCAGATGTCGAGGCTCTCCACGAGGGCCCGGACGTCGATCAAGAGGCCGACATAGATCAGGAAGAAGGGGACGAAGAGGGTGCCGCCGACAAACCGGATCCGGGCCATCAGTGTGCTCTGCTCGGGGACCAGTCGATTCATGGCCAGGCCGGCGACGAAGGCTCCGATGATCGGGGCGAGTCCGACGGCGCCGGCCAGCCAGGCGGTGATGAAGAGCACGGAGACGAGGAAGGCGAACTCGAGCTCGGGGCGGTTGCGGACGGTTCGGAAGAAGAGGTGCCCCAGTCGGGGGAGCCCCCAGAGGGCGAGGACCACGAAGATGGTGACCAGGACTCCAAAGGTGGCCCAATACCCTGCCGTCACGTCGTCGCCGAGGGAGGCCACGACGATAGCCAGGATGGCGAGGGAGACGGTGTCGGTGACGAGGGTGCCCCCGAGGGTCATGGTCACGGGAGTGTTCTTCATCAGGCCGAGTTTGGCGACGATCGGGTAGCCCACCAGGGTGTGGGAGCCGATGATCGAGCCCAGGAGAAGGGCTGCCTCGATGGAAAACCCGAGGAGGTAGTAGGAGACGGCGATGCTTAAGAGTTGAGGGATGAAGAAGGAGAAGAGGCCGAAGGTCAGGCTTCGCCGTCGGAGGGAGTTGAACCGTGCCAGATCGAGGGAGAGGCCAGCCTGAAACATCAAGAACATCAGGCCCACCACCCCGAGGACGTCCATGAAGCCCGGGGGGGCTCGGTCGGGCTCGAGGGCCAGGAGGTTGAGGATGGAGGGACCCAGGATGGCGCCAGCCAGGATCAGACCCACGATGCCGGGGACCTTGAACCTCTGGACCAGGCGTGGGGCGATAAGGATCACCACCATCAAGAGGGCGAAGATCAGGACCGGGTCGGAGAGAGGCCGAGTGACTTCGGGGATCAGGGTCAACTGTACACCATCCAAGAGTTCACTGAATCAACCCGCATAGTCCTAGCGCAAAAGGAGGGCTCCTCGCCACTGCCTTGTTGGAATCGGGGAGGTGATGAATACTGCCGGTGGGCCCGGTGTTGATGGAAGGGTGGACCTCGAGGGAGATATGGCGCGCATACAACTGGTCACAGATGTCTCGCAGTGGGGGTTGATGAACTGGCCGGCCCGGACTCGGCGGCGGCTGCAGATCTGCACCCTGGTGGCGACGGTGGCGACGGTGGCGTCGGCGGTGGGGAGTGCATATTTCATCCTGGAGGTGAGCAGCTCGGTGTTGGTGAACATGGCGCTGATCACGGCGAATATGTTCCTGATGCTGGTGGCGGCCTTCCTGCAGGCCGTGTTCATCGGGGATCTCTTCTTCGCCGGTCCCTGGCGAGAGCGGGTGTTTCTGGGGGAGCGTCCTCCGGCGGATGACGACGCCCTGGATTTCACGACCGTGAACGACCACAACGGGGAGTTCATCGCCCTGATCATCGTGGCGATTCTGGTGAACGCCGTGGGGCTGCATTTCGCCACGGGAGGGTTCTTTCAGGAGTATCACGACGAGGGGTTCTTTCACGTGCAGATGCGCTCCTCCAATGCAGATCAGCGGGAGGCGGCGCTGGTGAGTATCAGCGATCCGAATAACAACCGGCTATGGGAGCGAGAGGGGCTGCGGGATCTGATCGTGGATGCCCTGGAGGATGAAGATCCCGGGGTCCGTCGACGGGCGGCGTTTACGGCGGGGAGCCTGCAGGTGTTGCGGGCCCGGGAGTCGTTGCGGGAGCGAGCCCGAGAGGATGGCGACGTGGACGTGCGGGCCGAGGCGGCGTTCACCCTGGGGAAGCTGGGGCGGGATGTGGCGAGCCTGGAGGTGCTGATGGAGCTCCTGGATCCCGAGGAACCCTCGGAGGTGCGTCTCGGTGGGCTGCGTGGGCTCGCCCAGATGAGGGATCCCCGGGCCGTGGAGGCTGTGGTGGAGCAGATCGACGATGAGGATCGGGAGGTGATGGCCTACGCGTTCTGGGCGCTGGCTCGGATCGGCAGCAGCGAGCCCCGGGAGGAGGTCCGGGCGGTGATCGAGGAGGAGCCCCCGGGGTTTCGGCGGTGCGCGGCGATGGAGGGGTATAAGTTGGTGGCGGCCGCAGAAGACGCCATGTGGGCGCGGAGGCAATTTCAGAATGCTGACCCCGAGGCTCGGTGTGAGGGTGTGACCTTCGAGGAGCTCGACGAGCGGATCCACTACGTGGTGTATGGGGAGTCGGAGCGGGTGAAGTGGCTGAAGACCGTGGGGAATACGGACCCTTACGAGCATCGCCGGTGGCTCCGCAGGCTTTTGGCCGACCCGGAAGAGGAGGTCCATGTGCGGGACGTGGCAGCGGAGATCTTGCGGCAGATGGACCCGTAATAGGGGGAGGATCGTCGGGGATGGCGGTTGAGTTTGACGGGGGCGCAGACTAAGCTCTATGTAATGCACATCTGTTGTCTTCGTGCGCGCCAGAACGAGCGTCCATGTTCCGTATTAAGACCGATATCCGGCAGTACCGGTGCAAGAACCGCGAGAAGGTGGAGCGGTTGATCCGGAATTGGGTGATCCGTCCCTCGGATCTGATCTTCGATGGGGATCAGAGAGAGTGGAACCCCATCGGCGATCATCCCACGTTCGTGGATCTCTTTGCTTCTCTGGAGGAGGCCCATCACAACCAGCCGGAGACGGTGATCACTGATCGGGCTCAGTATGAAGAAGAGGAGGGGGGCGACGGGGCGGTGAACGGTGGGAAGGCCCCGGGGGCGGGGATTCTGCGGCGTGCAAAGGTGTCGCCGCCGAAGCCATCGGCGGATGTGGAGGGCGTGATTCGTGACTCCGATGAGATCACGATCATGACGGAGAAGACCTTCGAGATGCTCCAGGAGGAGGCTGAAGAGGGAAGTACCTCGGAGTCGTCGGAGGAGATCACGGAGATCGCGCCGCGGCCGACCTTCGACGAGGAGCATCAGTCCGAGGACGAGGAGGGGGCGGACGCCGACGAGGTCACCAAGGTGATCGTCGACAGGGAGCAGACCGGGGAGTCCGATTCCGAGGAAGTGACCGGTGTGGTGGAGCGTCCCTCGGGTCCGTCCCAGAAGCTTGTGATCGGCAATGCCCGGGGGCGCCACGATCTGCCGGAGGATGTGTTCGCCACCGCGGAGCTCCCCGGTACGTCTCGAGATGAGGTCCCTGAGGCCGACGAGGACTCGCCGATGGGGAGCGCGTCGGAGAGTCGGTCCCGGTGGAATATCGTCCTCGATGAAATGCCCGAGGAGAGCGAAGGGGAGCTCACCGAGGAGGAGCGCCTGGCGCTGCGGGATACAGCCGATCTGGATCAGACCCAGCTCTTCGATCGGTCCGAGGTGATCGACGAGGGGGAGCAAGAGGAGTCACAAGAGGAGTCGGTGGAGCCCGGTGAATGGAGCGCGCTGGACCCCGAAGCGGCGGGGGACGAAGAGGAAGATGGCGAGGACGAGGAGATCGATCCCGATCTTCGGGATACCCTGGATCTCACCGAGGAGGATCCAGCGGGATCGCTGCCGGAGGATGACACCGAGAAGATCGTGGTGGCCGAGGCCGTCGGGGACTTCGAGGTCGATGACGAGGCGCTCGACACGGCGATGGACAGGCTCGAGGCGACGGCCATCGATGCCCGGGCGGCCGCTGAGGAAGAGCTGGAGGAGATCCCCGTCGTCGAGGTCATGGCGGTGCAGAACCTGGACATGGTGTCGGCGGGATATTCCATGGAGTACCCCTTCCCCATCGAGCCCTCGGAGGAGGTGGTGGAGAAGGGAATGCACCGATCGATGTTGCCGGAGAAGAAGCGGGATCGGTATCTGACGCGGCCGATTCCGAAGAGACCCGGGGAGGTCACGAGGAACACCTTCGATCTGAAGTGGCGAGAGAAGCGGGGCGTGGAGCCGATTCCCCTGTCGTGGGTGATCTGGGCGGCGGTGGTCTTCGTGCTCCTGGTGCTGGTACTGATCCAGATCTTCTAGTCTAATTATCGAGTTATCGAGACAACCAAGGGGAGTCTTTGACGGTGTATCGCCAGGGGCGGTCGGTGCAGGTGCCGCAGGTTTCGCGGTTGAGGCCGATCCGTGGAGTCCGGTGGACCTGGTCGGAGGCGACAGGGCTTCCCTGATGGAGGGCGAGGAGGTCGCCGATCAGGAGGCCGCTGTGTTCCGGTCCGAGGTGAAGGGCCTGACAGATCATGGCCGGCCCGCGGAGCAGGCGCTTCTCTCGGACCGTCGCCAGCCCCCGACTCTGGGCCATGGCGGCGAGTCCCTGGAGGGGTTGGCAGGCCCGGATCAGGATCGCGCCGGGGCCGATCTCGGAGGGGGCGCGGAGGTTGAGGCATTGGTGGATGCCGTAGATGGTGTAGACGTAGAGGGTGCCGGGGTCGGCGAACATCGGAGCGGTCCGAGCCGTGGGGGTGCCGGTGCGGGCGTGGCTGGCCCGATCGTTGGATCCTTCGTAGACCTCGACCTCGACGATCCGCCCGGAACGGAGGGTCCCGTCCGTCTCTCGGACCAGGTCCCGGCCCAGAAGATCGCGGGCTACGACGTGGATATCGCGGTCGAAAAAGTCTGTGGGGATCGCGGTCATGGGGGCGCTTACCAGAGCATGATCACCAGGGGCTCGTCGCGGAACTCAAAGGGGATGTGTACGTGGTCGATCCAGCCGTTGGCGGCGAATGCGATGAGCATCAGCCACACCCCGGAGAGGACCATGGCGCCGCCGATGACCCGGTCGGAGCGGAGGCGCCGGAAGATGCCTGGCAGCGAGGAGCCGCAGGCTGCCAAGACCAGGACGGGAGTGGTCATGGCCACCAGGAGGAGCATCAGGGCGGCGCCGTGGAAGGCGCTCTGGGTGGTGGCGGCGATGCCCAGGACCCAGAACATCAGCATACAGGGGAGAAACCCGAGGGCGAGCCCGAAGAGGACCATGGCGGCGGCGCCGGACCGAGGGCCGTTGTGGCGCAAAATTCGCAGCACCTTGGAGGTGAACCGAGCGGACCGCTTGGACCAACGGGATCGGAGGCCGGCCAGGGCCCTGGGGGGGCGCAGAGAGAAGAGTTTGATCAGGCCGATGGCCAGGATCACGGCGGCGACCACGAGGCCCGCGGTCTGGGTAAGGTCGCGGATCAGTCCCCGGGCGGCGGAGCCGGCGAGTCCGGCGGAGGCGCCGAGGGCCATGTACACGAGGCCACGGCCGGACTGGTATGCGATCACGCCCTTGAAAGCCCGCCAGAGACGGGTGGTGGGATCGGGGCTCTGGTGGACGCCGGTCGCGGCGGTGATGCTGGCCATGATGGGGCCACACATACCGAAGCAGTGGACGGTGACCCAGAGGAGGCCGATCCCGAAGACCTGGGCGTAGAATGGAGCGAATTCGGTCATGGCATCGTGGAGAGGGAGAATCTGTGGGGGTGGCGGTCAAGAGGACCGATGAGGGGTGGATTGCAAGGTGGGTGCCAGAGGGGTGCCGGGGGGCAGAGTCGGCACATACAGGGGAGATCGCGGGACCGAGAGTCAGACAGGGAAGTCGTGAGAGAGGCGAAGGTCGCGCAGAAAATGCGCAGCCGGTGGAGTGGTCAGCATAATTTGCGCGGCGTTGGGGTGCAAGATGGGCGGGATCGGGGTGCGACACTTCGCCGCGGGCAGTGAATTCGTTGCTATTGTTGGGAAATTTGATGGGGGCCAATTTTGCGGCACGGAACTTGATTCGGGGGCCACCGTCGCCGGCGAGCCAGCGGCCCATTTTTTTCGTGACCCGTGCCACCTCTGGAGGAGAGTGCAGTGAAAGAAACTCGGGAAGACAGGGCGGAGGAGATCCCGGAAGGGATGGAGAAGATCCGCTACGACGACAAGATCGTGCGGCTCTTCGTGTTGGCCACGGTGTTGTGGGGTGTGGTGGGGATGCTGGTGGGCATCGTGATCGCCGTGCAGCTGGCGTGGCCGGCGGCCAATGAGCTGGGGCGGTACTTCACGTTCGGGAGGCTACGACCGCTCCACACCAACGCGGTGATCTTCGCGTTCGCGGGCAACGCCATCTTCGCGGCGATGTATTATTCGACGCAGCGCCTGGTGAAGGCCCGGATGTACAGCGATCTGATGAGTAAGATCCACTTCTGGGGGTGGCAGGGGATCATCGTGGCGGCGGCGATCACGCTTCCGTTGGGATTCACTCAGACCAAGGAGTACGCCGAGCTGGAGTGGCCCATCGCCATCGCCATCGCCGTGGTGTGGGTGATCTTCGCGGTGAACTTCTTTCTGACCCTGAAGAATCGTCGGGAGAAGCACCTCTATGTGGCGCTCTGGTTCTATATCGCCACGATCGTGACCGTGGCGGTGCTTCACATCGTGAACAACCTGGCGATCCCGGTGAGTCTGTTTAAGAGCTACTCGCTCTTCGCCGGGGTCCAGGACGCCATGATCCAGTGGTGGTACGGGCATAACGCGGTGGCCTTCGTGCTGACGACGCCGTTCTTGGGGTTGATGTACTACTTCTTGCCCAAGGCGGCGAACCGGCCGATCTTCAGCTACAAGCTGTCGATCCTGCACTTCTGGTCTCTGGTATTCATCTACATCTGGGCCGGCCCCCACCACTTGCACTACACGTCGCTGCCGCAGTGGGCGTCGACGATGGGGATGGTGTTCTCGGTGATGCTGTGGATGCCGAGCTGGGGTGGGATGATCAACGGTTTGTTCACGTTGCGGGGGGCCTGGCATAAGGTTCGGACCGATCCGGTGCTGAAGTTCTTCATCGTGGGGATCACCTTCTACGGCATGGCCACCTTTGAGGGGCCGATGATGTCGGTGAAGATCGTCAACTCCTTGAGTCACTACACGGATTGGACGATCGCCCACGTGCACTCGGCGGCCCTGGGTTGGAACGGGTTTATGACCTTCGGGATGATCTACTGGCTGGCGCCGAAGCTGTGGAAGACGAAGCTGTGGAGTACCCGGCTTGCGGAGGCCCACTTCTGGTTGGCCACGGTGGGGATCCTTCTGTACATCATCGCGATGTACAGCGCCGGGATCACCCAGGGGCTGATGTGGCGAGCCTTCGATGAGACGGGAAGCCTGGCGTATCCGGAGTTCATGGAGACCGTAGTGGCGATCCTGCCCATGTACTGGGTGCGGGTGGTCGGTGGTTCCCTGTACTTCGTGGCGACCCTCTTCGCCGTGATCAACCTGTACATGACGATCAAGAACCGGCCGTCGAAGAAGCTTGAGGATCCGGAAGCCCTGGTTCCTGTGGCGACGTGGCGGATTAAGGAGCAGGCCGAGCGTGCAGAGCGCAAGACCCGAGTGAAGTCCGACGAGCCGGCCCGGCTGGACGACCTGCTCTTTGAGCTTTCCGAGAAGGTCAAGCACGGGTGGCACCGAGTGATCGAGGGGTGGCCGCTGGTGTTCACGACGCTGACGTTGATCGCGATTCTGATCGGGTCGGTGATCTCCATCGCGCCGATGTTCCTGGTGCGCAGCAATGTGCCCACGATCAGCTCGGTGAAACCCTATACGCCCCTGGAGTTGGAGGGGCGAGATATCTACATCGAAGAGGGGTGTCATACATGTCACTCCCAGATGATTCGACCCATGGCCAGCGAGATCGCGAGGTACGGCGACTACTCCAAGCCTGGCGAGGACGTCTACGAGCACCCCTTCCTGTGGGGTTCGAAGCGGACCGGGCCTGATCTTGCCCGGGTGGGTGGGAAGTACAACCACGCCTGGCACGTGGCGCATATGAAGGACCCCACCTCGGTGGTGCAGGGTTCGATCATGCCCGCTTATCCCTGGATGCTCACCGATGAGCTCGATCTGAGCCAGACTCGCCGCAAGGTGGAGGTGATGATGATGCTCGGGGTGCCCTACACCCAGGAGGAGGCGGAGAACGCCGTGGAGCTGGCCCGGGCGCAGGCCGAAGAGATTGGTCGAGAGCTGGCCGGGCAGAACCGTGACTTCGCCGGGCTGGAGGATCGGGCGATCATCGCCCTGGTCGCCTACCTGCAGCGGCTGGGGACGGATCTGAACACCGACGAAGAAGGAGAGCGATAATGCGTAGAGATATCATGGAGAACGCCGGGCTCACTTTCTTTGCCGAGATCGGGATCCTCCTCTTCGTGGTGGTGTTTGCGGCCATCCTTATCAGGACGTTGCTGATGAAGAAGGAGAACGTGGATCACGCAAAGAGTCTGCCCCTAGAGAGCGGGGAAGTGAACGACCAGGAGGCCTGCTGATGAGCGCCGAAGACAAGAAGGAAGATGGTTCTCTGTACCCCGATGTCCTGATCGAGGGCCACGATTATGACGGGATTGAGGAGTACGACAATCCGATGCCCGGGTGGTGGTTGTGGATCTTCTACGCCACGATCGTGTGGTCGATCTTTTACGTGGTGGCTCTCGGGGTGGGCTGGATCGCCGGATATGACGAGCAGCTTCAGCGGGAGACCGCGGCGATCGAGGAGCTACGTGTCGCCGCGGCAGCCCAGATCGTTCCTGTCGACGAAGAGGCGATTCTGGCGGCCATGGAAGATCCGGAGGCGCTGGAGGCCGGGGCCGAGGCGTACCGCACGTTCTGCGTGGCCTGCCATGGGGTGGAGTACGATGGCGGGATTGGGCCATCTCTGGTGGACGGCCACTGGATCCACGGTGATGCCCCGGGAGATATCTATCGGGTGATCTCCGATGGAGGAGCGGGAATGCCGCCCCACGCCCATCTGGGCGAAGAGCGGATCGCCGCGCTGGTAGCGTTTATTTTGAGTCTATAGGGAGCCCACTTGAACACACCGCCCCCCGTATTGGAGTCGCCGGAGGCCGTCCTGACCACCCTGGGTAGGGACGGCAAGCGGCGATGGATGTACCCGACGCCGAGCAAGGGCTCGAAGTATCGAGCTCGTCAGGTGTTGGGGTGGGCGTTGATCGCGTTCTTCGTGGGGCTGCCCTGGGTGAAGATCGGGGGGAGGCCGGCGATCCTCTTGGACATCGCCGCCCGGGAGTTCACCTTCTTCGGGTTGACCCTCCATCCGACAGACACGCTCCTGCTGATGGTCTTCTTGCTCACCGTGCTGCTCTCGGTGTTCTTTGTGACCGCTCTCTTCGGGCGGGTGTGGTGTGGATGGGGGTGCCCACAGACGGTGTACCTGGAGTTCGTGTACCGGCCGATCGAGCGTCTGATCGAGGGGAAAGAAGGGGCCCGGCGAAAGTTGGATCAAGGGCCCTGGACCCGGGAGAAGATGATCAGGAAGGGGCTGAAGTACGGGGTGTTTTTGTTGATTTCGCTCTTCTTGGCCCACACGTTCGTGGCCTACTTCGTGGGATGGGAGCGGCTCCTGGAGTGGATGGGCAAGTCCCCGGCGGAGGCCCCGGGGTACTTCGTGATGATGATCCTGACCACGGCGCTGGTGTACTTTGATTTCGGGTTCTTCCGGGAGCAGATGTGCACCATCACGTGTCCCTATGCCCGGTTTCAGTCGGTGCTGATGGATCGGAACAGCCTGATCGTCAGCTATGACCCCAATCGTGGGGAGCCCCGGGGGACGGCGCGAGCCCGAAAGCAGGCCGGGCCGCTGAACCTGGAGGACGGGACGGTGTCCTTCGGGGATTGCGTGGACTGCGGGGCTTGCGTGCGGACCTGTCCGACGGGGATCGACATTCGGGAAGGGCTGCAGATGGAGTGCGTGGCGTGTACGCAATGCATCGACGCGTGCAACGAGATCATGGACGCCGTGGACAAGCCCCGGGGGTTGATTCGGTTTACCTCGGAGAACGCACTGGATCAGAAGCCGACGCGGGTGGCCCGGCCCCGGGTGTTGGCCTACGGGGTGATCCTGGTGTTGTTGAGCGCGACCTTCGTGGGGTTGGTGATCAACCGGGGGCCTCTGGAGGTGGATCTGGCCCGGGCGTCGGGGACGACGTACCAGATCACCAACGACGGTGACGTGGCGAATCGGCTTCGGTTCCGGCTGCGAAATCGCACGGCCGAGGAGGTCCACGCCGAGGTGCGAGTGGTCTCCCCGGAGGCGGCCTCGGTGCAGGTCGTGGGGCAGCACCCGATCTTGCTGCCCGCCGGGGACCCGGTGCGGATCGAGGTGTGGATCACGATGCCGCCCGAGGAGATGCCCTCGGGAGGAATGCCCCTGACCCTGGAGCTCGTCGTCGATGGCGAGGTCTGGGCGACCCCTTCCATTGGACTCATGGGTCCTCAGTAGAGAGAGAGCGTTATGGTTCGCGTACCCCCCCATATCTTCTGGCCGGCCTTCGTCGTGGGGCTGCTGATGTTCAACGTCGGGATGAGCTTTACGATCCTGTTTATGGCGCAGTCCGATGACGGGCCGCAGATCATCCCGGACTACTACACCCGGTCCATTCACTTCGAGGAAGAGCTGCAGGCCCGACAGGCGTTTACCAATCGAGGCTGGCAGGTGCAGGTGATCCCGGGGTCGCCGCGGCATACCCTGGTGGTAGTCGACGTCGATGAGATGCCCGTGGTGGGCCTGACGGGGGAGGTGCTCCTGAAGCGGCCCCACCTCTCGGAGGCCCAGAGCGGCGGTGAGCTGGTGGCCACCGAACTCGATGGGGTGTATGCGTTTGAGGGAGATCTCTACGAGGTGGGTCGGTGGTTTGCGGACGTCCATCTCGTCGATGGTGGGGAGTTCGTCTATGTTCGGCATGAGTTCTCCCTGATTCGGTGAGGTCGAAGATTCCTATGGCTTCTGTGCCTTCTCCAGGTTGCGAGCACTGCGGTCTCCCGGTCCCCGAGCATCGACGAGGGGCGGAGGGGGAGCTCTTTTGCTGCGCCGGTTGTGAGGCCGTGTATTACACGCTGCATGAGGCGGGGCTGGAGCGGTTCTACGAGTTGAGGCAGGTGTGGGCGGAGCCGGTGCCGGTGCAGGAGGCGCCAGAGGAGGCCGAGGGGCGGTTCGCGCTCTTTGATGATCTGGAGTTTTTGGGTCAGCACAGCGAGTTCCTGGCGGACGGGACGCGGAAGATGGAGGTGTACCTGGAGGGGGTGCATTGCGCGGGCTGTCTGTGGTTGATCGAGCGGATGCCGCGGGTGATCAAGGGGGTGGTGGAGGCCCGGTTCGAGTTGTCGAAGTCGCGGTTGACGCTGCGGTGGCAGCCGTCGGAGACGGGTCCGGGGCGAGCGCTGAAGTGGCTGGAGCAGTTCGGGTTGCACGCCTACCCGGTGCACTCCGATCGGATCGAGGCGCGGTCCGAGCAGGGGCGCAAGATGTTGGTGAAGGTGGGGATCTGCTGGGCCATCGCGGCGAACGTGATGCTCCTTACGATCGCCGTGTACGCCGGGCTGTCGGCGGAGTCCGACCCGGGGTTGTATCGGGCGATCCACTGGGTGACCTTCGGGCTGACGACGATCTCGTTGTGGGTCGGGGGGAGCTTGTTTTTTCGGCGAGCCTGGGGGGCGTTGCGGATGCGGCGGCTGTCGATGGACGCGCCGATCTCGCTGGGGATTCTGGTGGGGTGGGGGCATAGCTCGTGGGTGACGTTTCAGGGGGTGGGGGAGGTGTGGTTTGACTCCATCGCGGTGTTGATCGCGGCGCTCTTGACGGCCCGTTATCTGCAGGTGCGGGGGAGCGCGCTGGCAGCGGATGCGGCGGAGCGGTTGGTGGCGCTTCTACCCCGGACGGCGCGTCGGGTCGTCGACGGGGTGGTGGAGGTGATCGGGGCGGATCGTCTGGAGGTGGGGGACCTGGTGGAGGTGCGGGCCGGCGACGTGGTCCCCGCCGACGGGGTGATACAGACCGGGGCGAGCGCCGTCTCTCGGTCGGTGCTCACCGGGGAGAGTCGGGCGGAACCGGTGGCCCTGGGGGAGGCGCTGGAGGCGGGGACGACGAACCTGCAGAGCCCGCTGCGGCTGCGGGTGACGGCCGTGGGGGAGGCCACACGGGTGGGGCGGCTGATGCAGTGGGTGGAGACCCGTGGGCGCCATCGGGCCCCGGTGGTGCAGCTCGCCGACCGCCTGGGGAGCGTGTTCATCTTCTTCGTGTTGGTGATGGCGGCGTTCACGGCGGTGTTGTGGTGGCACGTCGATCCCGCCCGGGCCGTGGGGCATGTGGTGGCGCTGCTGGTGATCGCCTGCCCCTGCGCGCTGGGGATGGCGACGCCGCTGGCGTTGACGGTGGGGCTCGGTCAGGCCGCGCGGCGTGGGATTCATATCAAGCACGATGATGTGATCGAGCCCCTGTCGCGGGTCACGGACGTGGTTTTCGACAAGACGGGGACGTTGACTGAGGGGCGGCCCCGGGTGGCCGTGGTGTACGGGGACGAAGGGATGGCCCGGGCGGCGGCGGCGTTGGAGGAGCGATCCGGGCACCCGATGGCGGCGGCGATTTTGAGCTGGGCGTCAGGGCGCGGGGCCGGGGAGCTGCAGGATGTCGAGGAGGTGCCGGGGGCGGGGATCAAGGGGCGTGTCGGTGAGCGCCGGCTGGCCCTGGGGCGGCCCACCTGGTTTGGCGACGGGGAAGGGCAGGGGCAGGAGTGGGTGCGGGGTGTGGTGGAGGCGGGCTATACGCCGGTGGCGGTGGCCGAGGATGGAGAGGTGCGAGCCGTCCTGGGGATCGGGGACGCGATTCGGGACGAGGCTGCCGAGGTGATCGAGGAGCTTCGGGGTCGGGGGGTGCGGGTGCATCTCTTGTCCGGTGACGACCCTCGGGTGGTCCGGGCTACGGCGAAGACGCTGGGGATCGACGAGGATCGGGTCCGGGGCGGGGCGACGCCGGAGGGGAAGCTCGAGTACCTGAAGGAGCTGCGGGAGCGGTACGGGAAGGCCGAGGTGGCTATGGTGGGAGACGGGGTGAACGACGCGGCGGCCTTGCAGGACGCGACGATCGGTATCGCCGTGCAGGGTGGGAGCGAGGCGAGCCTGGTGGCCGCCGATGTATTTCTGATTCGCGACGGGTTGCGGCCCCTGTCGGAGCTCCTCGGGGGCTCGCGGCAGGTCATGCGGGTGATCCACCGGAACCTGATCGGCTCGGGGCTGTACAACGTGTTTGGTATCGGACTGGCCGCTGCGGGGTTTATCACGCCCCTTTTGGCGGCGGTGCTGATGCCCGTGAGTTCCTTGGCGGTGGTGGCCTCGTCGATCTTGCAGCGGTCCTTCGAGTCCGAGGAGGCTCCTCGAGGTGAGGTGACCCCGAGGGCGGTGGAAGAGGCGACGCCGGCCGTGGGGGTGAGCTCATGAACGTGCTCTACTTCCTGATACCCCTGGCGATGCTCCTGGCGATTGGGGCGGTGTTGACCTTTGTGTGGGCCGTGCGGCGGGGGCAGTTCGACGATCTGGAGACGCCGGCGATTCGGATCCTGTACGACGATGAGGGCGACGAGTAGGGGCTTAGCTTTGCTTCTTGTCCGAGATGTCTGAGACGTCGGGGGGGAGGAGACTGGCGAGTATGGCGAGTTGGGCGCCGGCGCGGCGGGTTATGGAGTCCTGTTCGGCGGGGGGGAGGTGGGGGTCGCGTCCGTCCTCGAAGAGGGCCCGGAGTAGCGCGACGCCCTCGGGGACTTTGCCAGCGAGGATCAGGGACTCGCCGAGGTTCACGAGGGCACCTCGGTCGGAGGGGTCGATGTCGGCGGCTCGTTGAAGACAGATGAG
>SKON01000336.1 GCA_007120035.1 Myxococcales bacterium
CGTGGCTGGCAGAGTCGGGCTGCGCCCGAGGGCTCCGGCGGGCCAAGGACTCGCCTCCGCGAGGTCACCGACCCGCTGACCTCCGTATGAGCGGGGCGCTACGGTTGGGCTCGTGATGTTCGGCATTCTAGAGCTTCGACCTCTGTTCTCTGACCTCTGACCTCTGACCTCTGTCCTGTAGACCGTCTTCCGTTTCTTGGCGGGAGGGAGTATCCTCTCAATTCGATTGGTAGAATCAGTTGGTTCTGTTCTGGAGTGGCGATGAAGAAGTCGTGGTGGACCATGGGGTGCCTGATGGCGGCTCTGGTGTGGTTTGTGGGCGCCGGGTGCGCGTCGGGGAGTTATGCCGAGTCCCAACCGTCGCAGGCGCGGAGCGCGCAACCATCACAGGGGAGTCCGCATGGGGGAGCTGTCTCGGAGGAGCCGGAGAGCTTCGATGGTGAGACCGTCCCCATGACGACGGCTTCGGAGCCGATGAGTCGGCGCGAGCGACGTCGGGCGGAGCGCCAGGGTGCGGCGCCGGGGCGACAGGATTCTGTGGTGGAGGAGTCGGCGACCGACGGCGGTGGACGAGCCGATGAGCTGGAGGCCGTGGACACCGATGAGCGGCGGGAGCTTCCCGATCGGCCGGCCCGGCTGATGGTGTACTCGGGGACGGTGATCCTGGCGATCTTCGACGTGGTTCGGACCCAGGAGAAGGCGATCGAGAGCGTGGAGGAGATGGGTGGCTATGTGTCTCAGCGTACGGCGAACTCACTGGTGTTGCGGGTGCCGGCGGCGCGGTTTCGGGAGGCCCTGGAGGAGCTGGGGACGTTGGGAGACGTGCTGGACCAGCGATGGGATGCGCAGGACGTGACCGACCAGGTGCGAGACCTGGATATTCGGTTGCGGAACGCGTTGGAGCTGCGGGACCGGCTGGAGATTTTGCTGGACCGGGCCGAGACCGTGGAGGAAGCCCTGCGGATCGAACAAGAGCTGGAGCGGGTGACGCTGGAGGTGGAGCGGATCCGGGGGCAGTTGCAGAGCTTTGAAGACCGGATCGCGTACTCCACGCTTGTTGTGGAGTTTCGGGCTCGGGTAGAGCATGAGGTGCCGGAAGACGAATACCTCTTGCCGTTTGGATGGTTGAACCAGCTCGGGTTGGAGTCGCTGTACCGTTCCGTGGAGGGTCGACGATGAGAGGATTGACGCTGGTATTATTTGCGGTGTTCCTGTCGGGATGTGCGGTGTTTGCCATAGAGACCCCGCCGGAGTTGATCGACTTCAACTCGGAGAATCGGTTTGAACATGTGGCGATGACCCATGATGGGGTGGTGCTCCGAGTGAAGGTGCATCGGCAAGGGGAGGGGGTTCGGGAGGTCCCGCGAGGGGATCTGACGTTCTGGACGAACGCGACCCGGGAGCGGATGCGGACCGCCGGGGGCTACGCGCTGGTGGAAGAGTCCGAGGTGCAGTCGAAGAACGGTGTGGCCGGGAAGCGGTTGGAGTTCGGCCGGGACCAGGGGAACCGCCCCTATCGATATGTGGTTGTGCTCTTCGTGACGGAGGATCATATTCACGTGATCGACGCCGGGGGGAGAGTGGAGCGATTTGACGGTGCATCGGACGCGGTGGACGCCGCGATCCGGAGCTATGAGGTCCTGCGTTAGGGCCGGATAAGAACGAGGGAAACACATGTCTTCCAGTGGATGCATGAAGGGTTGTCTGGGGTGCGGGTGCGTGTCGGTTGTCCTGGCGGGGCTTTTGGCGCTCGGGATCGGTGGCTACCTGTGGTGGCAGGGCCCGGAGTTGATGGACGGGCTCGAGGAGAGCTTCTCGATCGTCGGCCAGGCCGGAGGTGGAGAAGGGGGTGGTCTGGATATCACGCGCCTTGGGGAGACCGCCGGCGGCGGTGAGGGCGGGGCTCGGTCCGTGGAGCAGCTGCTGCAGGGCGAGGGTGGGAGCGCCACCGGTGCGGCCCAGGGACAGCAACTTCGGACGGCGGACCAGTTCTTCGACACCCTGGATCGGCCGATGACATCGAGGGATCTGGCGACGGTGAAGTCCGGGATGGAGGAGTGGGAGAACTCCCGCACCATCCAGCGATTCCATGGGCTGCTGGAGGAGGGGGAGAAGCTCGCCGACGATGACAGCCTGATGGGGAACGCTCGGAAGGTCCGGGTCGCCGTGGGGTTGGCGTTTCGGTTCCGGGACATCGTCCGGGAGTATCCTGAGCACGTGAAGGCTCATGGGGGAGATGACTATCAGATGGCCTATGCACAGCTGGCGATGATCCACCGGATGAGCCAGGTGGCGGCGGGCAATACGGAGCACGACTCCTGGGAGCAGGCGGTGGCGGACTCGCTGCTGGCCGATCACGATGAGAACCGGGAGGCCTTTGAGCAGTCACGGGCGAAGATCCAGGAGTATGCCGACGGCGGTGAGACCCTGGATCTGGACAGCCTCCCCGAGGAAGAGCGGGCGGAGTTGATGGAGACCCTGGCGAATCAGTTTACCCACATGACGAGCGCCGTGAATCGGGAGAGTCTGGAGTCCTGGGCGAGCCTCTCCGATGATGAGCGTAAGGCGATCGCGGAGAAGATGGATACGCCGACAGCGATCATTACCCGGTTGGTGTCCCACGCGACGGATGAGTCGGGGGTGATGGCCTTTCATATGTGGGCGCTTTGAGTGAACAACCGAAGGTTCTTCAACCTGGCGGCGTCGGGCTACGAGTTTTTGACGGCCCAAGAGGTGTGGCGGGCGCAGATCGCTGAGGCGCTGGGGAAGGTCGAAGTGGCGACCTCGGCGCGACGAGTGCTGGACGTGGGGTGTGGTCCGGGGACGAGCGCCTTCGTGCTGGCCGAGGCGTTACCGAGCTCAGAGGTGGTGGGGATCGACATCGCTGAGGAGATGATCCGGCGGGCGCGGAGACGGCATCTTAGAGGGGGGGCGAAGTACAGAAACGTGAGCTTCCTGGAGTGCGACCTCTACGAGATGCCGGCGGGGCTGACGGGCTTTGATCTGGCGTTGGGGCATAGCCTGGTCTACCTCTTGCCGGATCGAGCGAGGGCTTTGAGAGCGGTGGCGGAGAGGATGAACCCCGGTGGGGAGTTGGTGCTCCTGGAGCCAGCCCGAGGCACAGGGGTGCAGGAGGTGATGGGGGCGTTGCGGTCGAGGAGGGGAGAGCTGAGGCGAAGGCCGGGGTCATGGTCGCGGTTCGCGATGTCCATGATCACCTGGCGGATGATGTCGGGGACCCGAGAGCCACCCGGTCCGGAGGAGCTCGGAGAGCTCTTTGAGGAGGCGGGGTTTGAAGAAGTGAGGGTGGAGCCGACCCTGGGAGGGCTCGGGGTTCATGTGGTGGGGCGCTCGGGAGGGCGCGCTAGTCCATGATTTGCGTGATGCCGTAGACAGCCAGGCCGATTCCGGCGCCGTAGAAAGCCAGGGGTACGAAGTCCATGGCGTCGAGTTCCTGGTTTCGAGCGGTGGCGGGGAGGGTGTCGATGGCGAGTCCGCCGACGATGGCGACGCCGCTGGCGGCGAACCACATCCAGGGCTCCATGGGGCTGGCGGCGGCCGGGGGAGGATCGAGGGGGGCGATGCCCTCGCCCTCGGGAGCGCCCACGTCGGTGATCTCAAGTCCGATCTGGAGTTGGGTGGTCCGGAGAGCTTCGATCTCGACCTCGGCCTCCGTGGACTCCCCCTCGTATTCACCGCGGACGGTGTACTCCCCGGGGGGGAGTTTGAAACGCCCCTGGGCACAGTCTTCGGGGCCCTCGTCGTTGATGAAGAGGGAGAGCTCGGCGGGATCGCAGATGGGTTCCAAAAATCCGGGGCAGGTCTCCCGCATCTCCTGGCGGTAGGTCTCGATGACCTCGGCGATCTGCTCCGGGGTGGGGCTGATGACCGGGGGGGCCTCCAGGGCGCGGCCGTAGTACTGGTCGGCTTCCTCGCACATGCCGGCCCGCTGGTAGGCCCGGGCCATGTTCACGAAGGTGATGTTGAGCTCGCCAAGATCGAGGGATGCCTCGAAGAGTCGCACGGCGCGCATATACTCCTCGGCGACGATGGCTTCGATACCCTGGTCGTTGAGCTCTCGCTGAGCCTGGGTGGGCTCGGAAGGCTCCTGGGCCAGGGCTGGTGCGAGGAGGAGGCCGGAGGAGACAAGAAAGATCAAGGAAAAGAGGAGGTTCCGCATCGTGGGTTGTCCGTAGAGAGTCAGGAAGCCAGCGCCAGGGACGGAGGATTGCTGGAAATTGATGGCAAAGTCTAGCACTAGTTTGGGCCGGACCCAAGGGCAGTAGCTTGCCTTCGACGCATACCCTGCGTAGAGTCAGGGCGACGAAGGGACCAGAGAGGTATGGAGCGATGAGCGGGTTGGAATCAGCGCTGGGGGTGAAGGCGGGGACGAGGATCAACGACCGATACGAGGTGGAGAAGCTCCTCGGTGTGGGCGGGTTTGCGGCGGTGTTCAAGGCCCACGACGTGG
Organism: Myxococcales bacterium; assembly: GCA_007120035.1. Taxonomy (GTDB): domain Bacteria; phylum Myxococcota_A; class Bradymonadia; order Bradymonadales; family Bradymonadaceae; genus SKON01. The sequence goes on from SKON01000336.1 coordinate 4,472, forward strand.
AGATTGAGCGGGACGTAGCGATCAAGATCTTGAACGTGCAGACTCTGGTGTCCCAGGGCAACGATCTGGACGTGGTGCTGACCCGGTTTAAGCGGGAAGCCAAGACAGCGGCGAAGATCAACAACCCCTGTGTGGTGCAGATCTACGACTTTGGTGTGCTCGAGGAAGGGGATAACCCGTTCATCATTATGGAGTTGTTGAACGGTCATGATCTCAAAGAGGAGTTGAAGATTCGGGGGACCCTGGATCCGACGAGGATCGTGCCGCTCTTCGTGGACACGTTGGGTGCGTTGGGAGAGGCTCATCAGGCGGGGATCGTGCATAAGGATATCAAGCCGACGAACCTCTTTTTGGCGGATCCGGGGACGCGAAAAGAGACGTTGAAGTTGGTGGACTTCGGGATCGCCCATATCGCGCAGACCGAGGATGAGAATCGACTGACGAAGACGGGGTATATGCTGGGGACACCCCAGTACATGGCGCCGGAGTACGTGGAGGAGCAGCAGGTGAGCCCGGCGCTGGACGTGTACCAGATGGGTCTCTTGCTGGTGGAACTGCTGGGGGGACGCCCGGTAGTGCAAGAGGTCAACCCGTGGAAGTGCGCGTTGATGCATGTGTCGCGAGAGTTATCGGTGCCCGTCCAACTCTTGAGTTCGCCTCTGGGTCCGGTGCTGGAGAAAGCGCTGGCGTTGAAACCGGAGGATCGTTATCCGACGGCCACGGAGTTCGCCGACGCGCTGGAGCTGGTGGACGTGACCCAGGTGCCGACGCTGTCGATCGGGGCGGAGTCTCGATTCTTGCAGACGCCATCGTCGGAGGTGCTAGCACCGGCGATGAACACACAGGAGTTGTTGGGCGAGCAGGATCGACCGATGCGGGCCCGGGTGCAGACGGGGATGACCCGAGAGTTGGGTCCAGGAGATCCGAAAGTTCCCGCGCCCCTGGTGATGAAGTCATCGGAGTCGGAGGGATCGAAGAAGGGGTTGATCTTTTTGGGAGTGGTCGTGGGGGTGATCCTGGTGGCTGCGGCTCTGCTCTTTAGTGTGTTGAACACGGACGACACCGATGCGATCGCGGCAGAGGTGGACGTCGATGCGCCGCTCTTGGATGAGTTCGGGCGACCCATGGTGGCGATGGCCGAAGATGACGCCCCGGCGGAGGAGCCGGGGGACCGGGTCGAAGATGAGGACCCGGACGAGCCGACCGTCGAGGAGTCGGAACCGGTGTTTGTGGAGGTTCGGTTGGTTCCGACGTCGGCGGAGCTCCGAGTAGGGGGAGAGGTCAAAGGGCGAGGACTGGTGGATCTGGAGTTCGAGTCCGATCAAGCGGACCCGGTGGACGCCGAGATCACAGCCGATGGGTATGTGGCGCAGTCGGTGACCATAGGTCCCGGGGAGCCCCGAGTGACCGTGGAGTTGGAGGAGGTCCCTCAAATACGACGGGAGCCAAGGCAGCCGCGGGATCCTGCGCCCACGCCGGATCCCGATCCGGATCCGCCGGAAGATCCAGCGATGCGAGTCGCCCCGTGAGGTTTTCTGGAATCTGGAGGGGACTATGGTGGGTGGAGTCTCTTTGTTGTGTGAGTCGTTATTGAGGAATGGGAATGGCTGGCGATAGTGGTGAGGCCAAGGATTCGGAGCAGCCGTGGCATGCTCGACCGGCCGAAGAGATCCTGGAAGAGCTGGGGAGCCGCCGAGAAGGGTTGGAAGCGGAGGAGCAGGCTGAGCGGTTGGAGGAGTACGGGCCGAACGCGCTACCGGAGACAAAGTCAGCCCGGTGGTGGCAGGTGCTGCTGCGGCAGTTCAAGAGTCCTCTGATCTACATCCTGGTCGGGGCGGCGGCGGTGTCCATCGCCCTGGGGAAGTGGTTGGACGCCGGGTTCATCGGGGTGGTGATCGTAGTGAACACCCTGATCGGGGCCTGGCAGGAGATGAGGGCCGAGCAGAGCGCCGAGGCGCTGCAGGGGCTGATCAAGCATCAGGCGACGGTGCGGCGCGGGGGAAAGACGGTGACCGTGGCGGCCGAGGACCTGGTGCCCGGGGACGTGGTGCTCCTGGAGTCCGGGAGTCAGGTGCCGGCGGATCTGCGGTTGATCTCGACGACGGAGTTGGCCTGCGAAGAGGCGTTTTTGACGGGAGAGTCGCTGCCCGTGGACAAGGACGCCAAGGCGGAACTGCCGGAGCGGCTGGCGATGGCGGAGCGGATCACGATGGCCTTCGCGGGCTCCCTGGTGCTGCGGGGCCGGGCCGAGGGGGTGGTGGTAGCCACGGGGTTGAAGACGGCCCTGGGGGAGCTGGCCCGGGAGGTGGTGGAGACCGAGGGGGGAAAGCCCCCGCTCTTGCGGCGGATCGAGGTGCTCTCCCATCGGATCGGGTGGGTGGCGATCGTGGCGACCCTGGGGGTGGGGGGGATCGGAGTGCTCCTGGGCAACGATCCGATGGATATGCTCCTGGTATCGTTGACGCTGGCGGTGTCGGCGATCCCCGAGGGGTTGCCGATCTCGATCACGGTGGCCCTGGCGGTGGCGGTGCATCGGATGGCCGGTCGGGGCGTGATCGTACGGCGACTGGCGGCGGTGGAAGGTCTGGGGAGCTGCACGTTCATCGCCTCCGATAAGACGGGGACCCTGACGTGCAACGCCATGACGGTTCGGCGGGTGTATCTGGGCAACGAGTCCGCGCTGGAGGTGACCGGCGAAGGGTTCGCGCCGGATGGTGAGGTGACGGGCGCGGAGAGCGACGAGGATCAAGAGCTCTTGAAACGGATGGTGGTGATCTCGGCCCGGTGCAACGAGGCGAGCCTGGAGCCCGACGAGGAGGAGGGTTGGAAGCATCGGGGGGATCCCACGGAGATCGCGCTCTTGACGTTGGCCCGGAAGGTGAATCCCGAAATCGACACCGTGCACCAGCGGTTTCCCGACGTACACCAGATCCCTTTTGAGTCGGAGCGGCGGTACGCAGCGACCTTCGTGGAGTCCGAGGATGGTCAGCGGATCCTGCTGAAGGGGTCGCCGGAGATGGTGCTCAGCCTCTGCGATCTCTCCGAGGAGGATCGCGAGAAGTGGGAAGAGAAGTCCCGGGAGCTCGCCGCCCAGGGGTTGCGGGTGTTGGGGTTCGCCGACGCTGAGGTGGAGTCCGGTGAGTACGACGAGGAAGATTGGGCCGGGAACCTGCGGTTCGTGGGGTTCACGGGATTGATCGATCCCTTGAGGCCCCGGGTGGTGGAGGCCGTGGACGCTTGTCGACGGGCGGGGATCGAGGTGGCGATGATCACCGGGGATCACCCGGTGACGGCCCGGGCAATCGGGATGGAGATCGGCCTCGGTGGCGAGGACCCCGTGGTGGTTCCCGGGAGCGAACTCGAGGAGCTCGGGGAGGAGGAGTTCCGGGAGGCCGTCGCGACCCGGCGGATCTTCGCCCGGGTGAGCCCGGGGCAGAAGCTGGCGATCGTGGAGGAGGCAAGGCGTCAGGGCCACCTGGTGGCGGTCACCGGAGATGGAGCGAACGACGCGCCAGCGTTGAAGACGGCCAATATCGGGGTGGCCATGGGGCAGGCCGGCACCGACGTGGCCCGGGAGGCCTCGGAGCTGGTGATCACCGACGACAACTTCGCGACCATCGTCGACGGGGTGGAAGAGGGTCGGCTGGCGTTCGCGAATATCCGCAAGGTGTTCAATCTCCTGGGGAGCTGCGGGTTGGCTGAGGTGTTCACCGTGGCGCTGGCGCTCTTCGCCGGGATGCCCTTGCCGCTGTTGCCGCTGCAGATCCTGTGGTTGAACCTGGTCACCAACGGGATTCAAGATAAGGCACTGGCGATCGAAGGTCCCGAGGAGGATCTCCTGGATCTGCCGCCGGCGGATCCGAAGAAGGGGATCCTGGACCGGGCGATGATCGGACAGGTGGCGGTTGCAGCAGCGGCGATGACTGTGGGGACCTTGAGCGTGTTCTCGTACCTGCTCTCCCAGGGCTATGAAGAAGGTGTGGCCAGGTCGTCGGTGCTGATGTTGATGGTGTTCTACCAGAACGTACATCTCTTCAACTGTCGGTCCGAGCACCGGTCCGCGTTCGCCCGGGCGCCCTGGCGAAGCCCGTGGCTCTTCGCGGCGGCCGGGGGGGCCCTTGGGGTGCACCTCCTGGCGGGGGTGATTCCCTTGCTTTCGGAGGTGCTGGATCTCTCGCCGATCCCGGGAGAGGTGTACTGGATTTTGATCCCCGTAGCGTTGAGCCTGGTGGTGGTGATGGAGATCTACAAAGCCATCGATCGAGCTCGGAAGAAGAAGTAGGGCCCAACAAGGAGCAGCGATGAGTGAGGAACGTCCGTTGAGCCACTCCCACAGCCCGGCGGCGATCCGGGCTCGTCTCCAGGAGCCGGTGAAGTCGAACTACACCGGGGACGCCGTGTTGGGATCCATCGATGGGGCGGTGACGACCTTCGCGGTGATCAGCGGGGTAGCCGGGGCGGGGTTGCCGGCGGCGGCGGCGTTGATCCTGGGGGTAGCGAACCTGATTGCCGATGGGTTTAGCATGGCGGTGAGCAATTACCAGGCGGTGCAGACGGACCAGCAAGAGCTGGATCAGATCCGAAAGGAGGAGGAGCGCCACGTGGCCCGGGAGCCCGAGGGGGAGAGGGAAGAGATCCGGCAGATCTACGCGGCGAAGGGGTTCGAGGGGGAGTTGTTGGAGCAGGTGGTGGAGGTGCTCACGGCCGACGAGGAGGTGTGGGTGGACACGATGCTGCGAGAGGAGTACGGGCTGACCCTGGATAACCGAAGCCCGACGAAGGCGGCGGCGGTGACCTTCGGGGCGTTTTGTCTGGTGGGGGCCGTGCCGCTCGTGCCCTATCTGTGGGGAGGAGTGGAGGGGGAGAATTTGTTCTTCTGGAGCGCTGTGCTGACGGGGATCGCCTTTGCGGTGGTGGGGTTCTTCCGGGGGCGTGTGTTTGAGGGGAACCCGTGGAAGACGATGGCCGGGACCCTGGGGTTGGGGGCGGGGGCGTCGGCGATCGCTTACGGGCTGGGAGCGTGGGTGGAGTCGATGGTGAACGTGCCGCTCTAAAAAAGACGGCTCTCGCCGGCGCCGGTGGTTCGCCCAGCGCAGGAGAGAGCCGTCAGCCCAGGAGAGGGCTTCCCTTAAAAGAAGAGGCGATATCCCAGAGAGGCCAGGAGGGCGGCGGTGTTGGCGCGGCCCGTGATGCGCTGGTCCAGGGGGGTGCCGCCGACGACGAGGGTGAAGGCGAGGGCGCCGGGGCCGGCCATATACTCGGCGCCGCCCCCGAAGGCGAATCCGAACTCGCTGTTGGTCTCGCGGTTTTGGCCGAAGTCATTGCCGTCCATGTCGCGGGCGTCGAGGACGGTCTCCATCAGGTACATACGAGGCCCCAGCAGTGCGTGAAAGCTTAAGCCCTCGCCAGGGGGCATGAAGCGCCACAGGAAGTTTACGCCCAGGGTGAGCATCCGTTGGCTGAGTTCCCACTCGTAGTCGCCGCCGTCGACGCCGAGGAAGGGGTGGGTGCCCTGACCGGTGGCGCCGGGGGCGGTGAGACCGGCCTCGAGGCTGAGTTGGAGAGGCCGCTCCATGGCGCCCACGTCGAAGGGGAGAATGTAGCCGACGTCGAGGCCGACCACGGGGAAGGAGCCGAGCTCTCCGAAGGGCTGGGGGACGGTGACGCCCAGGTGGGGTGCCACGGCGATGTTCGGGCCGGAGGCCAGGGCCGGGGAGGCCGAGAGGAGGAGAGCCAGGGCGGTGAGGCCGGAGACGATGAGGGTGCGCATGGGGGTACTCCTGAGACGAAGGGTGCTGGTGGAGTCGGCGTCTGGGTGTCGTGGGGAGCGGTTCATGGAGCACCTCCAGCCACGGAGTAGTCCACGGTGTTGGTGGGTTCGGGGCCGGAGGTGTTGCCGCCGGCGAGGTAGTAGAACCCGCGGAAGGCGACATAGCCCATCCAGGCGCGGGGGATCATGCCGAGGTTGGAGAGGTTCTCGAAGTTCGGCGGGATCGTGGCGGGAGGACAGGAGCCGCTGATGTCACAGAGGATCTCCGTGTGGTATCCGGCGTCGGTAGGCGTGCCCGTGCTGCTGCCGCCGATGTACACCAGGTTGTTGTTTACCACCGAGGAGGCGTTGCCGTACCGGTCGCCGCCGGACATCCTCTGAGTGGGGCCGAAGGTGGTCCACTGGTCGAGGTGACCGGTCTCGAGGACGGTGGTGATCTTGATGCTGGTGTTGGTAGTGGTGTCGCTGAGACCGCCGAAGACGAAGATCTGCGGGGGAATCATGGCGACGTTGCTGGCGTTGCTCTCGCTTGCGCGAGCGGCGGAGATATAGGTGCGTGGCGAGGGCAGGAGCATGGGGTCGCCGCCGAGCTCGCCCTGGGCGGCCTGGGCGGTGACGTCCTGGACTCGGAACCCACCGACGTCGATGGTGATGAACTCGTAGTCGGCCAGAGCGTCGCCGGCGCTGTCCTCGCCACCGATGGCGTAGAGATGGAACTGGTCGGGGTTAGCAGGGTTGCGGGCGAAGGCGACCCCGGAGAAGACCCGGGCGGTCTGGAGGGAGGCGATGTGGTGCCACATGCCCAGGGAGCCCAGAGGCAGGGGATTGTCGCCGTCGATGGGGGTGTCGGAGCCGTCGTCGGTGTAGGAGGTCTCCGAGGCGTCGACGGTGGCGATCAGAGACTCATTGCCGTAGGGATCGTCGGGGTTGACGCTGCGGTACACCCGGTACTCCAGGATGTCGTGGTTGATCATCGGCGGCGGCGTCCACGAGATGGTCACCGTGAGCCCGTCGATGGGGATGCTGATGGGCTGGGGCTCGCTGGCCAGGGATTCGCCAAGGGGGTTGGCGGGATCCTGGTCGGTGTAGACCGCGGAGACCCGGTAGTAGTACACGCCTTTTTCGAGTCCGTCGCCGGGGTCAGGGCCGGGATCGTCGGGGTTGAAGAACTCCTCGTCGTCGATGATCAGGTCTACGCCGACGATGGAGGGGGCGTCGAGGGGGTTGAGCACCTGGGCCCGGAGGATCTCGTCGCTGACCATGCCTTCGTCGGAGCCGGAGACGAGGTAGACGAAGTCGTCGATTCGCTCGGCGTGACTGAAGGTGCGGCCCGACGGGAGATCGTAGGGGAGGTACTGGAAGGCCCGGGGAGCGCCGAAGCGATCCAGGGAGGCGAACTCACCGGAGGTGAAGGCGTTGACCTCTTCGCCGTCGTCGCCGCCGACGACGTAGAGATATCGAGCGGTCCGGGTGGGCGCGCCGGAGAAGGCCACGTTGCCACGTCGGGGGGTGTCGAAGGCGTTCGGGGAGGGGTTGAACTCCATGAACTTGCCCGCCGGGTTGGTGACCGTGATGGGGGCGTATTCATCAAAGGTGGAGTCGTCGTTGGTCAGCCGCAGGTAGCAGGCCGAGAGGTGGTCGAGGTTGTTGGTGTTCACGCTGAGGACCACCTCGTCGGACTCGACGTCGACGACGGTGATGGAGTTCGGCTGGGTGAGGTCGTCTTCGTCGACGGTGGTGGTGTCGCCGCGATCTCGGCAGAAGACCTGGACTTCCAGGCCGTCGCGGAAGTTCTGACCTTCGATGATCACCTCCAGGGCGGACTGGTCGTTGGTCCAGGAGCCGGGGCTGACGGCGTCGATCAGCGGTGGTCGCTCATCGGTGACGAGGAAGGACTCGGGGAGGACGCCGACGGCGCCGTCGGGGTTGACGACGATCAGGTCGTAGAGGCCCACGGGCAGTCCCTCGCGGACCACACCGTTGAGCTCGGTGGGGTCCAGGAATTGGATGGCCTGGATCTCGCGAGCCAGGTTGTCACCGGCGCCGGGATCGGAGGGGTTGAGGTAGACCCGGGGGATGGCCTCGAACTGGACCAGGCCGTCGTCGGGATCGAGGGGATCCGTGGCCTCGATGACCACCGCCGTGGGCTGGTCAGCGGCGCCGAAGGGAGGGTCAATGCTCTCCACGGCGACGGTGAGCTCGCTGGTGATGGTCAGGAGGTCGTCGGCCTCGTTGGCGCAGGCCAGGTTGTCCGTGAGGCGGACGCCGAAGAGCTCCGAGGTCTCGCCGGCGCTCAAGAGTCCTTCGGGCACGACGGCCTGGATGATCTGAGGGCGGTCGGGATCGACGGTGTAGTCCAGGGAGGTGGTGGTGCCGTCGGGGTGGATCAGCTCCACCTCGTCGATGGAGCCGCCGAAGAGACCGGCGGCGTAGATGGTGACCTGGGTGCGCATCTCATCGAAGACCACCGTGGGGTCGACGAAGATGGGCAGGGGCCCGTCGTAGACCCGGATCTGGGTCTCGAAGTCTTCGCCGCAGTTTCCGGGATTCACGAAGGAGATGGTGGAGAAGCCCGTGGGCAGGGGGCCGTCGAAGGTGGCCGTAGCGGAGGTGCCGTCGGCGGAGACCGTCAGGGTGCTGGCCGGGATGCCGTCGAGGAGGACTTCGGCGTCGGGGGAGAAGTTTTCGCCCTGAATCTCGAGGGTGCCGCCGGCGCTGCAGAGGCGTTCGGGGATCACGGCGTTGATCACGGGGCGCTCAAAGCGAGCGATCTCGAAGGAGTCGGAGCCGCAGGAGGCCGGCAGGTGGCCGGTGACCTCCAGGACGAAGGACTCAGCGTCGAGGTCGCCGCCGATGATGGTGCGGAGGCGGCTGCAGGATTGGAGGTCGAGGTCGCCGAAGGAGACGGTGGAGCAGTCCTGGAACTCGTCGATGTCGATCTCATCGCCGTTGAGGGTGAGGGTGGGCTCGTTGTCGGCCTCGAAGTAGAAGGAGCCAAAGAGGGTGACGACGCCGTCGAAGGAGTCGTCTTCGCAGATGCCGTTGGGGGCTGCGTTGTTGATGATCGGGGGCCCGGCGACGAAGAAGGTGTCGTCGTCGACGGTGGTGCAGGCGGCGGACTCGGGGTTGATGACGGCCAAGTCCACCAGGGAGGTGGCGTCCAAGAGATCAGCGTCGAGGGTAAAGGTGAGCTGATCACAGGAACCCGTGGCAGGGCCGTCGTTCTCGACGGAGGAGCAGCCGTCGAGGGAGTCGGCGGGGATCAGGTCGGCGCCGATGACGACCTCTGGGAGGGCGTCGCCGATTTCAAGGAAACCGAAGCCCGTGAGGACCACGGAGATCTGGCCGTCGAGGGCGCAGACCGGGGAGGGTTCCATCTCGGAGATGGAGGGAGGGGGCACGACGGTGAGGGCCATCTCTTCCTCGGAGAAGCAGCCGACGGGGTCGGGGTTCTCCACCTGGACGTCGGGGCGAGCGTAGCGGTCACCGTCGCTGAGAGCGGCGGCTTGATCGTCGGCGGGGATGGTGAAGAAGAGGGCGTCGCAGGTCTCGGCGCCGAGGGTGGAGGAGGCGTCAATGGCGGTGCAGCCTTCGGCGCCGGACGCGGTGTAGACGGAATCGCCGACGGTGATCGTGGGGTACTGCTGGGAGTTGCGCAGGACCACGAAGCCCTCACCGTCGACGCGCATGTCGGCGTAGTCGAGTTGCTCGCCACAGATGGGGGTGGGGGAGACGGCGGAGACCATCGGGGGGGCCACCACGGTGAAGGGGATGGCGTCTTCTTCGGCGAGGTTCTGGCAGTCGGCGGGCTCGGGGTTCTGGATGCCCACCATGTAGGTGCCGGGGTCCAGGGCGCCCTCATCGATGAGGGCGGTGACCTCCTGGCAGAGCTGGCGGCCGCCGAAGACGGGGGCGAGATCTTCACAGTTGTCGACGTCGACGACCTCGAAGGAGGCGTCGTCGATGAGGATCGTGGGTGACTCGCCATCGCCGACGAGGAAGTGCTCACCGACGAGGACGAGCTCTCGGTCGCCCTGGGCGACACAGGAGGTGTCGGGGATGGCGTCGGTGAGGATCGGTCGGGGGAGGACCCCGAAGGCCTGGTCAGCGCGGGAGGACTCTCCGTTGGGGTTGGTCACCACCAGGTCGTAGACGCCCGGGGGGAACTCCATCTCGTCGGCGATCCGGAACTGGAGGGTGGAGCCGTCGATCCATCGGATATCGCCGGAGTCGGCCCGGGGGAGGCTCTCCAGGGTGTAGGCGAAGACCTGGTCCGTGGGAGCGCCCGTGGGGTCGGCGGCCAGGGAGAGGGTCACCGAGGGGAGCTCGGCGTCGAAGTCTTCCTCTCGGGAGATGGCGTCGATCACCAGGGGGCTGAAGTCTTCACCGGTGAGGGTGACCCAGCTCCCGGGATCGTGGGTGCAGAGGAACGAGGGGTCGGTGACGGGCTCGGCGGTCGGGTCGTCGAGGACCGGAGCGGAGCCGACGACCTCTTCGTTGCATGCGAGGGCCGATGCGGCGAAGAGAACAGCCAGGGTGAGAGCGGTGAGACGATGCATCTGTCTTCTCCCGGGGTGAGGAGTACCGTAAGGGACGTATCGATTCGGTCCACACTCAGGTACTCGCGGGAGAAGGAGATTTTTGTGCAAAAAAAATCAGAGATCGCAGATCATGGCCAGGTAGCGGAGATCGCTGACGGGAGATTTTCCGCGGTAGACGGCCTGGAACCCGTAGGAGGAGTAGAGTTCGCGGAGGTCGGAGTGGTGCTCGGCGACGTCGACCCGGACCCGGCGGAAGCTGCCCTGGTGAGCGCGGCGCATGCAGTCGTCGAGGAGGTGCTGGTGGAGGCCGGGGTGGTCGATGGAGGGGAGGAGGCCGAGCTTGGAGAGGTAGAAGTCGTTGTCCTCGACGGGGGCGAAGAGGTCCTTGAGGTCCTCCATGCGGTCTCTCAGGTCGGCGTAGGTGAGGTCGGTCATCTCTCGAGCCAGGTCGAGGAGGTCGGCCTGGCGAGCGGCGGGGAGGTCGCGGCCGGCCAGCGAGATGTAGCCGCCGGCGATGCGGTCGTCGTGGATCAGGAGGCGTGTGCGGTGGAGGGAGAGCTCCGAGGATCGGCGCTGGAGCCACCGGTTCAGGACGTCCTCGGGGTCGGCGCCGTCGAGGAAGATGTCGAAGAAGGGGCGGCCGGCCTGGTGGACCCAGGGGACGATGTCGATGAGCTTGCGTTCGATCTGAGGGGTCTTGTGGCCCCAGGCGAAGTGGAGGGCGTGGGCGCGGCGATTCATGTAGAGATCTCCCGGAAGTGAAGAAGAAAAGAAAGAGCTATCGTTGTTCGGGTCGGCGAGCGTTATCGGTGGGTCGGCGGGCCAGGAGGGCGGTGGGGTCCTGTTGGAGGAGCTCCACGGCGGCGACGGCGAAGTCCCGGGCCCGGCATCGCTCGATGGAGCTGGAGCCCAGGGGGCTGCGGGAGAGCTCGCCGGTGCGGTCTAAGGCGGTCCGAAGGGGAGCCAGGCAGAGGGCCGGCTCCCGGCCGTCGGCGCCGGCGTAGAGGTGGAAGCTGCGCATGGCCGAGGTGTCGCCGTCGACGGTGCGGCCCCGGCAGATCAGCCATCGTCGGTAGGGGACGCCGACCCGCTCCTCAGCCCATCGGATGAAGGGGGTGGCCTCCACGGTGCACCCGAACATCAGGAGGTGGGCGTCGTACTCGATGAGGCCGTCAAAGGGGCCGTCCTGGCCGAAGGCGCTGGGGGTGTCCCGGCGGGTGAGTTCTTTGGCCAGGGGACCCTCGGCGGCGATGGAGTAGACCCCGTGGGGGCTGCGGTGGGCGTTGGGCAAGAGGCGGATGTACTCGGCGAAGCTCCCCATGCCGGTGGCCGGGGTGTGGACCCGGTCAAAGGGCTCGCCCTGGCAGAAGCCGGGGTGGAAGGTGGGGACCGCCAGGGTGCCCCGGGGGCCGAGGATCTTGCGGAGGCCGGCATAGAGGCGGCTGGAGATCTCCGCCAGGGGGGTGTCGGCCACTCGCCCCGGGGCGTAGAGGGCGGTGTGGACGAAGACCAACGCCCCTTCGGGCAGGCCTGTGGCGGCCAGCGCCGTGTCTAGATCCTGGCGAGAGTAGGTCTGCACGGTGCCTCCTCCGTGGTGATGGGTTCCCCTGGTTCATCGGACTCAGGTTTAAACATGGGCACCGGTGGGCGGGGAGTCCAGCGCGCCATCTCCCCATCGGCGGTTCGTCCACCAGCGAACCCAGGAGGCGAATCTGGCACCTCTCCTCGGGCCAAGGCCGCGAGGCTTCAGCGAGTCGGGCCGGAAACAGCGGCCCGAAGGTCCTCGCGGGCCAAGGCCCGCTGCGGAATGGCGACGTCCCTACCGACGGAGACCGATCACACCCCGAGGTCACCCTGGCTTGACGGCAGGGGCCGAGGGTCTATGAATGGAGGGGTTCTGGGTGGTGACTACGGAGGAGGAAGAATGTCGACGCTTCATGAGGTGGTGCACCGGGGTAAGGTGCTGCGCAAGTCGCTGGGCAAGCGGATGAAGCGGTTGCGCAAAGAGGTCAAGCGGACCGCGAAGAAGGGGGAGGAGATCGACGGGGCCCTCTCGGAGGAGCTGGAGAGCTTCCGCCGGCAGTTTCGAGAGGTCCTGGATCTGGAGGCGACCCGGGCCGAGGCGGACGCCACGACCCGGGTGGACGTGATCGTCGACGGCCAGGTGATATTGGCTCAGGTGACCGTGGCGGTGCTCCTGTCGTTGCGGGAGGAGGTGAGGTACCAGCAGAAGCTGTATCGGCGGCTCTCGGAGTCGTCGCCGACGCCGACGATCACGGGCCGGGCGGCCCGGATCGAGGCGTTGCGTAGCGCCGTGGAGATCGCGTTGACCGAGGCGAACCAGCGGCCCGCCGAGGAGGTGTCGATCTCGGGGCCTGTGGACGCTTATCTCTTCGGGTGAGTGGTTTCGAGGTGGGCTATCGCCGGGCCTCGACGAGGGGGACGGCGAAGTGGAGCTGCATGTCCCAGGGGAATCGGATCCAGGTGTTCTGAGAGACCTCGCGGACGCAGTGGTCTACCAGGGGGCGGCCCTCGGGTTTGGCGTAGACCGTGGCGAAGAGGGCCCGGGGAAGCATGCCTCGGATCACCTCGGCGGTGGCGCCGGTGTCGACGAGATCGTCGATCAAGAGGAGGCCGTCGCCGTCGCCGTCGACGGCCTTGAGCACCTGGACGCCGGACTGCTCCTGGGCCTGGTCGCCGTGGTAGCTGGAGACGCAGACGGTGTCGACGAGGCGAATGTCGAGCTCCCGGGCGACGATGGCCGCCGGGATCAGGCCGCCCCGGGTGACGGCGATGATCCCGTCGAAGGTGCGATCCAGGTCGAGGAGCTCCCGGCAGAGGAGGCGAGTGTCGCGGTGGAGTTCTTCCCAGGAGACGAAGAAGTCTTGCTTGTAGGTGGCCATGGGTGCCCGTGGGGTGGGAGTGGGGTGCCAGGTCGAGCCAACGGGAGGGAGGGTAGTCCGTTGGAGGCTCTTCGTCGAGAGGGGCCTCTGGGCCGCACCCCAGACGTTTCGGAACCACGCCCGCCGTGGTAGGGTTTTCAGCGGTGGCTTGCTTTCGCGGCGAGGGATCTCGTGGAATCGTTGATCATTTTGTTCATCATGGTGGTGATCGTTGGGGGGATCGGGGTCTCGGTGTATCAAGAGAAGCGGACCGAAGAAGCCTGGACGGAGGTGGCCGATCGCACGGGGTTGACCAAGAGCGGCGGTGGGTTCTTTTCCAAGCATCGGTTGGACGGGGTGTATCGAGGGATCCCGGTGCAGATCTTCATCCGGTCCGAGCGCAGGGGCAGCGGCAAGAACAGCAGCACCGTGCACTTTACGACGATTGAGGCCGAGTTCAGCCAGCCCGCCTGGCAGGGAGCGTCGATCAGTCCGAAGGGGTTTGGGACGAAGATCCTTCAGTTCTTCGGGGCGGCCAAGAGCGCGGTAGAGACCGGCACGGACTTCGATAGTCAGTTTGTGGTCTCCGGGGTGGTCGATGAGACGCTGACGGAAGCCTTGAAGGATGAGACCGTCCAGGATCAACTCCATGGGCTCCGCAACGGGTTTCAGAACTTTCGGGTAGAGAACGGGGCGGTGCGGGTGGAGAATCAGGAGGTGGTCCGAGACGCGAACCGGTTGATCCGATACCTGGAGCGGGTGGTGGATCGGGTGCAGCTCTTGGAGGAGCGCGTAGGTGGTGGTTCGATGGCGGCGATGGGGATGGAGGATATCTTCCCGTCGGCCGGAGCGGCTGAGAGCGATTGGCAGTCGGAGTACGTCGGTCATGAGGCGGGGGAGGCGATCTGGTGAGCCCAGGGATCGACGGGAAGGACTCCTTCGGGCGGGTCCATCGATCGTTGCGGGTCTCCGTGACGGATCGATGCAATCTGCGGTGTACCTACTGTATGCCCGCCGGCGGGGTGCTCTGCGCTCCGAGAGACGAGCTGCTGGGGTTTGAGGAGATTCTGCTGGCGGTGCAGGTGGCCTGCTCCCTGGGGATCAACCGGATCCGGATCACCGGCGGAGAACCCCTGTTGCGACCGGACCTCGCCGAGCTCGTGGGGCTCTTGCGGAGAGAGGCGCCGGTGGAGGATCTGGCGCTGACGACGAACGGGGTGCTCCTGGACCGGCACGCCGAGGATCTGGCGGCGGCCGGGCTGGATCGGGTGAACGTGAGCCTCGACTCGTTGCGGCCCGATCGGTTCGAGGCGGTGACCCGGTTCGGGGTGTTGGAGCAAGCCTGGCGAGGGGTGGAGGCGGCGGCCGAGGCGGGGCTTTCGCCGCTGCGGATCAACACGCTCGTGTTGGCGGGGGTGAACGACGACGAGGTGGAGGGGTGGCTGGAGCTGACCCGTCGGCACGAGATGGACGTGCGGTTCATGGAGTTGATGCCCATCGGTGAGGGGGCCGAGCAGACCGAGGCGGGCCAGTTCGTGAACCTGACGGAGCTGCGGGAGCGGCTGGTGGAGGAGGCCGGGCTGTCGCCGGTGGAGAAGGTGCGGGGCAATGGGCCCGCCCGATACTACCGTCTCCCCGACGGAAAGGGACGGGTAGGGTTTATCACGCCGCTGTCCAATCCGTACTGCGATACCTGTTCGCGGATGCGGTTGACGTCGACGGGAGCGCTGCGGGCCTGTCTGTCCTTTGACGATCATGTGTCTGTTCGGGAGGCCCTGCGGGCCGGCGATGAGGAGAAGGTGCGGGAGGGGTTCGTGCAGGCGTTGAGGGAGAAGCCGGCGGGGCATCACTGGAGAGCGGGGGGGGTGACCGAGGCGGGGATGAGCGCCCTCGGCGGTTGAGCAGGAGCGAAGAAATGCGGCTCGGATCGCGGGCATTGTTGGGGTGGTTGGTGCTGGGATGGGCGGCGCTGTGGGCGGTGGACGTGGCGGCCCACGGGGATCCGCCGGCCGGCCAGAGCGTCCACGCCGTCGACGGGGAGTGGGTCTACGTGACGAACTTCGGGGTGATGGCCCCGGGGTGGGCTGATGAGTACGTCTGTGAGGAGGCGTTCTTCGGGAGTGTGCGGTTTCGGGTGGTGCCGCTTACGGAGAGCCGGTGGGCGACGTTTACCCGGACCACAGCGTCCGTGACCGATGACGGGTGCGACTTCGACCTGGTGATGCAGATCCCGGCGGCGCCCACGGACGTGGCTCACCTCTCGGGCACCGAAGAGGTGGCGTTTACGGTGCAGCGCGATGGGGAGGCCGAGGTGTGGCACTCCACCACGGGGGGCGAAGAGTGGAGCCAGGTGCCCGTGACCTTGGAGGGGGTGCGGCCGGCGGGGCTGGGGTTCTTGGAGTCTCGGCGGTTGGTGTTGGTGGGGTACGTGACGGACGAGGAAGATCGGGGGGCGCCGGTGATCACGGAGATCGATGTGGGCACGGGGGTTCGAGAGGATCACGAGGTGGATCAAGGGCTGAGGTTTCCCGATCTCCTGGATGCCCAGGGGGGAGATTTTCTGTGGCACGGGCGGCGGGCCGAGGGGCATGAGATCTACTGGAGTCAGGGTGGAGAGCTGACAGCCGGGGGCCTGATGAGCGAGCGATGGCCCAGCGCCGGGGCGATCTCGCCGGATGGTTCAGCGGCTTACCTGGGGGGTGTGGACCCGGAGAATCGGGGGGTGTTTCGGGCGGTCAGAGGGGAGCCCGACGTGTGGGAGGAGATCGCTCCCGGTCATCGGGTGCTCTGTCTGGGGGCCGACGATGGAGGGGTCTTTGTGTGTGGGCATCGAAACCACGACGGCTACGATCTGATGCGGTGGACCGAGGCCGATGGGGTGGAGGTGCTCGTGGATTTTCGAGATATGACGGGGTTTCGGAGCGACTGCCCGCCGACATCGAATACGGCGGCGATCTGTCCGGCGGTGTGGCCTGAGACGGCCCGGGCGTTGAGCATCGACGCCGCTCCGGTAGAGCCGGATCTGCCGGGGGCTGGCGAAGAGGGGCCCGAGGACGAGGAGGGCGACGGGTGCGGGGGGTGCGGTGCGGTGCCAGGGGGTTCTCCTGGGGCGTGGATCCTGTTCCTGGTGGTGCTTCTTATGATGCGCCGAGAGACGATGAGGCCGAAGAGGCGCAAGAGACGCAAGAGGCGGTGGAGTACCAGGTGACCGGTGATTCCATCTGGTAAGGAGGGGCTGTGAACGTGAATTTCATATTGATCATCGCGGTGACCGCGGTGGTGGTCCTGGTGGTGGGGGCCATTCGGATCCATCGAGATCACCGGCTGTGGGAGGAGACGGCGCTGCGGCTGGGGTTGGTGAAGGGAGGAGCGGGGTTGGAGCAGCCTTGGATCAAAGGGACTCGCCGGGGGTATACCGTGCAGGTCCAGAAGGTAGTGGAGGCCTACGGACAGGGGCAGCGGGCCTATGTGGATATCGAGGTGGAGCTGCGGGCCCCGATGTACGAGGCGGTCCGAATCGACTCGAAGGTCAAGAGGTTGGGCGGGTTCGGGCTCTTCTCGGGGCCGAAGAAGCAGGAGGGGCCGCCGTCGGTGCGGAAGGACTACGAGATCACCGGGGAGCTCGATGGGTTTGCCCGAGGAGTGTTGGCGGAGGAGATGGTGCGGCGACAGTTCGCGGGGCTGCGGTCCTGTTTTGAGGTGGTCGGGGTAGGGGGCGGGCGGTTGTGGGTGCGCAAGAGGGAGTGGATGAAGAACGTCGATGGGTTGGCCCGGGATGTGGATCGGGTGATCGATCGGGCGAAGGTCTTGGACCAGTATGGGGGTGGGGAGCCTGTGGAGAGGAAGGAGGAGTTGGTGGAGCTCTTTCCGGAGCCTCTGGAGGTGGAGGAGATCAGGGACCAGGAGACGGGTCAGGTGATATGGTGAGCCTATGGGTGGCGCGAACGACCCCTCCGCCCCACGGGGCAGAGCCCGCGTGGCTGGCACAGTCGGGCTTCGCCCGAGGGCTCCGGCGGGCCAAGGCCTCGCCTCCGCGAGGTCACCGACCGCGTGGGGCCTGGGGTGAAGGCGAAGGTGGTGCGGGTGTCGGGGGTGGAGGAGGTGTCGGGGGAGGCCGTGGCGAGGAGGTGGAGGTCGAGGGTGGAGGCTTTCTCGAGGAGCGCCGGCTGGTCGGCCTGGCGAGCCATGACGAGGACGGCGCCGTCGTCGGCGATCCAGGCCGAGGCGGTGTGGAGCCAGTTCAGGGGGGGCTGGAAGGCCTTGGAGATCACGAAGTCGAAGGGCTCCGGGGGGAGGTCCTCGATGCGGGCGCGGGTGATGGTGGTGTCCTGTAGCTCCAGGCGGTGGGCGCAGATCTTGAGGAAGGTGGAGCGCTTCTGGCGAGGCTCGACGAGGGTGATGGGGAGGTCGGGGTAGAGGAGCTTCAGGGGGATGCCGGGGAGGCCGGCGCCGGTGCCGACGTCGAGGATCGGGCCGCGGGGCTGACGAGCGGCGGCGGGGACGAGGCTGTCGAGGAGGAGCTCGACCTCGACCTCGTCGGCGGAGAGTGGGCCGATGAGGTTCATGGCCTCGTTGAACCGGAGGAGGAGGTCCCGGTAGGCGATGAAGCGCTCGAGGGCTTCGCTGGTCAGGGGAAGGGAGCGCTCTTCGCAGAAGCGTTGGAGGCGTTTCATGGGGTGGTTTGGGAGTGGCTCAGGGGGACTCGAGCCGGCTGGGCTTGCGGGGCTCCCGGGGGAGGCTCGGGGCCGACGAGGTCGAAGGGGGATCGCCGATGGTGACCTGGAGTTCGCCCTCGTCGAGAGAGAGGAGGATCTCGCGGTTCTCCACGGGGTCCGACTCTTTGAGGAGGGCCCGGCTGATGGCGGTGAGGAGGTGCTTCTCGATGGTCCGTTTGAGCTTCCGGGCGCCGAAGCGGTGGCTGAAGCCGTGCTCCTCGAGCCACCGTCGGACGTCGTTGTTCACGGAGAGGGTGAGGTGGCGGCGGCGGAAGCCCCGGCGGACGGCGGCCCGGTCGAGCTCGATGTCGACGAGGCGGTCCATGGCGGACCGGGAGAGGGGGTGGAAGATCAGGATGTCGTCGAGGCGGTTCAGGAACTCGGGGGCGAAGAACTCGTCGAGCTTGCGCTGGATCTGGCCGCCCATCTGCTCTCGGTCGGCGCCGAAGCCCAGGGGTTGGATGCTGGCCCGGGAGGCCCCGAGGTTGCTGGTCAAGAAGATCAGGGTCTGGCGGAAGTCCGTGGTGCGTCCCCGGGCGTCGGTGAGGCGGCCTTCGTCGAGGATCTGCAAAAAGAGGCTGAAGATGTCGGGATCGGCCTTCTCGAACTCGTCGAAGAGGATCACCGAGTAGGGGTGGTTGCGGATCTCCTCGGTGAGGAGGCCCTCCCGATCTTTGTCGTGGGGAGAGCCGATGAGCTTCTCGATGGCGAAGCGGCCCTGGTACTCGCTGAGATCGAATCGGACCATTCGCTTCTGAGAGCCGAAGAGGCGCTCGGCGACGAGCTTGGTGAAGTAGGTCTTGCCGACGCCCGTGGGGCCCACGAGGAAGAAGACACCCAGGGGTTTGTCGGGGTCGCCCATGCCGGTTTTGATGAGGGCCAGGCGGTCGACGAGGGCTTCCACGGCGTGGGGTTGGTCGATGAGGCGTTCCAGAAACCAGGACCGGGTGTCGTCGAGATCGAGGGGGATGGTGTCGTCCAGGAGGTCGAGGCTGATGCCCGTGACCTCTGCCAAACAGGGCGGGATATTCTCCACGGAGAGCACGAAGTCGCCCTCGCCGTCGTCCTGGCGGAAGGTGTAGTCCACGAGGGCGTCCATGAGGTCGCAGGCCCGGCCCGGGGGGGAGCTGCGGGTGTAGAAGCTCTCGGCGAAGTCGAGGACCTGCTCGAGGCAGCCGGGCTCGACGCGGATCGCGCGGTCTTCGTCGCGGAGATCGATGTCGTCGAGGCGTCGGGTGAGGACCTCGAGGGTCTCGTGGTCGTCCATGGGCTGGACTTTGACCTGGCGGAAGAGGCGCAAGAATCCGGGGTCCCGGGTCAGGCCGTTCTTCAGGTCGTCCTCGGTGCACTCGGCGATCATGCGGAGCTGGCCCCGCTGGAGGTAGGGCTTGAAGAAGTCGGCGAAGTTCTCGTCGCTCTTGGAGTGGGCGCCGGCGCCGAGCATGTCGTTGGGGTTGGTGACGTAGAGGATTACCCGGTCGTGCTTGAGGATGGCCTCGGCCATCTCCTTGAGCTTGGTCTCCCAGTCACCGAGGTAGCGGGTGCCGCTGATGAGCTCGCTGGTGTTGGTCTCCAGGATCTGCCAGGTCTCCTCGGCGTCGCGCAGCTTGTGGACCATCTCGTGAATGATCGCCGTCTTGCCCACGCCGGCCTCGCCGACGAGGAGAATGCTGCGGGTCGTGCCCTCTTCGGAGAAGTGGTCCACCAGGGTGCCGACGGTCTCGTCGCGGCCGTGGGCTCGCATCAGGAAGGGGAGCTCGTCGTCGGTCTGGAGGAGGCGGCCGTATTTGTCGAGGCCCCGGCTGGGGCTCTCGGATCGGTTGACCAGCTGGAGGCGTTGCCAGAGGGTGCCGTAGACCTCCTGGAGGTTGCGGCTCTCCAGGTAGTTGAGGATCAGGCGGCGCTCACGGGGGGTGAGCTGCTGGGGGATCTTGCGGTAGTGGTCGCGGGTGAGGCGAGGGACGAGGCGGTCGAGGATCTCCTCGGCGCCGCGTTGCATGTCGAGCTCTCGCTCGAGGAGGGCCTTTAGGACGACGGGGAGGCACTCCGGGGTGCCGACGATGCGGAGCTGGGAGAGGGCTTGCTCGCGGACGCCGTAGGACTCGTCGCCCATGCACCGGATCAGGACTTCCTCGAGGTGGGCGTAGTTGAGGTCGCCGAGGGCCACGAGGGCCCGGTATCGGACGTCGGCGTCGTAGTCGTTGAGGGCCTGGAGGACGGCCTCGGTGACCGTGGAGTCGCCGAGGATCCCCAGGGCGAAGAGGGCCATCTCGCGGACGCCGGCCTGGGGGTCGTTGAGGAGGCGGACGAGCTCGGGGACGGAGTCTTTGTGGCCCAGGCGGCCCAGGTTGGTGGCGGCGGCCATGCGGCGCAGGTAGTTGCGGTGGGTGAGGTTCTCCCGGAGGACCGGGATGATCACCGAGCCCAGGCCATAGAGCTGATCGCGAAAGCTGCGATAGCGATCCTCACCGTCGGTCTCCTCGATGCGTTGGAGGAGTTCTCTGGCGAGGTCGAGTTTTTCTTCCATGGGGGAAGCCTCAAGAGACGTACGGAATGGGAGCCTCACGGGTATGCCCGAGGGCGATCGTCAGTGTATCGCCCCCGGGCGGATGTGTACAGAGTTTACCGCGGTGGCCAAAGGGCTTCGGCGGTGCGGCGGAGCAGGCCCTGGCGGTGGAAGAGGGCCAGGGCGGAGTCCATCGCCCGCAAGAGCTGTCCCTCGGAGCGCCGGCGGAGCGCAAGGTGGATGCGATCCAGGCGGTTCTCCAGGAGGACGACCCGGTGGGAGAGGGCCTGGAGCCGGTGAGCCCCGACGGGATCCGTGGGGCCCTGGAGTGAGGTAGCGACGGGGTCCGAGGCGGCAGGGAGTTCGTCGAAGATGGCGTTCACGCCGACCAACGGCGCGTCGAGGCGGCGAGCCAGGTCGTCGATCACGGATCGGCTTTTGGAGAAGAGGGCGACCTGGCCGTAGCCCGGGAGGCTCCTCACCCGTAGGACCGCCTCGGCGGGGGCGCTGAAGGTGGCCAGGGTGATCAGCGGTCCCGGAGGGCATTGCTGCCAGAGGGCCATCTCCTCGTCGACGTGGGAGAGGATCGTGGGTTCGAAGAAGTAGCCCCGGCTCCGAGGACGCTTGCGGCCGCCGGCGACGAGCCGGGCCCCGGCGGAGATGGCGCCCTCCACGAGGGACTCCAGGCGGTGGAGATCCTCGGAGTCGAAGAGGGGTCCCACAGGCCCGGTGCTCTCCGGCGCCGAGACGGTGCCCGCCGAGCCCCGGGGGGTGCGCAGGCGGCCCACTTCCTCGACGACGGCGTCCAGGAAGGGATCGATCACGGTGTCCTGGACGTAGATCCGGGCGGGGCTTCGGTAGCCGCGGCCGCTGCCGATGCAGCACGCCTGGACGGCGGAGCGGGCGGCGTGTTCCAGGTCGGCGTCGCTGAGGACGACGACGACGTCGCCCGTGGGCCACCGCCCCAGGAGGGGGATGAACCGAGCGCTCTGAGCGCGGCTGAGGCGGCGGGTGAGGACGGCGGAGCCATAGGAGACGATGGCGTCGGCCTGGTTGGCCAGGGCGTCGATCACGGCGGGACCGCCGGCGACGGCCTGGACGAGGGCATCGGGGATGCCCGCCGAGGTGGCGACGTTGACCAGGGAGTGAGCCGTCAAGGGCGACCGGTCGTCGGGGACGACGATCACGGCGTTTCCGGCGACCAGAGCGGCCACCATGGGGGCCAGTGCTGTGTGGAGCGGGGAGTAGGCCGAGGCCAGGACCAGGACCACGCCTCGGGGTCGCCACCGGACCGTCTGAGGTTGGCCGCCAGACCACCGGCTGGAGCGACTTTCGCCGAGTGACTCCGGGGCTTTACTGGTGATGTCCGCCAGTTCTTCACAGGCGTTCCAGAGCTCCCGTCGGGCCTCGACGGGGGACTTGCCGGTCTCGTCGGCGAGGAGGTCGAGGAGCTCGGCTCGCCAGTTGAGGATGTCCTGGGTGAGGCGGCGGGCGCGCTGGATACGGGTGGAGAGGGGGCGGCGCATCCAGGCTCGTTGAGCCTCCTGGGCGCGCTCCACGAGGGTGGGGATGGACTCCGGGGTGACGAGCTCCACGTCGCCCAGGAGGGTGCCGTCCGAGGGGTTGATGGAGCGGAGGCGGCCTTCTTCGATGGGCTCCGGGGCCTGGGCGGTGGGGTGGAGAGAAGGGGTAAAGGTGCTCTGAGATTTCATAGCAGGTCGGTCCTCGTCGTGATTGGGATCAACAGCCCCCTGCTGCGAGACGACCTGGGGATAGCGCTGGGTTGGATTTTACTGCGGGTGGGGGGAGTGTAAGCGCGGTGGGAGGTGGGGGCAAGGCGGAAGTGGTGGGCTGGGAATTGCGGTGGGTTTTCGCTACGATCTGCCCCGTCATGACGATTAGAGCAGGAGGAACCTATGCACGGGAGAATCTGGACGTTCGCGATAGTGGGGTTTATGTGCCTGATGGTCGCGGGGTGTGACCGACCTGTGGGGGAGATTCGGATGGACTCTCGGACCGACGCGTGCCGGGATGGGATCATCAACGCCCTCGAGGAGTTTCAGGAGAAGAATATGCCCTTTGAGGTGCAGCAGTCCGACGCCGAGGAGGTCATGGACCTGTCGCGGATCTCCAAGACCTATGAGCGAGAGGGGGCGCAGTACACGGTGCGGATCGGGTTGGACACGACCACCGACGGGGGATGTGCGCTGCGGGCCTTCGAGAAGACCGTGCACGAGGGAACCGATAAGGATACGAGCACGGGGAACTTCGGGACCGTGACCCTTCGAGGGTGTCGCTGCGAGTGAGGCTGCTCAGCGAGGCGGTTAGAGGCGGATCTCTGAAGGCAAGGGGAACCACCGGAGGGTCTGGAAGTCCTCGGAGAGGGGCGGATCCTCCAGGGGCGTGCGGGGTTGCTCTTGGGCCTCGGCGAAGATCCGGCGAGCCTCGTCGAGGTAGGAGGAGAGCACGGACTCCGGTTCGGTGATCCGGCGGGCCGGGTACTGAATGCGGCCGTGATCGTAGGAGATGTCCGAGAGGCTTAAGGGTGGGTCGGGGCGGCCGGCTCGGTGTCGCCAGGTGCCGCGCTCGGGCACGAATTGGTAGTCCGGGAGGAGCTTGAAGCCCTGGTTGGCGATGAGGTGGACGGCGTCGAGGAGGAACTCGAAGGTGGTCTCGGAGATGAAGTAGTTGAAGTTCAGGCGGACCCATCCGGGTTTGACGCCTTCGCAGCCCCGGAGGATCTCCCGCTCGAACTCCCGGCTGGTCTCCAGGTCGATGCCGAGGAGGCGGTGTCCGTAGGGGCCGGCGCAGGAGCAGCCGCCCCGGGCCTGGATGCCCAGGAGGTCGTTGAGGAGGGCGACGACGAAGTTATGGTGTAGGAACTGGTCTTCGTAGCGGATCATGAAGGAGACGATGGAGAGGCGCCAGGCGTCGAGGTTCCCCAGGATGTGGAGGTTCGGGTTCTGGCTCCAGGAGGCGATGGCCCGCTGGACGAAGTCGCGCTCTCGCTCCTTGATGATGGCCGGGCCGACGGCCTCCTTGAGCTGGAAGACGAGACCGGCGCGGATGCTCTCGAGGATCGCCGGGGTGCCCCCCTCTTCGCGGTGGACCGGGTCGTCGAGGTAGCGGTGTTGCTCGGAGTTGACGTAGGCCACGGTGCCGCCGCCGGGGACCGTGGGGACCCGGTTGGTCAGGAGGTTTCGTTTGACCACGAGGATCCCCGGGGTGCCGGGGCCGCCGATGAATTTGTGGGGAGAGAGGAAGATGGCGTCTTTGTAGACCAGGTGGCCGTCGGGGCCGTCGTCGGCCATGTTCATCTCGATCTGGACGTAGGGGCCGGCGGCGGCGAAGTCCCAGAACGAAAGGGCGCCGTGGCGGTGGAGGATCGCGGAGGTGTTGCGGGTGTCCGAGCCGATGCCCGTGACGTTGGAGGCGGCGGAGAAGCTGCCGATCTTCAGGGGGCGATCGCCGAACTCCTGGAGCTTCTCCTCGAGCATGTCGAGGTCGATGCGGCCGTCGGCGTTTTCGGCGATCACGACCACGTCGGCCAGGGACTCTCGCCAGGGGAGCTCGTTGGAGTGGTGTTCGTAGGGGCCGATGAAGACGACGGGTCGCTCCTCGGGGGGGATCTGCTGGGAGAGTTGGTGGCGAGCGTCGAGGTCCGGGGGGAGGCGGAGGTTGAGGATGTCGATGATCTTGTTGATGGCTCCCGTGGCGCCGGAGCCGCAGAAGAGGACCACGTCGTCGTCGTTGCCGCCCACGGCGTCGCGGATGATCCGGCGAGCCTCGGCGCGGAGGCGAGTGGTCTGCAGGCCCGTGCCGGAGGTCTCGGTGTGGGTGTTGGCGTAGAGGGGCATCACCTCGTGGCGGAGGTAGTCCTCGATGAAGGTCAGGGACCGACCGGAGGCGGTGTAGTCGGCGTAGGTGAGGCGCCGGGGCCCGTAGGGGCCGTCGATGACCCGGTCGTCGCCGATGATGGAGGTTCGGATCCGGTCGATCAGGGGCTGTGTGTGGTTGTCCATGAGGACAAGGATAGTTGGGGCGGGGCGGGTTGCCAACAGTGATGGTGTCGGCGGGTTACACGCTGAGTTGGGTTCCTACTAGGGATCGTAGATCATACACCAAGTGTTGCGGGTCCTCCGCAGCAGGGAGAGCCTGCAGAGGTCGAGAAGGTATTCCTCATCTAAGTCGCCAAACACCGTTGGTGTGTGTCGGCAACACCAGCCTCCACTGCCGTAACAGAAGATCTCGCACGGAATCGCCACACCGTTGTTCTCAAAGCACGCAGTGTTGTGGGATTCCAAAAGTCCCTCAAAATGCGTGGTCGGATCCTCTGGCCCGTGGACACAACTACCCAATTCACCGAGTTGCTGGGTACAGGTCTCGTCGGGGCATAGGCCACCTGGGAAATGCTCGGGCATAGCCTCTGGTCGACACCACCCCTCGTCAGCACACGTGATAGCGCATTCCTGAAGGGAGGCGAAGGCGGCGCAGAGTGGCCCGGGACAGTCACAAC
>SKON01000069.1 GCA_007120035.1 Myxococcales bacterium
ACTCAGCCCATGACGAACCTCATGGACGTACACATCATCGACGATCCCGCCGCCGCCACGGTGGCCCTCGACCCGATCCGAAACCGCCTCCTCTCCGAGCTCCGCCAGCCCGCCTCGGCCGCCAAGCTCGCCGAACGAGTCGGCCTGAGCCGCCAGAAGGTGAACTACCACCTGAGGACCCTGGAGGATCACGGACTGGTGTCCGTCGCCGACACCAAGCGCTGGGGGGGCCTCACGGAGCGCCGCCTCGTCGCCACGGCTCCCTCCTACGTGGTCTCCCCCACCGCCCTGGGCCCAGTCGCCGCCGACCCCACCCAGGAGATGGACCGACTCGCCGCCAGCTACCTCGTCGCCCTGGCGGCCCGGGTGGTCCGCGAGCTCGGCGACCTCTACCGCCGCGCCACCGACGCCGGCAAGCACCTGGCCACCCTCTCCGTGGACACGACGATCTCCTTCCGATCTGCCCGGGACCGAGCCGAGTTCACCCGGGAGCTGACGGAAGAGATCAACCGCCTGGTCGCGAAGTACCACGACGAGTCTGCCCCGGGCGCGCGCCCACATCGCCTGATCCTGATGTCTCACCCGCTACCCAACGACGACGAAACCAAGGAGGCGTAATGCCGGTCAAAAAAGACAAAGACGGACAGCGGTCCGTATCCGCAGAAGTTGAGGTCCCCGGCTCCCCGGAGCAAGTGTGGGAGGCCATCGCCACGGGGGAGGGGATCTCCTCCTGGTTTGTCCCCAGCGAGGTCGACGGAAGGGAAGGCGGAACGACGAAGACCCACTTCGGTCCCGGGATGACAGCGGTCTCGACGATCACCCAGTGGAACCCGCCCCGAAGCTTCACCGCCGAGGCCGCCGGCGAGTCCGAGGCGGAGCCCGACAACGTCGCTACGGAGTGGACCGTGGAGTCCCGGTCCGGCGACACCTGCGTGGTCCGGGTGGTCCATCGATGGTTCGCCGACACCGACGACTGGGACGACCAGTTCGAGGGGCACGCCTATGGTTGGGCGACCTCCTTCTTCCGGATGCTGAGCCTCTACCTCGAGCACTACCCGGGCCAGGAGTGCACGTCCTTTCAGATGAGCGCCTTCAGCGAGACCTCGGCCCCCGAGGCATGGCGTAAGATCCGAGACGCCCTGAACATTGAGCCCCAGGAGGACCGGTTCGCCGCGACCTCGGGCGCTCCCGAGAGTGAGGGAGAGGTGGAGCGGCTGGAGATCACCGACCCCGACCTGCTCCGAATCCGCGAGTCATCGCCCCACATCGCCGCCGCCCTGGACGGCATGGATGGCGAGGAGTCTTTTTTCCATCGGTTCGTCTCCGGGCATCGGTCCCAGAGCGATGACTGGGACCATCGAATCAGCAGGAGGTAGGTTAGATGAGTCTTGTTACACGAAGTAACGAAAGGCTCATTGAGAGTCAAGTCTGAAAGAGCGAATCTGCAGAACGATTTGGGAATAGGGCTATCGGTCTGTCCGTTCACGGTCCCGCAGTTCGACAGTTCACCTCGCCATGCAGGACAGCATATGCTGGAAATTGCCCTTTTTTCCGCTATCGCAGCAGCTCTGGGGGTGGCTGCTCTGAAACATGTCACAGGGGTTCAGTTGTGGCATGTGTTCTTTCTGTCCCTCGTCTCCCTGTGTTTGATCATGTTCCCGATCGGGGCGCTCGTGGACCCTGAGAATCAAGCCATCGCCGAGTGGGTTCCTTTCGGGGGCTATTTCTTCTATGCATGGGGCTTGTTTGTGGGAATCATCAGCCTGGTCCGCTCCTATCAATACCGTGGGGCTCTCTCGAAGAAGCTGGAGCAGCAACACCGTGAGCAATTAGAAGCCACCCGCGGCCGGGAACGACGTAGCTGGAACGATGTATTGAAGTAATTGAGTTCGTACGGAGTCAGATCGTGAGGAAGCGACTTTTCATTCTACTCGCCTTCAACGTTGCCGTGATTGGGGCGTTCGCCCTCGTCGGCGGTATGCCGATGGACATGGTCTTGTTGATCGCCGGCCTCATGGTCGCCGTGACATTGCTGCCCCTGGCCCTCATCCACTTAGTGTTCCGAACTCCCAGGTCCGAGCGGGTGAGCAATCAGCCTATCTGGAACGCCAGAGATGGTCGGTTTCTGCGGATTGAACGGGATCGTCTCGGACAGTGGGAAGCCTGCATCGTCGCCGGATTTCCCGAGGTCCGGCGCTATGAGTTCGACGACCAGGGAGAACCCAGGCTGGTGTGGCAGCGCAATTGCGTGCGAGTCACCGACACTCTGCCGGCGATCTTTGGCGGTGTCGTCGTCGCCCAGGATCATGAGACCCAGGAAGGGTTCGGACTCCTGGCTCTCGATCCCAAGACCGGCGAGGTGCTGTGGAGACGCTCCTTTGAGAAGTCCTTCAACTCCTTTCAGAGTCCCCTCTTGCATCATGGCAATATCCATGTGGTGTTTTCCAACACCGGGGAGTGGGTCGACCTCTCCCCCGCCAGCGGTGACACAGTCCAACAGGGGGCCTACCAAACCTCGGACCAGTGGGAGTCGACGCGGTTGCAACTCCAGACCGGGCATCCCCAGTCTCGGGCCGGAGACCAGTTGCTCTTGGAAAAGTACAGGGTCAAGATCGACACTGACTTCGATGGCAATCCGGAGCTCGAGTTCGACCCCGTCAACCCCGACTCGGACTACTACACCCAGCTTCGTCGGCCCGATCTACCCCTGCCCGCGGGAGCCCAGCCAAGACAACCCGGCGATTTCCAGGTGATCA